>JANOWE010000102.1:0-8706 GCA_031417735.1 Betaproteobacteria bacterium
CTTCCAGCGCGGCCATCTGGGCCAGCAGTTCGGTGATGCGTGGATTCATGAATTTCCTGGATGGGGCGGGGCGCGTCAGGGCATGGTGCCTTGGCACTGCTTGCGGCGATTGTGACCACCCCGTCCCCGCGCCGCTTCAGCCTTCCTGCCAGTCGAAGCGCCACAGCGCCAACAGCGTGAAGCCAGCGGCAAAGGCCAGCATCACGCCGATGGGCGCCAGCGCGGCGTCCAGGCCCTGGCCGCGCCAGGTCACCGCGTCCAGGCCGTCCACCGCCCAGCGCGTGGGCATGGCCAGCGACAGGGTCTGCAGCCATTCAGGGAACAGGAAGCTGGGCACCCAGGCGCCGCCCAGCATGACCATCAGCAGCGTGGCCAGGATGGCCAGACCCCGCGTGGCTTCCGGCGTGCGGCCGATGGCCGCGATGAGCAGGCCAAAGCTTGCGGTGAGCAGCGCAAAGGCCAGCGCGATGCCGGCAAAGCCCAGCACGCTGCCGCTGATGCGAACACCAAACAGCGCCGCTGCGGCCGCATAGATCGCCAGCAGCATGCACAGCGCGATCAGCGCGGCGCTGGCGATGCGGCTGCCCAGCAGCACGCTGCGCGAAATGGGCGATGCGCGCAGCCGCTGCCACAGGCCCATGCGGCGCATCAGCAGCAGGGCCACGCCAAACTCGATGCCCTGCATCAGGATGAACTGCACGCCCATGCCGGCGAATGAATGGGCATAGCTGTTGTAGTCATGGCCCAGCTTGCCGGCACTGGCCAGGTCACGCGTGGTGAAGGGGCTGCGCAGGCCGGGCGCGGGGGCGCTGGCCGACGCGCTGGCCGCGGCACTGGCCGAGGCGCTCGCCGCAGCGGGGGCCGCCGCCTGGTCACGCTGCACCTGTTCCAGGCTGCTGTACAGCGCGCGCAGATGGCCTGCATGCTCGACTGACAGGCCGGCGCCGGCTTGGGTGTTGGCGCGCAGCTGATCGAGCATCTGCGTCTGCACCTCGCTGCCGAACGCGGCCGCACTCACCGGCCCCATCAGCTGCTGGGTCAGCAGGCCTTTGACCAGCGGCAGCAGCATGGCCTGGGAGGGGTCGTGGCGCAGCGTGATCAGCGGTGGCGCCGTCGCGCCGAACAAGGCTGCCGGCGCCGCCTGCGCCAGGCCGGCGGGCAGCACGATGGCCACGCGCTGCTTGCCGGCCACCACGGCGGCGGCGGCGTCGTCTTCGCTCATCTCGGTCAGCGTCAACGCGGTCTCGGCGCGCAAACCAGCCACCACCTGGGCGCTGAGCGGGCTGCGGTCCAGATCGGTCACCGCCACCGGGATGCGGCTGAGCTTCTGCCGACCGGGGTCGAAGACATAGCCGAAGAAGGCGGCGATGGCGACCGGAGCCAGCAGGCCCATGATCAGCGCGCGGCGGTTGCGCAGGAACAGCGACAGGTCGGTTCGGAACAGGGCGAAGAAGGCGGTCATGGCGGTGATCTGATCGGCTGGGGTGGCGCTGGGCTCAGTCACGCAGCTGGCGGCCGGTCAGGGCCATGAACACGTCTTCCAGGTTGGCGCGTTCGCTGGCCACATGGCTCACGACATGGCCTTGGGCCTGCAGCCACTGCATCACGCAGGCGGTGCCTGCGGCCAGGCCGTGGCCGTCGGCGGCCAGCAGCAGCTTCAGCGTGGTGGCTTGCTGGCTGGCCTGCTGCACCTGCGGCAAGCCGGCCAGCGCGGCCATGTCGACCGCCGAGCCGGGGGCCAGCACCAGGCTCAGCGCCTGCGCAGCGGGCAGCCGCGCGACCAGTCCGTCCAGCGTGTCGGCGGCCACCGCGCGGCCATGGTCCATGACCACGATGTGGTCGCACAGCCGCTCGGCCTCTTCCATGTAGTGCGTGGTGTAGAGCAGGGCCTTGCCGGCGTCGCGCAGGGTTTCCAGGTTGTCGAAAATGGCGTTGCGGCTTTGCGGGTCAACGCCCACCGTGGGTTCGTCCAGGAGCAGGATGTCGGGGTCGTGCACCAGCGCGCAGGCGATGTTCACCCGCCGCTTCATGCCGCCGGAAAAGCGCGACGGCGGCTCCTTGGCGCGGCTGCTCAGGCCCACCAGCGCCAGCGCGTCGGCGCAGCGGCGCCTGAGCAGGTCGCCGCTCAGGCCATACAGCGCGCCAAACAGGCCCAGGTTGGCTTCGGCGCTGAGGTCCTCGTAGAGCGCCAGGTCCTGCGGCACCAGGCCGATGCGGCGCTTGTGCGCCGCATTGCCCACGCCGATCACGCCACCGGCTTGCTGCCGGCCGCCACCGCTGCCCGGTGCCAGCAGCACCTGGCCGGCATCGGGTGTGACCAGGCCACACAGCATGGCCACGGTGGTGCTCTTGCCCGCGCCGTTGGGGCCGAGCAGGCCGACGATCTGGCCGGCCTTGAGCTGCAGCGACAGCTCGTCCACGACCAGCCGTGAAGCGTAGGATTTTTTCAGCGACAGGGCTTGCAGCATGGCGGGCCGGGTGGTGGACATCACGGCCTGCATTGTCGGAGCCCGGCCCGCCGCGCCGACTGTCAATGCGACAAGCTGTGTCCAGGTGTCGCCAGACGCATGCGAGCGCATGCAAAATGTCGCGCCAATGACGTGTACATCAATCCCTGGCCCCGACCGCTGGCCAAAGTTCAGCAAGCTGGCCTGCCATGGGCTGATGGCGGTCGGCCTGGCCCTGTGTGGCCTGTCGGCCCTGGCACAACAGGGCGGCGCAAACAGCGGCGTCGATGCAAGGCCAGAGACCGATCCGGCCATCACCGCCAGCCGCCTGGTCCCTGGCGAGCGACTCACACTCGACGGCCGCCTGGACCACCCGGCCTGGCAGCGTGCCACCGTACACCGCCACTTTGTTGAAAAGGCGCCCAACACCGGCGCCCGGCCCGGCCACGAGACCGAACTGCGGGTGCTGTTTGACGAGCAGGCGCTGTATGTGGGCATCCGCGCCCACGACCTCGAGCCGGCCCTGATCCGCGCCCCGCTGGTGCGCCATGACGGCGTCAACCGCACGCAGGATTTTGTGGTGGTCTACCTCGACGCCATCGGCACGCGCCAGTCGGCCCAGTTCTTCCGCATCAATGCCGCCGGCAGCATGGCCGACGGCAGGTACACGGCTGCTGACGACAGCGAAGACTTCGCGCCCGACTTCGACTGGGACGGCGCGGTGCACCGCGACGCTCAGGGCTACACGGCCGTGCTGCGCATCCCGTTTGCGTCGCTGCGTTACAGCTCGGGCGAGCAAGCACCGTGGCGCATCATGGTCGCGCGGCGGGTGCCGCGTGCTCAGTTCTACCTGTACAGCTCGGTGCTGATCCCGCGCGACGCCCCCAGCTTCATCGACCGCCTGCAGTTGCTGCAGGGCCTGGCGCTGCCGAGCGAGCATTCATTCCTGACCCTGCGCCCCAGCCTGACCTGGCGCAGCCGCCGTCAGCAGACGGATGCGCAGCCGGCGCAGCAAGACCACAGCATCGAGGCCTCGCTGGACCTCAAGTGGCGGCCCCGGCCCGAACTGGTGCTGGACGCCACGCTGAACCCCGATTTCTCGCAGGTGGCGCTGGACGTGCCGCAGCTGGCCGGCAACACGCGTTTTGCGCTGTCGCTGGCCGAGAAGCGGCCCTTCTTCTTCGAGGCCAGTGACCTGCTGCGCTCGCCCACCGAGGCGATGTACACCCGCGCCTTCACCGAGCCGCGCTGGGGCCTGCGCGGCACCTGGCGCGGCACCGGCCTGGCCGGCACCGCCTTTGTGCTGGACGACCGAGGTGGCGGCCAAGTGCTGCTGCCCGGCCCCTTCGGCACGGCCGTGGCCGAACAACCGGCGTCCACCGCGCTGGCCGCGCGCGGGCGGCTTGACGCCGACGCGCTGCAATGGGGCGGCCTGCTCTCGGCGCGCCACTATGCCCAGGGCCGGGGTGACAACCAGGTGCTCGGCCCCGACCTGGGCTGGCAGATCGACCCCCATTGGCGGCTGCGGGCGCAGTGGCTGCAGTCCGCCACCAGTGCCCAGCCCGACGGCAAGGGCGGCCTGTCGTCGTCGACGTCGCTGTCTGGCCACCGGGGCTTTCTGAAGCTGAACTACCAGGCGAGCCTGCGCGAGGCCGAGCTGTCGGTCGATGAGCTCAGCCGCCACTTCCGCCACGACGCCGGTTTTGTCAACCAGGCCGGGGTGCGCCAGGCCAGCGGCCGGCTGGCCCAGGGCTGGCAGGGCCTGGGGCCGTTCAACGAGCTGTGGTTCAACCTCGAAGGTCAGGCCGTGCAGGCCAGTCAGGGCGGCGGCCTGGTCAGCCGCTCGCTCAGCCCGGGGCTGTGGGTGGCGGGCGCGCACAACCTGGAAGCCTCGCTGTTCTGGCATGGCCGCGATGCGCAGCGCGTCGCCTCCGGCCAGCGCCTGCTCCTGCCCCGTTACTGGAAGTTCAACCTGGTCTTCACCCCCGCGCCCTGGCTGCCCTTTCTCAGCACCGACTGGGCCATCGGCCAACTGGCTGATGTGTCGGCCAACCGGGTTCGCCCCGGTGCCAGCGGCAACGCCAGCCTGAGCCTGCGGCCATGGCCCAGGCTGGAACTGGAGCCCCGCATGTCAGCGGCCTGGCTGCAGCAGGACGGGCAGCGCATGTACCGCGAATCGGCGTTGCAAATGCTGGCGGTGTGGCACCTGGGGCCACAGCAGAGCCTGCGCGCCATTGGCCAGCGCAGCAGCTATTTCCGCCGCAGCGAGCCGGGCATCGTTGGTGCCCACGACCAGGGCAGCACCGGCTCGTTGACCTATGCCTGGCGTGCCTCGGCCGGCACTGTGCTCTACCTCGGCGCCAGCCGTGAACGGCAGGGCCAGCCCACCACGCAGCGCGGCAACGAGGTGTTCGTCAAGCTGCAGCTCGATGTGGACGAGGCGCGACGGCGCCTGTCGGGCCAACCCTGATTTGTCAGCCGGCGTAGGGTCGTCCATGGCACAGTGAGCCTTCAGTCGTTTCACCCCCCCACCAGACGAGGAGCACCGCATGATCAAGTCCGGCATCGACCAGCAAGCCATGATCGACATGTTCGCCCAGGCCAGCGCCCAGCAGCAGGCACAGCTGCGCAAGGGCGTGTTCGACGCCACGCTGGCCGCGCTGCAGGGCCGTGAGCTGAGCCTGAAGAACATCCGCAGCGTGCTGGCCACGGTGGCCCAGTCGGCCAGCGCCGGCACGGCCCGGAACCCGCTGGGCGATGTTGACGCCCAGCAGATGCTCGACACCGCGGTATCGGGCATGGACGACGCGCTGCTCAAGGCGGTGGAAGCCAACCGCGTGGCCCTGCAGCAGCTGGTTGACCGAGGCGCCGACCTGCGTGAGACGCAGATGAAAAAGGCGCTGTCCGACCTGGAAAAGTTCGAGGACATGCTGCAGGCCACGGTGAACAAGTCGGCCGGCAGCGCCGCCGACCCGATGTCGGCCGCCTGGGCCCAGGTCGCCGAAAAGCTCAAGCTCGGCGGCACGCTGTCGGGCAACCAGGCCGCCAGCGCGGCGGCCGGCTTCGAGCAGCAGATGGCGCAGATGCAGACCGCCATGCGTGAAGGCCGCGCCGCGTCCATGCGCGCCGCGCAGACCCTGGCCGACAGCTACACCGCGCTGGTCAGCGGCGTGTTGATCGGCATGTCTGACGCCTTGCGCCAGGCCCCGGCCAAGCCGGCCAAGAAGTAGGCCTGGCGTGGGCGGCATCCCTCTTCAGGGGGTGGCCACCCCACCCGCCAGCGGGATCGTCTGGCGTGGGCTGCAGGGCTAGGCTGGGGCATGTTCACCATCAGCCCAGGAGCCGTCATGTTCAGTGCCCAAGCCCCCACTCCGTTGACCATTGCCAGCCCGCCGCTGTGCCGCCGCCAGGCCCTTGCCGCGCTGGCCGCGCTGGCGGGCTTGCCGCTGGGCAGCAGTGCCGTGTCGGCTGCCGCACGCAGCGCCGGCCCAGCGCTGCTGCTGGCCCGTGAATGGCCCGCCCAGGCCGACCCGGCCGGCTACCTGGTGAGTGAAAAGCTCGATGGCGTGCGTGCGCTATGGGACGGCCGCACGCTGCGCTTTCGCGGCGGCGGCGAGGTGGCCGCGCCGGCCTGGTTTGTGCAGCGCCTGCCGGCCCATCCGCTGGACGGTGAGCTGTGGCTGGGTCGTGGTCAGTTCGACGCCCTGTCCGGTCTGGTTCGGCGTGACCAGCCTGATGACGAAGGCTGGCGCGCGATCAGCTACCAAGTCTTTGAGCTGCCGGCTGCCGGTGGGCGCTTTGCCGAGCGTGCCCAGGCCTTGGAGCAGCTGTGTCGACGCCAGGCCTGGTCCGGTCTGCAGGCGCCGGTACAACAGCCGGTGGCCGACGCCGCTGCGCTGCAACGCCAGTTGCAGCGGGTGCTGGACCAGGGTGGTGAAGGCCTGATGCTGCACCATGCCGACGCACCCCAGGCCACCGGCCGAGGCCCCTGGCTGTACAAGCACAAACCGCTGCACGACGCCGAGGCCACAGTGCTGGCGCATCTGGCCGGGCAAGGCCGCTTCGCCGGCTTGCTCGGTGCGCTGCAGGTGCGCACCGACGACGGCGTGCTGCTGGCCATCGGCACCGGTTTCAGCGCGGCCGACAGGCGTGCGCCGCCGCCGGTGGGTCAGCGCATCAGCTTCAGCCACCGGGGCTACACCACCGGCGGCGTGCCGCGTTTTGCCAGCTACCTGCGCCTGGCCGAGCCGCTGTGAACGGCCCGCCTGTCTGGCGGCGATCGGGCCTGCCCGCTGTCCTATCGTCGGCACTGAACTGGAACCATCCATGAGCACGCTGAACTTCTTCTGGCACGACTACGAAACCTTCGGCCGCAACCCCCGGCGCGACCGACCGTCTCAATTTGCCGGCCTGCGCACCGACGCCGAGTTGAACGAGGTCGGTGAACCCGTGATGGCCTATTGCCAGCCGGCCGCCGACAGCCTGCCCGAGCCCGAGGCCTGCTTGCTCACCGGCATCACGCCCCAGATCTGCGCCGAGCGCGGTGTGCCCGAGCCCGCCTTTGCGCAGCAGGTCTGGCAGGCCCTGGCCGAGCCGGGCACGGTGGGCGTGGGCTACAACTCGATCCGCTTCGACGACGAGGTCAGCCGCCATTTGTTCTGGCGCAACCTGATCGACCCCTATGGCCGCGAATGGCAGAACCAATGCGGCCGCTGGGACCTGCTCGACGTGGTGCGCTGCGCCTACGCGCTGCGCCCCGACGGCATCGATTGGCCGCAGCATGAAGACGGCCGAGTCTCGTTCAAGCTCGAACAGCTCACCGTCGCCAACGGCCTGCAGCATGATGCCGCGCACGACGCGCTGAGCGACGTGCGCGCCACGCTGGCCCTGGCCCGGCTGCTGCGCCAGCACCAGCCCAGGTTGTGGGACTTCTGCCTGTCATTGCGCAAGAAAGACGCGGTCTGGCAGCAGATCGGTCCGCTGGGTCCGGCCCGCCGGCCGCTGCTGCATGTCTCGGGCATGTACCCGGTCGAGCGCGGCTGCCTGGGCATCGTCTGGCCGCTGGCGCCGCACCCGACCAACAAGAATGAGCTGCTGGTCTGGGACCTGGCCCATGACCCGGCCGAACTGCTGGCGCTGGACGCGGCCACACTGCGGCAGCGCATGTTCAGCCGCGCTGCCGAGTTGCCCGAGGGCATGACGCGGCTGCCGGTCAAGGGCATCCATGTCAACAAGAGCCCGGTGGTCATCAGCAACCTGAAGACCCTGCCCGAACCCATGGCCCAGCGCTGGGGACTGGACCTGGCCACCGCCCAGCGCCACGCCGCCTGGGCCCTGGCCCACGCCGACGCGCTGGACGCCTTGCCCTGGGCCCAGGTCTACCAGCGGCCCGGCGGCGAGCTGGCCAGCGATGTGGACCAAGACCTGTACGGTGGCTTCATCGGCCCCAACGACCGCCGCACCTTGGAGCGTTTGCGGGGCCTGCCGGCGGATCAATTGGTGGCCAAACGGCCGGCGTTTGACGACGACCGGCTGGACGAACTACTGTTCCGCTACCGCGCCCGCAACTGGCCGCAAACGCTGGACGCCGATGACCGGACACGCTGGCAGCAGCACCTGCAGGCCAGGCTGCACGACGGCGCCGGCGGTGGCCTGACGCTGGCGCAGTTTCACGAACAGATCGACACCCTGGCCGACACCGCCGACGAGCGCGGCCAGGCCATCCTGAGCGACCTGGTCGACTGGGCCGAGCAGATCGCGCCTGAGCAGGGTTGACGGGCCGGTGTGGGCTCGTTGCGGTTGTTCGTTTTTTTGAACAGCCGACGTTCGGGATTCGACGTTCGAGGTGCGGTGCGCTGGCCGAGGGCACCGGGCACCCGGCTGCCTACGTGTCACCCGATCTCGGCCTGCCATGCCTGCCGGCATGGCAGGCCGAGCTCTCCTTCTTTACCTGCGGCAGCCGGATGCCCGGCGCCCTCGGCCCCGTATCAGCGGTGGACTACCGTGGTTTCAAACCTCGCCTGCCGCCGTGGTGACGGGAGCGGTGGGGTGGGTTGCCCTGTTCCACGGAGGTAAAGGAGGAGCCGTCGGGTGGGTTTTCCGGCGGCGGGGGACACGCAGTGGAACAGGGCAGCCCGGCCCGCCGCGCAAGCCACAGACGATGAACGTCAGCTGCCAAGCAACATCACCAACGACAGCAACGAGCCCCGAGCAGCCAGCCAGCGCGGGCCCTTCACTGCAGGGCAGCGCCCGCCAATCA
>JANOWE010000103.1:0-11972 GCA_031417735.1 Betaproteobacteria bacterium
GTCCACCACAAAGGCCTTGTACCAGTCGAAGGGGCGCAGGCCGGCGTCGATGTGGGTGGCACTGTAGTACCAGGCCCGGACCAGACCTTGCGGACCCTGCAACACGGTCTGACGCTCGTCGTAGCCCTGGCCCAGGCCTTCGATCTGGTCGAGCAGAGGCTTGTGTTCGGCGGCCATGCGGTACAGCACACCATGCACCGTCTGGCCGACGATGCGGCTGGGCACCACGTCGCATTTGCCCGAGGCGTCGCTGCCCACCTTGTGCCAGCGCAGTTCATGCTGGAACAGCACTGCCGGCCCCAGCACCTGCGCCGGCACGCGCGCCAGCAGGCGGCGGCTGAGCATGTTGGAGCCGTAGGCGAAATAGGCCGGTGGGGCCGCCTTGCTCATGCATTGACCTGCGAGCGCGCAGGCTTGACCGGATCGGGGATGGCCTGCTGGTCGCGTCTGGCACGGTCAGCCAGCAGGCTGGCGGCCAGCGTTCGGCGGTGCACGGTGGCCGCACGCTGGTAGTCGGCCATGGCCTGCTCGCGCAGCGCCACGGCCCTGGCCAGCACATCGTTGTAGCGCTGCGCGCTGTAGCTCGCCGCATTGCCGATGTGCACTGTTCGACGCAATGCGGCTTGACCGAAGCGCGGCAGGCTGAGCGAGAACTCGGCGACCTGAGTACGGCTGCGGGCGCGAATGCGCATCACCGGGCCGGAGATGCCCGCCGGCAGGTCTGAGGTCTTGTGCGCGCTGGGGCCCTGCTGCAGCGACGGCGGCGCGGGGTGGCGGGCCAGTCGGGATGTCAACTCGTCCATTGCACGACCCAGCGCGGCTTCGGCGCCGCTGCCATCGGAGCTGTGGTCGGAAAACATCCTGGTGCCGTCGCAGCGCACCTGCCAGCCGTGGGTCGCGCGGGTGTCGATGCGCTGGATGCCCTGGGGAACGCTGAAGCCTTGGCCGGTGAAGATCACCGCTTGCCTGAATTTCATTGAAGCCGTGGTGTCGGAACCGCAAGCCTCCCCGAATGCTGCTTTTTTGTGCTGCAGATTCTATCCAATTCGACGCCAGGCCCCGGCCCGATCAGTCCGCCTGGTCGGGCATCACTTCACGCGCCTTGACGCGCTTGCCCTTGACCTTGACCTGGTTGAGTGCGGCCAGCGCTTGGGCCGCGCGCGAGGATTCAACCGCGACATAAGTCGAGAAGTCGTTGACATTGATCTTGCCGATCGCCGAGCCGGGCATGCCGGCCTCACCGGTCAGGGCGCCCAACACGTCACCGGGGCGGATTTTTTCCTTGCGCCCACCCAGGATCTGCAGCGTGACCATGGGTGCGGTCAGCGGGCCGCTGCCGGTGGGCGTGAGCTCGGCCAGCGCATGCCAGGGGCTTTCACCGCCCTGCATCTGGTCGATGCGGCCAACGCGGCCCATCTCGTCCAGGCTGGCCAGGCTGAAGGCCCAGCCCTGCGCGCCGGCGCGGCCGGTGCGGCCCACGCGGTGGGTGTGCTGCTCTGCCTCGGGCGTGACATCGACATTGATCACCGCCTCCAGTTCGGCAATGTCCAGCCCGCGCGCGGCCACGTCGGTGGCCACCAGCACCGGACAGCTGCGGTTGGCAAACTGGACCAGCACCTGGTCGCGGTCACGCTGCTCCAGGTCGCCATGCAGGGCCAGTGCGGCAATGCCCTGGGCCCGCAGCACGGCCACCAGGTCACGGCATTGCTGGCGGGTGTTGCAAAACGCCAGCGTGCGCGCGGGGCGGTAGTGGTTGAGCAACAGCCCAACGGCATGCAGGCGCTGCGCATCCTGCACCTGGTAGAAGCGCTGTCGGATGCTGCCCTCGGGTGGCTTGGCGTCCAGCGTCAGGGTTTGGGGCAGACGCATGAAGCGCCGCGCCAGGTCGGCAATGCCCTCGGGGTAGGTGGCCGAGAACAGCAGCGTCTGCCGCGTGCGCGGGCAGGCCGCAGTCAGGGTTGCGATGTCGTCGACGAAGCCCATGTCCAGCATGCGGTCGGCTTCGTCCAGCACCAGCGTGACCAGGCGCGTCAGGTCCAGGCTGCCGCGCTGCAGATGGTCGAGCAAACGGCCCGGTGTGCCCACCACCACTTGTGCGCCATGGGCCAGGCTGTCGGCCTGGGGCTTGATCGGTGTGCCGCCACACAAGGCCAGCACCTTGGTGTTGTCTTCGGCCCGCGCCAGGCGGCGGATTTCCAGCGTCACCTGATCGGCCAGTTCCCGCGTCGGGCACAGCACCAGGGCCTGGGTGTGGCTGGCACCGGCCTGCAAGCGGGCCAGCAAGGCCAGCGCAAACGCGGCAGTCTTGCCACTGCCGGTGGCGGCCTGCACGATCAGATCCTGCCCGGCCAGCGCCAGCGGCAGGCTGGCGGCCTGAACGGCCGTCATCTGCAGATAGCCCAGTTGCTGCAGGTTGGCCAGGGCGGCGGGCGTCAGGTTCAGTCGCGCGAACGACAGCGCATCGGCCTCGGCTGGGGCACGGGCAGCCGCGGCTGGATCGCGCGGGGCAGGGGGGGTGGGAGCCATGACAGTCATGAGCGATTGTCGTCGTCTTGGCCGCTGTCAGCCCGGCCAATGCTCCCGGTGCCTGGCCTGCACCGCATGTCGCCGTGAGGCTATGACACGGCCGTCACAAGCCATAGGAGCTGGCCAACGCCAGGAGCCTGTCGGGCTGGGGGTCGGGGCCGAGCCCCAGCCCGACAGACTCCGAGAGAGATCGCCCCTGCCGGCGCCTGACCGGCGCGGTTAGCATCGTCCGCATGAAACAGCTCGCCGGACTGGACGCCACCTTCCTGCACCTGGAAACACCGCAGATGCCCATGCATGTGGGCGCGCTGCATGTGTTCGAGCTGGCGGCGGGCGGCAAGGGCAAGTTCGTCACTCGGCTGCGTGAGCACATCGCCAGCCGGCTGCCGCTGGCGCCGGTGCTGCGCCGGCGACTGTGGTGGATGCCGCTGAACCTGGCCAACCCGGCCTGGGTGGATGCCGAACCCGACCTGCGTCGGCACATCGTCGAACACCGGTTGTCGGCCGAGGCCAGGCAGGGCGACGGCTTGACCGCGCTCGAGGCCAAAGTGGCCGAGCTGCATGCAGTGCTGCTCGACCGCAGCCTGCCGCTGTGGAAGATGCATGTGCTCGAAGGCCTGGCGCCGGCTGCCAACGGCCGCCGGCGCGTGGGCCTGTACACCCAGTTCCACCACGCCGCAGTGGACGGCCAGGCGGCGGTGGCGCTGGCCCAGGTGATCATGGACCTGCAGCCCACCGGGCGCGACCTGGCGCTGCGCATCAGCAAGCGTGACAAGGTGTTTGTCGTCGGCGTGGGCCAGATGCTGCGCGCGGCGATTGCCAATGAGGCCTTGCAGCTGGCCCGCATCGTCCGCAAGCTGCCGGGCACCGTGGGCACGCTGGCCGACGCCGCTGGCCAGGCCTTGCAGGGCAGCGCACTGCTGCGCGGCAAGGGCCAGGCTGCAGGTGTGAGCAACCTGACGTTGGCGCCACGAACGGTGTTCAACCAGAACGTGCATGCCGGCCGCAGCTTTGCCGCGCTGAGCCTGCCGCTGCCACAACTCAAGGTCATTGCCAAGGCCCATGAAGCCACCTTGAACGACCTGGTGCTGTTCCTGTGCAGCACCGCGCTGCGCCGCTACCTGGCCAGCCGGGGCGGTGTGCCCAAGAAGAGCCTGGTCGCGGCGGTGCCGATCACGCTGCGCGAGAAGGGCGACACCCGGTCGGACAACCAGGCCTCGATGAGCCTGATCAGCCTGGGCACGCATCTCAGCGACCAGCGCCGGCGGCTGGCCCATGTCAAGGCCGCCACGGCGGCCATGAAATCGACCATGGGCAATCTGAAGTCGGTGTTGCCGACCGACTTTCCGTCCATCGGCGTGCCCTGGTTGATGGAGGCCGCAACCGCGCTGTACGGTCGGGCCCGGGTGGCCGAGCGCATTCCGGTGGTGGCCAATCTGGTCATCAGCAACGTGCCCGGGCCGCCGGTGCCGCTGTACATGGCGGGCGCGCTGATGGTGGCCAACTACCCGACCTCGATCGTGGTCCATGGCATGGCGCTGAACATCACCGTGCAGAGCTACGACCAGCACATGGATTTTGGTCTGGTGGCCGATCTGCAGGCCGCGCCCGACGTGCGCGCGCTGGCCGACGCGCTGTTGGCGGCCTACGAAGAGCTGCCCCTGCTGCAGGCTGAGCGCCCCGCCGCTCCGGGCAGCCTGCCCAGTCTGGCGCGCACCGGCGCGCAGGTGCTGGGTCAGGTGCAGCGGCGCGTGGCCGATGGCGTGGGCGAGGTGGGCGGGTCGGTGGGCAAGGCGATCGGTCGCACCATGGGCAGCACCCTGGGCCACCAGGTGGGCGGAATGGTCAAGGGCATGGTCGGCTCGGTGGTAGGCAGCGCGCTGCAGGGCGCATTGCGCGGCCAGCCCACGCGTCGGGCGGCTACTGCACCGGCAAAGTCAGCCAAAGTAGCCAAGCCAGCCAGTCGACCGAAGACCGGCAAGGCCGGATAGTCAACATTCAGGGCCCCAGCGGCCCGCTGACCCACAACGCTGCCCGTCGGGCGGCCCACACACCATGAAACTTTCTGCCAACGGCCTTGAGATTGAAGTCGACGACCAGGGCCCGCCCGGCGCCGAACCTTTGCTGCTGATCATGGGCCTGGGCATGCAGCTCGTGGCCTGGCCTCAAGAGCTGGTGGACGCGCTGGTGGCGCGGGGCTTTCGGGTCATCCGTTTCGACAACCGCGACGCGGGCCTGAGCCACAGCTTCGACCAGCACGGCATGCCCAACCTGGTGGCCGCCATGCTGCGCCACACGCTGCGCCTTTCGGTGCCCAGCCCCTACCAGCTGCGTGACATGGCCAATGACGCGCTGGGCGTGCTTGATGCGCTGGGCGTGCGCCGCGCCCATGTCTGTGGCGCGTCGATGGGCGGCATGGTGGCCCAGCACCTGGCAGCGGCCCATCCCAACCGGGTCAAGAGCCTGACGCTGATCATGACCACCAGCGGCGCGCGCGGCCTGCCCCAGCCCCGTATGGCGGTGCGCCAGGCCTTGCTCAAGCGCCCGCGCAGCGCGGCGGTCGACGATGTGGTGGCCCATCTGGAGAACTTGCTGCAGCTGATCGGCAGCCCGGGCTACCGGCCCGACGCCGCACTGCTGCGTCAGCGTCTGCAGGCCTCGGTTCGCCGCGCCTGGCGGCCGGCCGGCACGGCCCGCCAACTGGTGGCCATCGCCGCCGACGGTGACCGGTCGGGCATGCTGGGTCGCATCAGCGCACCCACCCATGTCATTCACGGCGCGGACGACCCCCTGGTGCCGCCCGCAGCGGGCCACGACCTGGCGCGCAAGATACTCGGCGCCACGCTGGACATGGTGCCCGGCATGGGCCATGACCTGCCGCTGGCGCTGCTGCCCAGGCTGGCCGACGGCATGGCCATGGTGGCCAAGTTCGCCGACGGCGCAGCGACGACGGGCGCGCCGGCCTGAGGGCTTGACAAGGCCTGATGCGGCCAGGACGCGGCCTCAATCCAGCTCCAGGCCCAGCATCTTGACCCGGCCGACCTTGGCCTGGGCCAGCGCGGTGGTGGGTCCGTCAGACAGCAGCTGCACCTGGTTGCCCACCAGCGCGGCACTGGCGTCGGCGCTGCCCTTGAACGGGATGTGCACCATGTCGATTCCCGCAGCCTCCTTCATCATCTCGCCGTACAGGTGCGACGTGGACCCGTTGGAGATGGAGCCGAAATTCAGCTTGCCCGGATGGGCCTTGGCATAGGCCACCAGTTCCTTCACTGGATGTCGGTCTGGCCGCCCGCAGGGAAGGGCACGATGATGCGCAGCGGCTTGCCGGCCGGCGCAAAGCTGCAGCTCTGCGCTTGCGCCAGCGGAGCGGCCAGGGCTGCGATGGCCAGCAGACACAAAGGCGCCACGGCGAGACCATCGCTTGACGGAAGGCGCAAAGCTTGAACGCATGGGGAAGCTGTTCGGCAGAGATTGGAAGCCACAGCTTAGGGCCTGGCAGCCTGCCTGATGCCCGGTGCCTGCATCCCCATGCAGCGTGGTCTGCGCGTTGGCGGTCAACCGGGCCTGGGCCATGCGATCTCACGCGCTGCTGCAGGCCGCTGATCGTGCCGACCTGATCGGTTCAGGCGCCGCCACCGCGCGTTGAAACTGACGGCTGGACCCGGCAGCACCCTGCCGGGCATGGCGCGCGCTACTGACAGCGAAAGCTCGCCGCCTGTTCGGCGTCGCCGCCGATGTAGCGCGCCACCTGCGGGTAGGGGCACAGCGGCCGGCTGCGGCTGGCTGACCAGTCGGCCGGCAGATCGGCATTGACCCCGCCCCGGTTGCCCACACCGCGCGCGCTGGCGACGATGGCGTCGGGCGCCTGACCCTGCTCGACCCAGCGCACGATGGCCGACACCGCATCGAACTGGTCGGTCGACGGGCCACCCCGGCAGTGGTTCATGCCCGGCACCTCGAACAGCCGCACAAAGCCGGGCGTGGCCGCACCGTGTCGCTGCTGCACGCGCTGCAGCCAGGCCTCGGTGTCATTGACCGAGAAGATGGCGTCGCTGACACCGTGGTAGACCAGGACCTTGCCGCCGCGCGCCTGCACGGGTGCCAGATCGGCGTCCCGAGGCGGCGTCATGAACTGCATCGCCGATTCGGTGAAAGGCGCGGCCGTGGCATGGACTGAGGCGAGCATCGCGTCCACGCTGCCCTGCAGCACGAAGGCGCTGGGGTTGAAGCTCTTGGGGTTCTGCGGTGGGGTGCCGAAGATCAGCGCCACGGCGCCTGAATCGCGCTGCAGCGGCGCGCTGAATTCCCATTGCGCAAAGTCAGGCGTGGCCAGGCCAGAGTCGAAGGGGAAGGGCGCGTAGAAGGGCTTGCCGTCGGTCGTGGCGGCACCTCGGAACACCGCGCCTATAGCCTGCTTCTGCGCGGCGCTCAGGCAGGCGCCGGTGCGCGGGCCGCTGCAGGTCGGCACGTCGCGGTCCAGGCTGAAGGCGGCCTGGCAGGCGGCGCCGGCCTGCACCATGCCGTCGCGCAGACCGTCCAGCACGTCGCAACGGGCCAGCACGGCGTTGACGACGGTGCGCTGCTCTTGCGCGGTGAAAGCGGTGGACAGATCCTTGGCGTCGGTGGCCACGCGCAGGTACTGCTGGGCACCAAAGATATTGGCCACCGCCGCCAGCGGCAGCCGGTAACCAGGCGCACCGGCCACATAGCCGTCGAAATGGTCGGCGTAGCGCGACGTCGCGACCAGTGCATGGCGCCCGCCGTTGGAGCAGCCGCCGATGTAGGCGGTGTCGGGCCCTCGGCCGTAGGCGCTGGCGATCAGCGCCTTGGCCATGGGGGTGAGGCTGCCCACGGCGGCGTAGCCATAGTCCAGTCGCGACTGCGGATCCAGGCCGAAGCCCGGGCCCTGGCTGAGCCGGTTGTCGTGCCCGGCGTCGGAGCTGAGCACCGCAAAGCCTTGCGCCAGCGCCGAGGTCAATGGCCCGCCGCCGATCTCGCCCATCGCCGGCACCACGCTGCCGTCGATGCCGCCGTTGGCCTGGTACCAGAAGCGGCCGTTCCAGGCCTCGGGCAAGCGCATCTCGAAGCCGATGGCATAGGCTACGCCGCCCGCGCCAATTCGCTCATTCATGGCGCCCTTGACCAGACAATGCGCGGCCACCGGTGACCCAGCCACCGACACCGCACCGGCCGGCTGCAGCGCAGCCGAGGCGATGCGGGTCTGGGCGGCGCTGAAGCTGCCGGTCAGCACCTCGCATTGGCGCAGCTTGCCGGGTTTGGCTTCGACCACCCGCAGTGGGGGCGAGGGGGCCGCACAACCGATCAGTGCAGCAACGGCGCCGGCCAGGGTGATGGCGCTGAGTGTCGAACCTGGGCGCGGGTTCGCCAGGGCAGGGCGGATAGGCATGGGCATGGGCATGGGCATGGGCATGGGCATGTTCCAGACTTTGAAAGCAAGAGACTAAGGCCGAACGCATTCAAAACTGCTGTGGTCTTCCGCAGCACCGGTGCCCTTGTAGCGGGCATAGGCGGGATAGGGGCACAGTGGCCGGCTGCGGCCCGGAAACCAGGCGTTGTTGGGCGCGGCACGAGCCAGGATGCGGTCGGGCGCCTGGCCCTTCTCGACCCAGTCGGCCATGGCCTGGATCGAGTCGAACTGGTCGGTGGCCGGGCCGCCGGAGCAATGGGACATGCCGGGCACGACAAAGGCGCGGGCAAAGCCCTGCGTGGCATCAACGCCGCCGATGTGTCGTGCCAGCTCGTCGTAATAGGCCAGCATCTCATTGGCCGAGAAGATCGGGTCGGCCATGCCATGCACCAGCAGCAGCTTGCTGCCGCGCTGGCGGAAGGCGCTCAGCCGCGTGTCCTCGTAGGTGTTGTAGACGGCTGAGAACCAGGCCATGCGCGCCGGGTCGCGGTCGAAGTCGAAGTCGAATTTACGGTGGTCGAAGCCAGGCTCGGGCGGGGTGAAGAACTCGTGCACCAGCGCGTCCACCATCAGGAACACATAACGCGAATCGGGCTTGGCGGTGGTCGACGTGCCCAGTGTCCACTGCCGCCAGCCGGGTGCGGCCACGCCCGGGTCCCAGGGCTGGCCGACATAGAGCGACCGGCCCGCACTGTCGCGCGGCCCGTCGGCCATCGCGCGCAGCGCACTGACCTGTTCGGCGCTCAGGCAATCGGCGGCCTTGCCGGCTGGGCACTGCAGTGTGGCGGGGTCGAATCGGCAGGCGGCGGTGTGCTGCACCATGCCGTCACGCAGGCCGTCGGCCGCGTCGCAGCGTTCGATGATGCCCCTGGCCACCAACTGCAGGTCGGCGTCGCTGAAGGCGCGCGACAGGATCGGCTGGCCGGCCGCGTCCGTGGGTGCGACGGCATTGAACTTCCGCGTGTTCCACATCGCCGCCACGGTGGCGCCGCTGGACACCCGCATGGCCGGCGCGCCGGCGGTGATGCCGTCGAACAACTCCGGGTAGCGCTGCGAAAACATCATGCCCTGGCGACCACCGCCCGAGCAGCCCGAGAAGTAGGCACGGTCAGGCGCGCGGCCGTAGCGCTGTGCAATCAGCGCCCGGGCCGCCA
This sequence comes from Betaproteobacteria bacterium, assembly GCA_031417735.1. Taxonomy (GTDB): domain Bacteria; phylum Pseudomonadota; class Gammaproteobacteria; order Burkholderiales; family Burkholderiaceae_C; genus Pseudaquabacterium. The sequence continues at coordinate 9,109 of JANOWE010000103.1, forward strand.
GCGCGGTCTTGTGGTGTGCGTCGAAGGCATGGTCGATGCGGGCACGCGGGTCCAGGCCGAACGCAGCGTGGTGATGCGTGCTGAGCAGCATTTGGGGTGATGCGGCACGCTTGGCCAGGGCCGTGCACGCGACTTCGTCGCTGGCCATGGTGCTGTTGCTCGCTGCCGTGCCGGCCGTCTGGGCGCAGCCCGATGCCATGACGGCGCAGACAGCGGCCGTGCTGAGCGCAAGAAGGCGGTTCATGGCGGTGCCCGCGGGTTGGGTGACGGTCGGTTGCGGCGCTCAGGCCAGAACGAAGAACTGCATCTGCACACAGTTCGGCAGGCGCACGCCGCTGCCGACGAACAAGCGCTCATTGACCCAGGCCAACGGCGGCGCCGCCGTCTCCAGCCGGGGCAGGCAGCGGAAGTAGACCAGCGCAGGGTCCACCGCTTCGCCGCGCAGCAGGCGGGCGGTGAGCTCGGGCGTGGTATGGCGCAGCGCGCTGTTGTGCACATAGATGCGGTCGCCGCCATCGAGCTCCAGCACATAGTGGGCCTGCAATTCGGCCAGGCTATCGCCCACCACGAGCTGGAAATCGGCGCCGCCGGGCATCACCCGGGCCGACCAGCCGTCGCCGCTGGCACGGCCACCGGTGATCGGAATCACCCGCCGCAGCCCGCGCGCAGTGCGGCCGACTTCGATCGGCGAGCCGACCTCGACCTCGAGTTCGGCAAAGAAGGCCAGGTCGGGCGGCCGGGGGCGGTTCATGGCCGGGCTGGACGAGTCGGGTGCATGGGCGCGGATTGGCGTTGGCGTTGGCGTTGGCGTTGGCGTTGGCGTTGGCGTTGGCGTTGGCGAGCCTAGTGCCAAGTGCGCTTGAAGGCAGTCATCCGCGAGGATGACCGGCGGCGGCAGGCGTCCCGCCGCCGGGTCCGGACGCAGCCGCGTTGTCCGTGGTACCCGAGGCCCGCCGCCCCGCGTTGTCGCCGAAGGTCATGGCCGGGCCCAGCTTGACGCCGCCTGAAGTGTCGTGCCCGCCCATCACGCTGGCCATGTCGGTGCGCACCGCGTCACCGCGTAGAGGCCGGCGATGGCGGCGTCGTCGGCATCGCGCACCTGTGCGGCGGCATTGGACTTCAGACCGGCAAAGCTGCCGAAGCTGCCGGCCAGCAGCTTGACGGCGTAGAACGGCGCTTGCTCGATCGCTGCCACACGGGGGTTGGGGCCGTCATGCAAGGCCGCCAGGTCGGCACCGTCCCTGATGGGCATGCCGATGAAGGCCGTCTCGCGCATGGTCTTGCGCAGACGCTTGGTCAGTGGGCCCAGCCGACGACCGTCGATCGGTGCGGCGATCAGTTGGTGGCCCTGGGTCGCCGCACCGGGCACCTGGCCATGCCTGTCCGGTATGGCATTGCCGTCGACGAACTGCCGCGCGGTATGGGTCTCGAAGCAGGCCACCGTCTCGGGCCCGTGGTCGAGAAAGGCATCAATGCGCGCCGCGTCGCCATGCGCGCCCAGCACGTGACGCAGCCAGCCTGTCGGGCTTGGGGTCGGGCCCGCGCCGGGCCAGGGGGTTGCCGGGCACCCACATCCAGCCGGCCGACCAGGCACTGGCATCTGGTGTTAGTCCGACTTGAGCGCCGGCAGCAGATCCGCGAAGATGAGCCAGGAGAACCACGATGAGGCAATGGCGGCCCCTGCCGACCCCTGGCGGCACTGCTCTGCTGACCGAACTGGTGCACGGCTTGGGCCGGCCCGACTTTGCGCAGCTGGCGCTGGCCCAACTGCGCCGTTTGGTGCCGGCCGCGTCCTGGTCGGTTTACCGCACCGGCGCCCGGCCGGCGCTGCTGATGTCGGCCAGCGCAGGCGTGCCCGACCGCACTGCCAACTGCTGGCAGGCCTACCTGTCAGGGCCGCACCTCAGCGACCGCAGCCTGCAGCCCCAGGCCCGTCTGACGCAGCCCGACGGCCTGCTGGTGTGCCATGTCGCCGCCAGTGAGGTTCAGCCTGAACACCGCGCCCGGGTCTATGAGCCCCATGGCATGGCCGAACGGATATCCGTGGTGCGGGCCGAGGCGGGCGGCGGACTGCTGGCGGTCAACCTGTACCGCCATGTGCACCAACCGGCCTTTCGCGACGCCGAACTTCAGGCCTTTGGCGACCTGGCCAGCGCACTGCTGGCCCTGACCGAGAAACAGCTGCTGCTGGTGCAGGCTGGCCGGCAAGCTCTGGCCAGCCAGCCGGCCAGTCCGCGGCAGAGGCTGCTCGCACGCTGCCCGAGCCTGACTCCGCGTGAGCTCGATGTGTGCGAACGCGTGCTGCTCGGCCTCAGCCACGACGGCATCGCCGCCGATCTGGGCCTGGCCGTGCCCACCGTCAAGACCTACCGCAACCGTGCGTTCCAGCGACTGGGCATCCACTTCCGAAGCCAGCTCTACGCACAGTTCATGGCCTGAGCGGCGGCCGTGCGCCAGCACACTGCCGTTTTGCCGGCAGCCGGCGCCGTTGCACACCCAGGTGGTCTTGATCAGGACGGTGACCGCCCATGTTCGAACGCCCGCCCCCGACGTCAAGCCCGTCGCCCGGCAGTGGCGCAGGCTCGCCCGCTGGTGTGGCTCCAGGCCAACATCCACCCCGGCAGCCTCGGGCGGGTCGGTTCGCCAACCCCAGCGCCGGCTGTGGCTGCGGCTAGTACTGCGACCCGGAAGGATCGAAACATGATGAAAGCGATGGATTCGGCCCCCCCCCGCGTCAGAATAGTTGTCGCCTCCATTGATCAACCCAGGGGGCGGCGATGAAGGACGGACTTGGCTCGATACGGACAGGCATTCAAGAACAAGGCAGTGGCGAGGTTGCTGCCGCCGGAGAGCGCAGCGCTGGA
>JANOWE010000104.1:0-9969 GCA_031417735.1 Betaproteobacteria bacterium
GACGAAGAACAGCGAGTCGGGGCCGCTTTGCTTGCGCAGATCGAGCATGCGGGCGCTGATTTCCTCCAGCGCCTGGTCCCAGCTGATGCGTTCGTACTTGCCCGCGACCAATTTCATCGGCGTGCGCAAGCGGTATTCACCATGGCCGTTCTCGCGCACCGCCGCGCCCTTGGCGCAGTGCGCGCCCAGGTTGATGGGGCTGTCGAACACGGGTTCCTGCCGCACCCAGATGCCGTTCTCGACCACCGCATCGATCGCGCAGCCCACCGAGCAGTGGCCACACACGGTGCGCTTGACCTCGACCTTCTTGGCGCCGTCGGCGGCCTTGGCCGGGTCGGCCGCATGCGCTTTCTTCACCAGGCTGAGTTGCGAGGCGGCGATGCCCACGCCGACGCCCAGGCCGGAGCGGCGCAGGAACAAGCGGCGGTCCATGGTCGGGATGGCACGGGCCACACCCCGCGCCAGACCGGCCACCAGGCTGGAGCCGGCGGCGGTGGGGGTGCTCGAAGAGGTGCGGGTCAGCAGCATGGTGCTTGCTCCTACGGGGGCTTTGAAGGCGGGGTGATGCTGGTGGCGGTGCTGGCGGCGCGCTGAGGAGCCGCCGGTCAACGCGGCGTGGTCAGACCCGGGTGGTTTCGTAATAGCGCTTGACATGCGCCGTGAGCTGGTAGCCACCGCCGCCCTCTGGCGCAGGCTTGGCCACAGCCGCCGGTGCTTCGGCGGTTTGCAGCAAGGGCAGACTGGCGGCGACCGCAGCGGCGGCACCGACGGCGGTGGCGCCGGCAAACAAGCGGCGGCGCGACAGCGCGGTCTGCTCGCTGGGGCGGGGGGTTGGGGCTGATGAGGTCATGGGCAACTCCGTTCAGGCAGGCACACCCAGGCCAGAGGGTGCATGGGGATCGGTTGATTGACCCTCATCCTGGACTCTGGCGCAATCAGGGACGTCCCGGCATCACCGCGACAAGCTGTCGCGAGCCTGTTTGACAAGCTGTCGCGGAACGCCTGGCTTGCCTGAGCGCCACAATACCGCCGCGATGAATACCAGCACTCCTCCCGAAAGCGGCCGCGCCGAACATTGGCCCCTGGCGGCCGCCCTGGTGGTCGACGACGAGCCGGGCATGCGCAATTTCCTGGTCAAGACATTGGCTTCCCGCGTAGGCCAGGTGCACAGCGCCGAGAGTGCCGAAGACGCCGATGAGTTGGTGCGCCGACACCGCTTCGACCTGGTGGTGCTGGACATCGCCTTGCCGGGCATCTCCGGCATTGCCTGGCTGGCTCGGTTGCGTGAGCGGGGGTTTGCCGGCGAGGTGGTGCTGATCACCGCCTTTGCCGATCTGGACACCGCGATCGAGGCGCTGCGCGCCGGTGCCAACGACTTCATCCTCAAGCCTTTCCGTGTCACGCAGATCCTCAATGCACTGCGCCACGGTCTTGAGCGCGCATCCTTGCGGCGCGAGAACTGGGTGCTGCGGCGCAACCTGTCACAGCGCATGCCGGCTGCGCAGGCGCTGGTGGGCCGATCAATTGCCATTCGTGGTCTGCAGGCCGCGCTGGTTCGGGTAGCGGCGGTGGACAGCACGGTGCTGCTCAGCGGTGAATCGGGCACCGGCAAGGAGTTGGCGGCGCTGGCCCTGCACCAGCTCAGCCCGCGCCGGGACGGGCCCTTCGTGCCGGTGAATTGCGCCACGCTGTCGCCCGATCTGATTGAAAGCGAGCTCTTCGGCCAGGCCCATCGCACGGACCCAGCCGATTCGGCCAAGGCCAGCCCTGGCCGGGCCGGGCACAGCGGCCGCGACGGCCTGTTTGTCTATGCCCAGGGCGGCATCCTGTTTCTGACGAGATCGGCGAGCTGCCGCCGAGCATGCAGGCCACCTTGTTGCGGGTGCTGGAAGAGCGGCGCATCAGGCCGGTGGGCAGCGAGCAAGAGATTCCGATCGATGTGCGCATCATCGCGGCCACCAACCGGCGCCTGGCCGACGAGGTGCAGGCCGGGCGCTTCAGGGCCGACCTGTACTACCGGCTGCAGGTGGTGGAGATCAACCTGCCACCCCTGCGCGCGCACAAGGAAGACATGGCCGAGCTGGTGGCGCACCTGGTGCATACGCTGGCACCTCAGCTGGGCGTGGCGCCGATCGAGGTCAGCGAAAACGAGCTGGTCTACCTGCGCCAGTATGACTGGCCGGGCAATGTGCGTGAACTGCGCAACCTGGTCGAGCGCTCGCTGATCCTGGGCGCGCTGAACGTGTCGGCGCTGTACCAGGGCCTGTCGCGCCAGGATGGCCGCAGTGCAGCCGCGCCCAGCCCCGTTGTCAGCAGCGTGCGGGGCGCTGCGGCCACCACCGACCTGCATACGCTGGAGAAGCAGCACATCCTGGCCGTGCTGGAGCGGGTGGGCGGCGACAAGACCCGCGCGGCGCAGTTGCTGGGCATCTCTCGCCGAACGCTGGAGCGCCGCGTGGCCGAATGGGCCCAGACCTGAGCCGCCTGGCGGCGCCGGCCGCGCTGCCTGAGGCGGCACCTGGTTTGGCGCAGGTTCGGCCCGGCTGGCGCCGGCCGTTTGCCGATTGGCCGATACGCCGCAAGCTGCAGGCCATGGTGCTGCTGCCGCTGCTGGGCGTGCTGCCCTTGCTGGGCCTGGGCCTGCTGTTCTGGGGTGACCGTGCGCTGGACCACATGCTGGTGACCAAGGTGCGCAGCGATCTGGCCGTGGCCCATGGCTACTTCGACCGCGTGCTGGGTGAGGTGGCCTCTGCCACCTCGGCGGTGGCCGATTCGCATCTGCTGCACCAGGCCTTGGCGCGCGGCCATCGGGCCGATCAGGCGGCGCTGCAGGCCCTGCTGGCCAGGGTCAAGCAGCAGGAGGGGCTGGACTTCATCAACCTGCGCCGCGCTGACGGCAGCGTGCTGTTGACCGACTTTGACGCTGTGCCAAGCCCCGTGGCGGCGACTTTGCCGGCGCCCATGGCCGCAACAGGCCTGGTAGATCCAACAGGCACCGCGTCAGCGGCCGACGCCCGGGTGCGGGCCGCCGTGGCGGTGCTGTCGCCTACTCAACAGGCGCTGTTGGCACCTGCGCTGCGCGAGCGCGTGCCGGTCGCGCTGCTGTCCACCCGCAATGCCCGGCCCAGCCCTCGCAGCCATGAGGATCGGGCCTTGGTCGTGTTGGCCCAGGCGCCGGTTCGGGCAGCCGACGGCAGTCTGCTGGCGCTGGTGCAGGGCGGTGTGCTGCTCAACCGCAACCTGCCGTTCATCGACCATATCAACGAGATCGTCTACCCGCAGGACGCCTTGCCCTTCGGCAGCAAGGGCACGGCCACGCTGTTCCTGGACGACGTACGAATCTCCACCAACGTGCGGCTGTTCGCCCAGAACGACGACCGAGGTGAGGCGCGCGCCATCGGCACCCGCGTCTCGCAACAGGTGTTTGACGCGGTGCTGGGCCGGGGCGAGACCTGGCTGGGCCGGGCCTTTGTCGTCAACGACTGGTACGTCTCGGCCTACGAGCCGCTGACCGACGACCAGGGTCAGCGCGTGGGCATGCTCTATGTCGGCTACCTGGAAACACCCTTCACCTGGCTCAAGTACGGCGTGCTGGCCGGCATAGGCGCGGTGTTCTTCGGCGTGATGATCGTCGCCGCCATCTGGTCGTCGCGGCGGGCGCGGCAGATTTTCCAGCCGCTGGAGCGCATGGCCCAGACCATGCAGCAGGTGGAATCTGGCGCGCTGCAGGCCCGTGCCGGACCGGTGGCCCAGGCCGACGAGATTGGCGCACTGGCCGGTCACCTCGACCACCTGCTCGACAGCATTGCCGACAAGACCGAGGCCTTGCAGCGCTGGAACGCCGAGCTCGACGCCAAGGTCGCGCAGCGCACGGCCGAGCTGGCCGCAGCCCAGCAGCAGCTGCTGCGCAGCGAAAAAATGGCCGCCGTGGGCCAGCTCACGGCCAGCATTGCGCACGAGGTGAACAACCCGATCGCGGTGATCCAGGGCAACCTGGACCTGGCGCGTGAACTGCTCGGCGACGACGCGGTCAAGGTCAAGGCCGAGCTGGCCCTGGTTGACCAGCAGATCGAGCGCATGCGGCTGATCGTGACCCAGCTGCTGCAGTTCGCGCGGCCGGGCGAGTACGCGGGCTATGTCGAGGCGGTGGACTGCAACCGCGTGCTGGAAGACTGCTTGCTGCTCACCGGACACCTGCTGGCCAGCAGCCGCATCCGCATCGAGCGCCGGTTTGCCGCCACCCACAGTGCCGGCATCAACCGGCAGGAGCTGCAGCAGGTGCTGGTCAACCTGATGGTCAATGCCATCCAGACCATGCCAGACGGCGGCACGCTGTTGCTGAGCAGCGCCGACTGGGTCGACGAGGCCGGGCGGCCGGGTGTGCGCCTGGAGGTGGCCGACACCGGGCCGGGCCTGGACGCGCAGCTGCTGCGCGAGCTGTTCAAGCCCTTCGTCACGCGCAAGAAGGACGGCACCGGCCTGGGCCTGTGGATCAGCCGGGGCATCGTCGAGCGCTATGGCGGCGACGTGCGTGCCGCCAACCGTGCCCAGGGCGACGGCACGGCCATGGCCGGAGCGATTTTCTCGGTGCTGTTGCTCGAAGATCCGGCCACGGCCGAGACCTGATTGGCCAGTCCGGCAGGCGCCGGGCATCCGCACAAACCCGGTCGACCAGCCGGGCTGCCGCCACGACAAGCTGTCGTTGGCACAGGACTAGACTAGGGCCACCTATGCAAGAGCGACCACATCTGCCCGTGGCGGTGGTGATCGAACGCCATCGCCAGCCCAATGTCTGGGAAGACTGGCGTTTCCGCATCGCCGAGGTGCTGCTGGACGAGGGTGGTTTTGGCGCCGCGCCCAGGCAGCTGCGCGACGACGGCAGGCTGTCGCAGTCGCTCCATCCTGGCCTGACGGTCACGCTGCACCCCGACGAGGCCGAGGGCTATTACCTCAACCTCAGCTCGGGCTGCCCGGTCTGGTTCGTGATGTGGCGGGTGGACGATCAGGACCCGTCGAGGGCCTGGCCTGAGCTTGTCACGTTGTCGTACAACGAAGCCGGTCGCTTGCTGGATGCGCAGGAACGGGTCGACAACCTGCCGCTGCCCGGCCACCTCTGCGCCTGGCTGCAGGCCTTTGCCGACGAGTTCTACCGGCCTGAGCAAAAGCAGCGCAAGCGCCCGGCCTCGTTCCGGTCGCCCAAGGACCGCTGAGCCGGTTCGACACTGGCCCATCTCATGAGCATGCCCAAGGATCAAGACCGTGACGACGCGCCCGACGGGTTCTTGTCGCGTTGGTCTCGGCGCAAGGCGCAGGTTCGCCAGGGGCAGCTGCCGGCCGAACCCGCGCCCGCCGCGCCGACCATGGCGCCGCTGGCCAGGCCCGTGCCGGCCGGCGATGAGCGGCAGTCAGCCGCTGCCCAAGCCGCCGCCGCCGAACTGGATGCGCCTGCAGCGGTTCAGGCCGAAGCCCTGCCCACGCTGGAAGATGTGGCCGCCTTGCCCCGGGGTGCAGAAGTGCGGCGCTTCTTGGCCCCCGGTGTGTCGCCCGAGGTGCGCAACGCGGCGCTGAAAAACCTGTTCGCCGACCCGCACTTCAACATCATGGACGGGCTGGACACCTACATCGACGACTACGGCAAGCCCGACCCTCTGCCCGCCGGCATGCTGCGCCAGATGGTGCAAAGCCAGATGCTTGGCCTGTTCAAGGACGACGAGCCGCCGGCTCGGCCCGACACCGACAGATCCGAACCGCGCCCGGTTCACGATTCAGGCGACCCGCCGGCCGACCGTCCTGCAGAACGCCCGGCCGATGCCCTGCCCGGGCCCGACGCCGACCCCGCACCCGCCCCACCCACCGCTGCCGAAAACGCGCCCGATGAAGACCCTGATCTGCGATTGCAACCGCACCATGCCGCTGGACCTGGCCGGCCTGCGCCAGGCGCTGAGCCAGACCCCGGGCGCCAGTGCTGAAGGCCTGGAGGCCGGCCACAGCCTGCTGTGCCGGCGCGAAGCCGGTGCCTTCCAGCGCGCGGCCAAGACCACCGGCGCCAGCGCCGAGCCGCTGCTGGTGGCCTGCACCCAGGAAAGCCGGCTGTTCCTGGAGCTGAACGACCAGACCGAAGGCGCGGCCAGCACCCAGGTGCGGCCGATCCGTTTCGTCAACATCCGCGAGACGGCGGGATGGTCACGCGACGCCGCGGCCGCCACGCCCAAGATTGCCGCGCTGATCGCCGCCGCCCAGCGGCCCGACCCCGATCCGGTGGCCACGGTGACTTACCGCTCGGCCGGCCGCTGCCTGGTCATCGGCAGTGCCGACGCTGCCGGGCAGGCCGCCACACTGCTGGCCGACAAGCTGGATCTCACGCTGCTGCTGGATCGTCCGGGCGGCACCATCGCCCAGGCCCATGGCCATGCGGCGCACAGCGGCCAGCTCAGCCGGCTGACCGGCTGGCTGGGGGCGTTCGACGCCGAATGGTCGTCGAGCAACCCGATCGACCTCGACCTGTGCACGCGCTGCAACGCCTGCATCGAAGCCTGCCCCGAAGGCGCCATCGACTTCAGCTACCAGGTCGACCTGCAGCGTTGCAAGAGCCACCGCGACTGTGTACGCGTCTGCGACGCCGCCGGCGCGATCGACTTTCAGCGCCAGCCGCCATTGGTGACCGAGCGCTTCGACCTGGTGCTGGACCTGCGCAGCGCGCCGGCCTTCGGCCAGCACCAGCCGCCGCAGGGCTACTTCCATGTCGGGGCCGACCAGACCCAGCTGGTCAAGGCCGCGCTGGCGCTGCGTGAACTGGTGGGCGAGTTTCAGAAACCCCGTTTCTTCGCCTACAAGCAAAGCTTGTGCGCGCACAGCCGCAACCAGCAGGTCGGCTGCACCGCCTGCATCGACGTCTGCTCGGCCCAGGCGATCCGCAGCGACGCCAGCCTGAAGGGCAAGACCCTGGGCAAGCACCGCGGCCAGCCCATCGCCGACGGCGTGGCGGCGGCCCGGCCGGCCGGGCAGGGCGGTGGCGTGGTCGTCGAGCCGATGCTCTGCGTAGGCTGCGGCGCCTGCAGCACGGTCTGCCCCAGCGGCGCCATGTCCTTCGCCTACCCTGGCCCGGTGGACATGGGCGGGCGGCTGCGCAGCATGCTCATCGCCTATGCCAAGGCCTGCCAGCCCGGCACGCCCGCGCCGGCCCTGCTGCTGCACAGCCAGCAGGCCGGCAGCGCACTGGTCGATGAACTGGGCCGCGCGGCCCGGGTCGACAAGGCCCTGTCGGGCCTGCCGGCGCGGGTTTTACCGCTGCCGCTGTGGCACAGCGCCAGCGTGGGCCTGGACCTGTGGCTGGCCGCCGTCGCCCAGGGCGCGAACCAGGTCTGGCTGCTGCTCACCGACGAAGAAGCGCCCGAGTACCGCGAGGCCCTGGCCCGGCAGATGGCCGTGGCCCAGGCGCTGATGACCGGGCTGGGCTATGCCGGCAGCCACTTCAGGCTGATCGAGGCCCGGGGTGCGCGTGATCTGGCGGCGCTGGACGCGGACCTGCGCGCGCCTGCCGCCCAGGGTGTGGCCCGGCCGGGCAGCTTTGCCGCCCAGGCCGACAAGCGCGGCACGCTGGACCTGGCGCTGGAGCATTTGATGTCTCAGGCACCTGCGCTGGCCGCCGGCACCGCCAGCCGCCCCGACGCCATCGGCTTGCCGGCCGTGGGCAGCCCCTTCGGCAGCCTGCAGGTCGACATCGGCAAATGCACGATGTGCCTGAGCTGCGTCGGTGCCTGCCCGCAGGCCGCACTGGCTGACAACCCGGAGCGGCCGCAGCTGAAGTTCATCGAAAAGAACTGCGTCCAGTGCGGCCTGTGCGCCAACACCTGCCCCGAGGGCGCGATCACGCTGCTGCCCCGCTTGCTGCTGGCCGACGAGGGCAAGGCGCGCAAGGCGAGCCGTGTGCTGCACGAGGTGCCGCCCTATGCCTGCGTGCGCTGCGGCAAGGGCTTCGGCACCCAGCCGGGTATCGAGGCCATGATCAGCAAGCTCTCGGGCCATGCCATGTTCCAGGGCCAGGCCGCCGATCGGCTGAAGATGTGCGGCGACTGCCGCGTGATCGACCTGCACAGCAACCCGAACGAGTTGCGCATCACCGACCTGTGAAGAACCTGCCCATGACTGCTTCAGCGACCACCGGGTCCACCGCCGCCCTGCGTTTTGCCGCGCCCGACGACGGCAGCGAAGAATTGGCCCGCGCAGAACTTTATGGCCTGCTGGCCCAGCTCTGGCTGGCCCCGCCCGATGACGCACTGCTGCGCCAGTTTCGCGTCGCGGTGACCGAGGCGCCGCAGGCCGGCGCGCACCTGGAACTGCCCTGGGGCGAGTTGGTCAGCGCGATGCGCGCAGCCAGCGTGGCCAGCGCCAGGGCCGAGTTCGACGCGCTGTTCCAGGGCGTGGGCAAGCCCGAGCTCATTGCCTATGGCTCGTTCTACCTCTCGGGCTACCTCAACGAGCAGCCGCTGGCCCAGTTGCGCCACGACCTGGCTGCGCTGGGCCTGGCCCGTGACGGCGAGCGGCTGGAGACCGAGGACCATGTGGCCTATGTGCTGGAGGTGATGCGCTACCTGATCGCCGGCGACGACCTGGCGCTGTGCAACCTCGAGCAGCAGCGGCGCTTTTTTCGTGCCCACCTGCAGCCCTGGGTCGAGCGTCTGTGCGACGCGGTGCAGGCCCATCCCCGGGCCCAGGTCTGGGCCGCGTTGGCCGGACTGACGCGCGCCTTCATGCAGATCGAGACGCAGGCCTTCGACCTGCTGGAAACATGAGCATCGACCCGCACGACATCACCGGCCTGGTGCTGGCCGGAGGCCGGGGCAGCCGCATGGGCGGCATGGACAAAGGCTTGCAGAACCACGGTGGCGTACCACTGGCGCTGCATGCGCTGCTGCGGCTGCAGCCGCAGGTGGGCGAGGTGATGATCAACGCCAACCGCAACCTGGGTGCCTATGAATCGATGGGTGTGCCGGTCTGGCCCGATGCGGTGGCCGACTACCCCGGCCCGCTGGCCGGTTTCCTGTCCGGTCTGGAGCGTTGCGAAACGCCCTACCTGGTGACCGTGCCCTGCGACACGCCGAATTTTCCGCTCGATCTCGTGGCCCGATTGAGCCAGGCCTTGTCGACCGAAGACGCCGAGATCGCCATCGCCGCCACCCTCGAAGATGGCGTGCAGCAACTGCAACCGGTGTTCTGCCTGATGCACAACGGGCTGCTGGAAAGCCTGGTCGCCTTCATCCACAGCGGCCAGCGCAAGATCGATCGCTGGTGTGGCCAGCATCGCTGCGCCACCGTGTTGTTTGATGACGCCGCAGCGTTTGCCAATGCCAATACGCTTGACGAGCTGCAGCGGCTGCAGCAGGGCTAGCCCTGGCGCTGATCAGTCGACCTTCGCGCCCGAGGCCTTGACGACCGGGCCGTACTTGGCCAGTTCGGCCTTGACGAAGTCGCTGAACTGCTCGGGTGTGCTCGGCGCTGGATCGGCCATCAGGCGGGTCATGCCGGCCTTGGTTTCGGGCGCATCCAGCGCCGCGACGAAGGCCTTGTTCAGCCGGGCCAATTGATCTGCGGGCAGGCCGGCCGGTGCAAACAGGCCAAACCAGGTGCTGACATCAAACTTGGCCAGGCCCAGGCGCGCGCCGGCCTCGGCCAGGGTCGGCACGGCAGGCAGCGCGCTGCTGCGGCGTTGGCTGGTCACCGCCAGCGCGCGCAGCTTGCCGGCCTTGATGTTGACGGCGGCGCTGGCCAGGTTGTCGAAGTTCAAATCGACCTGGCCCGACAGCAGGGCCAGCTGCGCCGGATTGCCGCCGGCATAGGGGATGTGGACCATGAACACGCCGGCCTGGGCCTTGAACATTTCACCGGCCAGATGGCCGGCGCTGCCGTTGCCGCCCGAGCCGTTGGCCCGCTTCGGCAATGGTCGGCACCTCGGGCATGCTGGCAGCGCGG
>JANOWE010000105.1:0-34932 GCA_031417735.1 Betaproteobacteria bacterium
CCAACCCCAGCGCCGGCTGTGGCTGCGGCTAGTACTGCGACCCGGAAGGATCGAAACATGATGAAAGCGATGGATTCGCCCCGGCCCGAAGGCTAGGCGCAAACCACAGCGATACCCGTAGGTATCGCGAGGATTTGCAACGACGCCCTCGGGTCGAAGACGCGGTTTCATGTTTCGATATCTCCGGGTCGCAGTACTAGACGACCTCGACCGTCTGCATCATGCCCATGTCTTCATGGGCCAGCATGTGGCAGTGCATCACATAGGCGCCCCTGAAGTCGAGAAAGCGGGAACGGAAGGTGACCGAACCGGGCGCTTTCGGTGTGCCTGATGGCAGGGCGATGGTGTCGGCCCAATAGGGGTCGACTGGCTTGTCGTTGACCCTGACCACCCAGCAGGGGTTGATGTGGATATGGAAAGGATGCTTGATGAAGTTCATGTTGAACACCGTCCACTCCTCGACGCTGCCCAGCGCCACCACCTGCTTCAGCGCCCGGGTCGACTGGAAGGGAATGATTTCAGTCAACTCGCCCGGCGTGCCGGGCCGGGGCGATGCGCCGCCGCCCAGGCTGCCTACACCGAGCACGGTGTTGGCCAACGGGGTGTTGTCAGCCTGGTAGATCCAGTCGTCCAGTTCGTCGCCCGGATGGACCACGGCATTGGCAGGTGCGAGCGTGATCGGCAGCTTGACCGGCAGGCCGGTGAAACTGGCATTGGGGTCCGGGTTGTCGACGGCCCGGAAGACGATCACGCGCTTGAGCCCGCCGGCGGCGGCGAGTTCCTGGTCGGTGATCGGCGCCAGTGCTGCGGGCACCGGCAGCGGGCCGGTCGGCAGAGCCATGGGCAGCCACTCGTCGATGACTTCCAGCTCGGCAACGACGTCTTCCTTCAGGCCCGCACCGGTGATGAAAGTGGGCGGAGCTGGCGTCTTCCCGGAATCACCGACCAGCACGTTCAGGCTGCGCAACAGGTAGATGCCCGGCGCGCCGGCCTGGACCAGCACACTGGCGCGGTTACCCGGAGCCAGCACGATGCCTTCGAGCTTGTAGGTGGTGGGATCGGGCGTGAGCGGCCCCACCGGCACCAGACGGCTGCGGGTGTTGCCGTCGGAGCTGTAGAGGTAGAGCGGGTGGCCGTCCAGACTCAGGTTCAGGAACTTGAAAATGGCGGCGTTGACGAAGTGCCAGTTCTGCACCTCACCGCGGCGCATCACCAGACGCGGTCGCCGAACGCCGTTGACCAGGAATGGCGGCTCACCGGTGGGAACCGAGGAGTTTGGTGCAGCAACCCCGCCGTTGTCTGCGACTTGGGAGAACGATTCGAGCATGCCCGTGGCGTCCGCGATCGGGGCCTGGAACATGAACACGCGCTCGCGTGCGGCGGCGATCTCGGGCACCCGGTCGATCGCCCCCTTGACCAGCAGGGCGCCGGCCATGCCGCTGCCGATCTGCATCGCGGTCGAGCCATGCAGGTGCGGGTGGTACCAGTAGGCACCCGGTGGGTGGCCGGCGCCGATCGCGAATTCATGCTGCCGGGTGTTGCCCGGCTTGATGCCGGAATCGGGGTCGTCCATGACGAAGTCGCCATAGATCGGCGGATTGATCGACACCAGGCCGGGCGTGACGTGCAGGCCATGGGTGTGCAGGTTCATGCTGTTCGGAAAGCGCAGGTGCTTGACCGGTCCGTAGCCGCTGTCCTTGTTTGGTGGCAGGCGGTTGTCGACCAGGATGCGGAGCAGGTCCCCGGCATTCACGCGCAAGGTGGGCGCGGGAATGCTGCCGAACATGCTGCGCAGGTTCACGGTCTTGTCGTCGAGCCTGGTCTTCAGGTAAGCCACGGTCAGGGTCACGTCAAGTCGGCCATGGCGCGACGCAAGCATGCGCGGTTCTACAAACGTCTCCCCCGGCAAGGGCTTGCCCGGCCCGTCATCACCGTCGCCGCCGAAGCAGCCTTGCAGCGCGCCGGGCAGGGCCGTGCCGCAGGCCATAGCCCAGCCCAGCCGAAGAAAGTCACGCCGCGCGGATTCGCTGGCTTGGGTGTGCAGCATGGTCGGCTCCGTCAGGCCAGCTCAAAGAAGGGCGTCGGCGACCGCTGCCTGAGTTCGGCCCTGCCAATCTGGCCGGTGGCATTGCTGCCCCAGCCGATCAATGCGCTGTCGGTCAACGCGGCGGCATGGGTCTCGCCCGCAGCCAGCGCAAGGACCCGCTCCAGGCCGGGCACACGCGTCGGGGTGTGGCGGTCGGCGCTGTCGCCCAGCCCCAGTTGGCCGTGGCCATTCCAGCCCCAGGCGTAGACCTTTCCTGAATCGGTCAGCGCCAGCGTGAAGTGCATGCCGGCGGCCACGGCCTGCACCGCCTCGGGCAGTGCCACAGGGGTCGGACGGGATGCATAGGCGAGATCGGGACATCCGAGCTGGCCATGGTGGTTGCTGCCCCAGGTCAGCACCCGCCCCTGATGGGTCACCACCACGGTGTGGGTGGCGCCGGCGGCGAGCGCACGGATCCTGGCCTGTAGGCGCAGCGGCTTCGGCCTTGCCTCCCACTGCAGATGGCCCAGACCCAATTGGCCGGCAGCATTGCTGCCCCAGGCGTACAAGGCGCCGCCGTCGGTCAAGGCCAGCATCCAGCCCTTGCCCAGTGCCAGCGCGTGGGCCGGCGGCAACTTCTCGACGGGCCCTGGGCTTGCATTGATGTCGGCCGCGGGCCGGCCCAGTGCACCCTCATGCGCGAGGCCCCAGGTATGCACGCCTCCGGCACTGTCGATGGCGCCGAACAGGAATTCGCCCGCAACGACCGCGCGAATGCCGGTCAGCCCGGCGAGCACCTGCGGCATGGCCAGTGCGATGGACTCGTGCCGGCCACCTATGCCCGCGACATTCGCGCCCCAGACGGCAACCTGGTGGTGCGCGGTGATGCCCAGGCTCACGCCATGACCAGCCGCGACCGCGATCAGCGCTTGCAGCAGGCCGACCTCGACGCCACGGCTGGGCGTCTTGAATGAACTGCAGTAGCCCGGGCTGTCCGGTGGCAGCCGGCCGCTGCCGTCGCCGCCCCAGCCTATGACCTTGCCACTGGCCAGCAGCGCAAGCGTGTGGTCTCTGCCGCAGCACAGCGACCTGACGACATGGCGGTCTGCGGCAGCTGTGGGCATGGCGGGCCTTTGACGGTGCGATCGACTGCTGTGCGCCCGATGCTGCAGGTCTGGCCGCGTGCGAAGCAAAGCTTGACCCGTGCCCCGCCGTTGCAGCCGGGCACGGACCGCAGCGACGCCGCGAGCTTACGCGCGCAATCGAGCCAAAGCCAGCGTGTCGACGAAGGCGCGGCACGCCGAGTATTTGGCGCCGCGACGCCTGGCTCAGTGCGACGGCCCTGTCAGCTGAGCACGACCTGGCGCTCAGGCGCTGCGACGGGTCGATGTGCTGAACCTGATAAACCCGCAGTCAGCGCGGCAAACCCGAGGCCCTGGCGGACGCGCTGGCGCAGGGCGAATTTGTCCCTGGCTGAGTGACAGCGTGCCCGAGGTCCGCTCTCGCACCTGCTACATTGGTTTCGTCCAGCGCGGCATTCGCTGGTCGCGTTGGGGGGGCGGCTGGTGGCACCAACATGACGGCGGGTTGAGACGTGTCCTTCGAGGACCAGCTCTGGCAATGGTTGGGCAGCGGATCCGTGCGCCTGGCCTGGCAGGGCAAGGCGGCGCTGCAGATTCAGCTCGATCTGGCCGGCGACGCCAAGGAGGCCTGGACTGGATTGGGCGCGCCCACACCGGCCACCAGCAGTTTCTCAGCGCCCGCTGGCGCAGCCGACGGCGTGATGGGCGCGCTGACGGCGCAGGCCATCGAAGACTTCGCGTTCGACCTCGGGCTCAACACCGTTCCCGGTTTGCGCCAGCTGGCCGGCCTGAAAGACCTGCTGCTCTCCGGTTTCCATCTCAGTACGTCGGTCTATGCCGTCTACGACGTCAGGAAGCAGATCCGCGGCACGGCGCTGAGCCAGCTCGCCGCTGTCTCGGCGGAATCGCTTTTTAGCGCCGTTGTCAGCGATGCCGAGTCCAAATGCCTGCATTTCGGCGCCGCCGCGGTCGGGGTGACCACGGCGATCGTCGACCCGATCGGCGTTCTCGGCGGCCTGGCACCACTCGCCCGCCTGGGCATCAAGCTCGCCTGGCTGAAGATGGCCTACACGCGATTCCAGCGCGTGAACGAGATGCTCGCCGACCGGCGCCAATTCACGGTCGATGTGCTCGATCTGTGCCCCTACCTCGGCTGCTACCTGCTGACCACCGCAGCGACGAGCGATCTCATCGCGGGGGTCGTCTTCGGCGACGCCAGGACACACGACGCGAAGCGGATCATGAAGGAGCTGCCCGGAGTGGCTGCGCTCGAGAAGCGTGCAGCAAGCGTCTGCGCCAACTCGGTGTTTTTGCTGCCGCCGCACCACGACATCATGGTGGAAGAGTTCGTTGCCCCCGGTCAGAAAGTCACGATCCCTCGCCTGTTCATGACCACCCGCAAGTTCGACTGGGCCCAGGGCAGCGACCGGTTTAGCGAGCCCGCGAACCGCATCTGGCATTCGCAAGAGCGCGAGCTGACGCTCAAGCACCTGAAGAACCAGGACCTGCGCTTGCTCAATGGCGATCTCACCGACTTTTCCTTTGAAGTGCAGGGTGACGTGGGCGACGACATCCTCGGCTGCGGCGCGCGACAGGGCGACTGTGTCTGGTTCAGCTGGCCGCCAGGCGGCATCGCTGAAATCGAGCGGCGTCGCGACGCCTTCACCCGGGCGATCGACAAGGCTTTGCTGCGCTACGACGGTGGGCTCAAGGACAAGCTGTTTCGCGTCGAGCGTGCATTTCAGACCGCCGACAGTTGCATCTACCCGGTCGGCATGCGGCTGACCCAGTCGGGCGATCGCCGCGGTGCCATGAAGTTCAATGGCCTGGTGCCGAAAGTGCCGCTCGGCAAGTTCGCCATGCTGCAGCAACTGATCACCACGCGTAACGTGGTCTTCGACTACGACGAGATATGAGCGAGGCGATCGCTGCGCTGTTTCTGCGGATCGCGCCCGGGCTGGTCGGGGCAGAGATCCAGTCGGCCGTGAATGGACCGCAGGCGCTGCACTGGGTCGAACCACCGCATGAGGTCGCCATCGCGCCGGAAAGCCTGCTGGCCCTCGTGTCGGGCGGGTCGCCGCAGGCTGGCGCGTGGCTGCCCTTCGATGCCGCACCCCTGCGCTTTGGCCTGGCGCGGCTGGCGATCGTGGCCGACGCACAGGACCGGCCCGTGTCGTTCGACGCTGTCCTGCGGGTCTTTCACGGTGACGACCGCTTCGCCTGGTCGGTGGTCGCCGGATTCCTCGAGATCAGCGATCTGCAGTTGCAGCTGTACAGCGCAGTGCAGGGGGATGAGGGCCCGCGCCTTGCCATGACCGGCGTGGCGCAGGTGCTCGGCCTGCCGTTTGCGGTCAGCCACGACATCGTCGACGGCTTCCGCCTGCGCCTGCTGGGCCAGGCCGATGTCAACGAGGTCCTGGCCAAGGTCTCGGCAGGCCAGGTTCAGTTGCCTGCCGCGGTGGCGTTCAAGCTCGCAGCGCTCGAGCTGTCGTATCAGCCGCTGCTCGACGAACGCCGGTTCGTGCTGGCATTGGCCGGTGACTGGCCGCTGCTGGGCCAGGCGCTGGTCGTCAGGGACGTGCGGCTCGAGCACTCTAGCGCCCGGGGTCGGGCGCTCGGCCGTCGGCTCATGGGCACGCTCTCGATCGGCGATATTCCGTTCACTGTCACGGCCGAGCACAGCGCCGCCGGCTGGAATTTCGACGCCCGGTCCCGGCCTGGTGCGCCGATCCCGATCGGCGAGCTGATGCGCCATGTCGCGGCCAGCTTCAGCGGCGCGGAGACGGCCTTTCCGAAGGCTCTGGCCGATCTCGTGTTCCAGGACCTGTGGCTGACGGTGAACGCCGGTGAAGCGGCGGTCCAGCTCGGTGGCGAGGCCGTGCTGCAGATCGGCGCCACGCGCGTGGCCATCACGCTGAGCCTGACCATCCACGCACAGGTCGCGGGCGTGCACAGCCGGACCCTGTCGGCCACGGTGGTCATCGGCGGCGAAACCTTCAGCGTCGCCTTCGATGACCAATCCACCTCGGCGGCCACGGCCGATTCGTCGAGCAGCCTGGTCGCGGTCTATGCCCATCACGGCGGTCCGCCGCCCAATGTGCGTGATCTGGCCGCCGACCTGTCGGCCGACCTGGCGCTGATCGTGCCGTCGATCGGACTCACCCAGGCCCTGTTCGGCTACCACCGGCGCCAGCAGGGCGGCCAGGTCAGCGCCGGTTTCCTGCTCGGCATCGAACTGGACGCCGGCATCGACCTGTCTGCGGGCGACGTCGACCTGCCGGTCGTGGGCCAGCTGTTCGCCGGTGGGCTCAGCTTCGGCGTCGACAAGATTCAGGTGCTGCTGAGCAGTGGCACCCTGGCACATGAGGCGCTCGAGCAACTCGGCGCGCTGGCCGATTTCAGGCTGCCCGAGGGCAGCCTCGAGCGGGCTTGCCTGTCGGCCGATCTCCGCCTGGGCACGCAGACCACCACGCACATGTTGAGCCTGCCCGGGGCCGCAAAAGCCCCTGCGGCCGACGCCGCGCCGGCCGCCGAACCGGCCTCCGAACAAGCCGCCGAACCGGCGGCCGAGGCAGCCACCCCGGAAGTCAGCCAGGCCGAAAGCGCTGCGGTCAGCCCGGGCGCAGCGAACGCGGCCGCGACCCCGGCGCCCGGCGCCGACGATGTCACCTGGGTCATGGTCAACAAGACCATCGGCCCGCTGCATGTCGACAAGATCGGGCTGCGCTATGCCGATGGCCGCATCGGCCTGCTGGTCGGCGCATCGATGACCGGTGCCGGCCTGAGCGTGTCGTTGACGGGATTGGGCATCTCCTCGCCGCTGGACGGCGTGCACCCGCGCTTCGAGCTGGCCGGTCTCGGCCTGTCCTACCAGGGCGGCCCGGCCGAGATCGTCGGCGCGTTCCTCAAGCGCCCGCCCAAGCTCGCGCAGGACGGCCTGCAAGTCGGGCCCAGCTACAGCGGCGAGGCGGTGGTCAAGGCCGCCTCGTTCACCCTCACCGCGTTGGGCTCGTTCGCCCATATTGCCGGCCAGCCTTCGGTGTTCGTCTTCGCCATGCTCGACAAGCCCATCGGTGGTCCGTCGTGCTTCTACGTCACGGGCCTGGCCGCCGGCTTCGGCTACAACCGCAGCCTGAAGCTGCCCGAAGCCGCCGGCGTGGCCGAGTTCCCCTTGGTCAAGGCCGTGCTGGCCGAGACCAGCTCGGGCAACCCATTCGCCGGCAGCGGCACCGATGTGGACCAGGCGCTGGCCGTGCTCGAGCCCTTCATCGCGCCGGCCCTGGGCGAGAGCTGGCTGGCCGTGGGCCTGCGCTTCACCTCCTACAAGGTGGTGCAGTCGTTCGCACTGCTCACGCTGAGCATGGGCACCCGCGTCGAGTTGAGCCTGCTCGGCCTGTCGACGATGACCATGCCCACCGCGCTGGCCAAGGGCGAGGAGCCGATCGGCTTCGGCCAGCTGGCACTGGTGGTGAAGTATTCGCCGGACCATGGCGTCTTCAGCGCCCAGGCCCAGCTCAGTTCCGACTCGTACGTGCTGTCCAAGGCCTGCCACCTCACCGGCGGCTTTGCCTACTTCCTGTGGTTCAAGGACCAGGCCGATGGCGCCCGGGCCGGTGACTTCGTCATCAGCCTGGGGGGCTATCACCCGCGCTATCGCAAGCCGGCGCACTACCCCGACGTGGCCCCGATCGGTTTCAACTGGAAGATCGACGATCTGACGATCAAGGGCAGCGTCTATTTCGCGATGACTCCGGCTGCAGTGATGGCCGGCGGCGCACTCGACGCGGTGTGGGAAAGTGGTGGGATCCGGGCCTGGTTCCAGGCCCAGGCCGATTTCCTGCTGTCGTGGAAGCCGTTCCACTATGAGGCGGCGATCAGCATCAGCCTGGGCGCCTCGTTCACCATCGACCTGCTGTTCACCTCGGTCACGCTGTCGATCCACGTCGGTGTCAGCCTCACGCTGGCGGGTCCGCCATTCGGCGGCAGGGCCACCGTCGACCTGTCGGTGATCTCGTTCACGATTCCCTTCGGCACGGTGGCCACCGCTCAGCCAGCGATTCCGTGGTCGATGTTCCGCAGTTCTTTCCTGCCGGCGATCTCGTCCACCGCAGGCGCAGCTGCGGCAGCCGCCGCGACGGCCGCCACGCTGGGCGGGCCGAACCTGCCCACCGCCTATGCCGCCATCGCGTCGCTGAGCACCGACACCTACTGCAGCGCCCGCTTCGCCAATGGCTTGTTCAAGACGCTGCGGCCCGAGCCGGGGGCGGCGGTGGTGGCCGATGGCCCTGAATGGGTGGTCAACGCGGGCGCCTTCGAGCTGGTGGCTGAATCGATCATCCCGGCGAAAACCGCCGGGCTGTGGATCGGCACCGGCGCGCAACAGGTCTGGGTGCCACTCGAGAAGTGGCTGGCCTACCAGGGCTGGCTTTTCGCCCAGCCTGATCTCGACACCTGGCTCAACGAACCGGCGCTGGCGGCCGATATTCCCCTCGGCCGATTCCGCGATTGGCAGGCGCGGCAGGCGCGGCAGGCCAGCATCACGCCATCCTGGACTGCCGTCGACCTGGGGCCGGCCGACCTGAGGGCCGAGCATTTCGAGTCCGAACTCTGGGTCACTGTCCACCAGTTGGACGCTGCCGGCAAGGCGCTGCCTGACTTCCATTTTCTTCAGCACGTGGCCATTGAGGCCCGGCTGGCCAGCGTGCCGCGGTCGATGTGGTCGGTCGACGCGGCGATGCGCAAGCCAGCCGCTGACGCGATCGCCACGCTCAACGCCGACGCGCAAGGCGCGTTGGTGCACAACACGCTGGCCGGCTTGTCGTTCACGCCGCACATCGTGATGCACACGACGCCGCTGCCGATCCGCATCGACCGGCTGCAAACCACGCCCGAGCCGGCGAACGGCAGCCCGAGCTTCTGGTCGGTGCCGGTGCCACCACCGGCCGACGCGATCGCCGCCGCGCGGGCCGACCCCGCCGCCTTGCGCCGGGCGCTGGCCCGGCATGTGGCGCTCGATCTGCCGGTTGAACCAGCGCCATCACGGAGCACAGCATGAGCGTTGACGACGCAGCGGCCGCACCGCAGGCGGCAGGTCCGCTGAGCATCCCGCCCGCCGCGTTGGCCGCCGCCAAGGACCAGGGCTCGATCCGCTTTGTCGAGAACGTCGTCTCGGCACTGCCGGCGGGCGACTACGAGGTGCTCGTCGGACAGCATGTGGCCAACAGCTCAGGCAGCGGCGATAACCCGTTCGACGAGCTCTACCTCAACCGCCACCGCTTTCGCGTGGAGGGCCCGCGCTTCCGGCTCGACGCCGATGCAGTGCGCAGCGTCTTCCCGCCGCCGGACAGCCAGGGTGAGTACGAGGGCGTCGTGCCGCATGTGGTGCTCGAACGCATGACGCTGCCATGGGAGCGTTCGGCTGGCCCGCCGGGCAGCAACGACGGCGCGCCGTGGCTGGCGCTGTTGGTGCTCGAAGACAGCGATCCTGGCGCGCCGGCCCCGCCGGCCTCGGGCGTCTCGCCATGGCAGGCGCAGACGAGCACGGTGGCCAGCCTGCATGCCGCAGCCCTGCCGCAGGGCTGGCTCTCGTATCCGGGCTTCAGCCTCGAGTCGTGGGAGCGCGACGACGAAGCCTGCGAAGTCCTCGATCTGCCTGTCGCCCTGTGGCAGGCCATCGCCCCGGCCTACGACGAACTGCGCTGGCTGGCCCACGCGCGGCGTGTCAGCTCGGGCGGCTGCAGCAGCGAGACGGTTCCGGCCAACGGCGACCTGGCGGTCATCACCGGCAACCGCCTGCCGCGTCGCAACCAACGCGCCACGGCACATCTGGTGTCGCTCGAAGGCATGGCCGCGCTGTTGCCCGACGCCCACGGTGCGCTGCCGCTGGCGGCCGAGGTCACCCATGTTCGGCTGCTGTCGCTGCGCAGCTGGAGCTATGCCTCGGTCGAGCCCTTGCAGACCTTTGCCCAGACCTTGAAGCAGCTCAGCGTCGGCCCCTTGCAGCTGCCCTGGCGGGAAGCGGCCGATCTGGCGCCGTCAGCCTTGACGCCGCTGGTGCGCAGCGCCTTGGCCAAGGGCTACACCGCGCTCGACCACCGCGGCTTCGACGGCCAGACCACGCTGGCCTGGTACCGCGGGCCGTTCCTGCCCAACGCCGGCGCTGCCGCCAAAGCAGCGCCGGTGATTCAGGTCGGCACCCCCATCAGCCGGGCCACCGACCTGCTGTGCGTGGACGCCGACAGCGGGCTGGTCGATGCCAGCTACGCCGCAGCATGGCAGCTCGGCCAGTTGCTGGCCTTGCGCGATCAGGGCTTCGCCACCGCGCTGGTCCGCTGGAAGCATGCCAATACCTTGGCGGCGGCGGCGGCCCTTGAACGTGCCGTGCTCGAGCAACAGCTGGGCGTGCTGCTCGACCTGCCCGAAGACGCGCTGGCCGCCAGCGCGGTGCCGGAGATCGACCACCACAGCGCGGCACTGCTCAGCCGGATCGACAAGGCCATGCCACGCGTTGACGCCAGGTCGCAACCCGTGGCGGCTTATCACCGGCCGAGCGACGCCGTTCAACGCCACGAGCGACTGGGCACGGACCCCGAGGCCTGGGCCGGCCGGCGCGGGGCCAAAGCGGTACCGCCCGCCATCACCCAATGGCTGGGCCGCCTGCGCCTGCTTCACGGCGTGCCCTTCAACTACCTGGTTCCCGAGGAGAGCATGTTGCCGGTCGAATCGCTGCGCTTCCTGGCCCTGGATGCCGACTGGGTGAGCGCGGCCGTCGATGGCGCCTTCAGCATCGGCCGTTCGAGCAAGGCCGTCGCGGGCCATGATGTCGCGCTGCACGAGGCGGTGCACGCGGCCGGCGTCAGCGGCGACAGCGCCACCCCGGTCACCGGCTTCCTCCTGCGCTCGGCGGTGGTCTCCGGCTGGCCGGCGCTGCAGGTGACCGCCCGTGACGTCGACGGGGCCGAACTCGAGGCCCGGCTGATGATCCACCTGACGCCGTCGCTGCTGCTCTACCTCGCGGCCGGACAGCTGCACAGCGTGGAGATCTCGGAACCGCCCGAGGGCATGCACTTCGGCATCTCCATCGAGCCGGCGCGGGTGGTACATGCGGCAGACGCCGGCAAGGACTGCTACAAGC
This sequence comes from Betaproteobacteria bacterium, assembly GCA_031417735.1. Classification (GTDB taxonomy): domain Bacteria; phylum Pseudomonadota; class Gammaproteobacteria; order Burkholderiales; family Burkholderiaceae_C; genus Pseudaquabacterium. The sequence goes on from JANOWE010000105.1 coordinate 11,243, forward strand.
TGGTTCGTCACATCGTTGGCGACGATGCCGGCCGGGTGGTGGACGGCACCGAGTTCATCGTGAGCATGCGCCCGCCTGCGACGGGTCGCGTGCTCGACATCCTGGCCACGGTGGCGCGCATGCGCGAGGCCTTGACACCGGCCGAGCGCCCGGCGAGCCCAGCGCCGCTTGAATTCACCTCTGCGGAGTTCGCCTTGCAGATGATCGAGGGCGTGCAGTCGGTGCGCTTCACGAATCCGGGGGTCGGGTCATGAGCAATCCCCAGGCCGCTCCGGCGCTGATCGTGCCGATGGAGATGTTCGCGCTGCCGGTCGGCAAGGCCGGGCTCGCGGTGGCCGACATCGCGCACAGCTTCGACCCCGAAAGGCGCCGGCTCGCGGTATGGCTGGGCCAGAACACCGAGCCCGGCATCTTCAGCAAGAGCGCCGAGTCGCTGCAACCGGGCGTGCACCTGCATTGGACCTTGCCGCGGGCGCTGACCCACGGCAGCGTGAGCTTCAGCCTGGCCGCTTCCGTCTGGACCACGCTCGGCGCGCAGGGCTGGCCCGAGGCGCTGTGCACGGCACTGGGCCAGCTGCCGGCGTTGGCACCGACGGTGAGTTTTGCCGACCGATCGGCGCTGGAGGCGGCGCTGCGCAGCGCGCTGGCCGCGATCGGCGCTGCGGACCGCGAAGAGCCGCCCGACACGGACCAGGTCGAAGCGCTCACCCGCCTGATCTCCGGCCTCGTTGCTGGCCGCACAGACTACCCGCCAGTGCCCAACCGGTGGCGGGTCACGCGCTTTGCGCCAGACCTGCCGGGTGCCGTGGACCAGACCTGGATCGTCGAGAGCGACCACCTGCGCACCGACCAGGTCGCGCCCGCAGACCCCTTCCCAAAACAGCATGCGCTCAGCCCTTCGGTGCTGAAGCTGCCCGACGACCTGAACAGGCTGCAGCCACCGCTGCACCGCTTCCTGGGCCGGGTGCTGGCGGAGGAGGGTCCGCCAGAGCCGGCACCCCATGCGCCCCACACGGCCGTCGGCTACGGCCTGCCCACCTTCGCCGCAGCGCTGCCCAACTGCTACAACGTCTTCGGCTTCTACGACCCGCTCGACCATCTGCCGACGGATGCCAAGGACGCGCATCTGCTGAGTTATTCGGTGGTCGGCTGGTACGCCGACCCGGCGCGCGACGACCCGATTGCATCGCGGCTGGACTCAGGCACGGCGGACGAATGGATCGAACGGGCCGCCTGGGGATGGGCAGCCGACGCCAGCCGCCCGGCGCCGGCGAGCACGCTGCTCAGCGGCCTGCTGCGCGACGTGCCCTGGCCCCCACCGGCAGCCGCCGAGTCTGTGCGCGGCGCCCCCCAAGTGGCCATCGGCAACAGCAGCGCCGAGGCGCTGTCGGCCCTGCTGGCCGGGCAAACCAGGATGCAAGACCGCCCCGGCGCGGAGCGCTACTTCAATGCACTGCAGTTCGGTCTGCTCGGCATGCTCGATGCCGGTCAACTGCCGGGTGTGCTCAAGGCCTGGGACGAGGCGATGCACCGTTACGACTTTGCGCCATTGCCCGGCGGAACGCTGTGGGTCCTGCGCGATCACGCCCAGGCCCTGCCGGCGGCGGCAGGCGCAACCGGCGCAACCAGTGCAGCCGGCGCGGCCGCCGCGCCGGCCCAGGCCATTGAGCCGGCCGAGCCGCCGATGGCCGAGGACCTGGCGGCGCTGGTCAATTCGCTGAACACGGCCCAGGCCGGCTGCGATCAGTGCGAGCGCGGGCTGGCCGCGCGGCGCAGCCAGCTCTTCGCCGACTGGTGCAACTACCTGCTGATCTTCGGCACGCCGCCCGGCATCGGGCCCGGATCCGACACGCTCGTCCAGACTGATGCCTTGCTCGACAATGCGCAGGACAGGCTCGCGGACGCGGTGAAGGCGCTGGGCACCGACAGCCTGCAGCAGCTTGCTGCACGCGACCTGCGCGACCAGGCTCATCGCCAGCTCAGCGATGCGCTCAGGCTGCGGCGGGCCAGCCCCGACGGCGGGCCGCATTACCAGCTGCAGGCCAGCAATGCGCCGCGCTTCTGGCAGCCCAGCGAACCGGTCGTGGTGCTGTCCGGCGAAGCGGCCGCTGCCGCCCCATCCACCTTGCCGACGCACCGGCCGGCACCCGGTGCACCGCCAGTGACAAGCTGCCGACTGACTGACGCAGGCAACTCGACACGGCTGGCGATGGTCGGCCGCCTGAGCGCCCAGGCACGGCATGCCGTCAGTTCCCCGCCGGCCGCGGCGGACGCCGCAGTTGCCGCGCTGTGGTCGCAGCGCTGGGCACCGCCCTGGCGCCCGCTGCTGATGCAATGGGAGATCGAGTACCACGCCGCAGAGCACCTGGACACACCGGGCAGCGCCTTGGCCCCCGACGACGTCATCGCCCACCACGCCGGCTTCGACGCCGACAACCCCAACGAACTGGCCTTCGCGCCGTTCGCGCGCAACGCCGAGGCCGATGTCTACCAGGGCACGGTGGTGCTTGCCGGCAATGCCGAACTCAACATCCGCGAGCAGGCCCGGCGTTACCTGGACACCCACCCGGCGGCGCCCGACGACGCCGATCGAACGCAGCTGGCCAGCGATCTGGCGGTGCTGCGCGACATGCCCGCCATGCCGCTGCTCGGCCAGGTGCTGAGCGGCTTCAACGCCGCGCTGCTGGGCCGTCGCCAGTGCCTGCAATTGCCGGTGATCAACCCGAATGCCCTGGTCGGCGAGGACGTCGAGTTCGCATGCCAGGTGCGTGAAGCGACGATCGGTGCCAACCAGGTGGCGACGCTGCCCAAGGTCCGGCTCAACCCGCTGCGCAGTGGCCACCTGGTGCTGCGCAGGCTCTGGCTGGTCGATGCCTTCGGGCAGGTGGCGGTGGTGGTCGGCGACGGCGATGCGAGCCATGGCTGGGTCAACTCCGACCCCGAGCGCCCCGTCGTGCGGGCGGCGAGCTTCGTGGCGGGCACCGATGGTGAGCTGATCGCGCTGCGTCCGCGCCTGGTGCAGCCGGCCCGGCTGGGCTTTCGCTGGCGCTCCGCCGTCGACGACCAGCAGCAGATGAACAGCCATCCGGCATCGTCTCCGGTGATCGGCTGGCTGGTGGCCAACCACCTCGACGACAGCCTGGCGCTGTTCGACGCAGCCGGTGAGGCTTGGGGCTCGTTGAACATGCACGGACCCGTCTGGCAGGGCGCGCCCGGGCCGCGCCAGGCAGAAACCCCCGAGCACCGCGCCGGCAACCCGCATCTGCGCGGCTTCGTCAGCGCCATGCTGGCTGCATCGCAACGCGATCGTGCGCGCCTGCGGGGCTTCCTCGACGCCATTGAAGCGATGTGCGACCACGTGCTGCCCCACAACCTGGCGCAGCGGCTAGATCTCAGCGTGCTGATGGGCCGGCCGCTGGCGCTGGTGCGGGCCTCGCTCGACCTCGAACTGTCCGGGCCGCCTGCGGTGGCTCAGGGCCCGCTCGATTTCCGTCACTGGCTCGACACGGGCGAGCGTGCCGACCGCGGTATCGCCGATCTGAAGTTCCCGGTCTGCCTGGGCCACAAGGCTGACCTCAACGACGGCTTGATCGGCTACTTCATCGACCAGCCGAGCCCCGACGAGACCTACGCCACCTTCTATGTCGAAGCGCACAACGGGCCCGACAGTACTGGCGTTCGCGCGCCCGGCTTCGACCAGCTCAGCGTGAGCGCTGGAGCGTCTGGCGTGCCGAAGTTGCTGGTGACCATGCTGATCGACCCGCGTGCGCCGGTGCACGCGGCCACCGGCATCCTGCCGGTCAAGAAGATCGAGGTTCCGGCCGCGATGATCGACGCTGCGGTCGGCCGCCTGACCGTGGGCTTTCCGATCTCGTCGGTCTTGGCGCCGCGCGTGGCCTCGGACGGTGAGTCGACAACGGCGGCCATCGGCCTGCCGCTGCCGGACGAACCCGGCTACCGCTGGACTTTCGTTCACGCTGCTGCCGGCCCCAGCGGCGGCCCGGCTGAATGGCGCGAGTTGCCCATCAGCGCGGTGAGTCGGCAGGCCGATTTCGCCCGCCATCCCCAACAGCTGCTTGATGGCTGGCTGGCGCTGCAGCCGACATCCTCCAGGACCGACCCATGACCGCATTGAGCTTTTCCCTGCGCGACGACCGCGGGCACGACGGCAGCCAGCAGCTGCCGTCGATCTATGTTGCCGATGACGGCGACGCGCCCGCCGGCGACAGCCTGACGCTGACCATCACGATCGAGGACCTGCCCGGCGCGCTCGGCGCAGCCAGCTTGTCTCAAGCGTCAGCCAGCGCGGCATTGCGCATCGACTTCGGCGCCGTGGTCCAGGCTGCCCGGGTCAGCGCCATGCGCGTGGACCTGCCCGGGTGGCGGGCGGCGATCGGCAGCGACAGCTTCCCGGCCACGACCTACTGGCGCCTGACTCCCGCTGCCGGCACCGTGCTGGCCAACGGCCCGATGCAGGTCCGCATCACCGGCATCCTGGGCGATCGTGCGAGCACCCCGCAAGGCACCATCACCGTCAGCGCCACCGGTTTTCCGGCGCAGGCGCGGGCCTCCAGGCGCCTTCCGGTGGCGATCTGCGCCGCCCCCGCTGCGCCGGGCCGCGAGCTCCAGCTCCGGGTCGGCTGGGTGCCGACGGGCCGTGGCCATCCCGACCCCGGCACCGTGGTGATCAGCCGCGACACCGACCACGAGATCAGGAACGATCTGCGCCTGTCGATCGTCAATGCCGACGCCGGCCAGGCGATCGTTCCGCCAGGAACCGTGTGGCGCCACGGCCAGAAGGCGCCGGCGTTTTACCTGGGCTTCGTCTACAGCGACGAGGGCGCCGGATTTGGCGCCTTGTGCAGCACGAACCGGGCGCGGGTGTCGGCACCACCGAGCTTGTCGGTGCCGCAGGAATATGAAGGCGGCTGGGACTGCGATGTCGGCGTCAGCCCCGGCACTGGCACGCCCTGTGCGAGCTTCTGGCCCAAGGCCAGCAACCAGGAGATCCTGGGCACGCTCGCCCACAGCAGCGTGCAGCTGGACTTGGGCGGCATGGTCAGCGACCTGCCGCTCGACCAGGGCAAGCCCGACGTCACGCCGATGTACCTGTTCTGGGAGAACATCCCCGGCTACGCGCCCGGAAACACGGCCCTGGTATTGAATCGGGTCGACCAGTTCGGCATCGTCGACGACTCACTGAGCTGCACGCCATCGGACCAGGAAGCGGTCGAACTCGACAGCGTGGTGGTCATCGAGTGGACGACCTGGGGCGCCGAATCGTGCAGCCTGGAAGACCAGACCGGTCCCTTGACCGACGCCGATCCGCACACCCACAGGGTCTGGCAGGCAGTCCCCGGCGACGGCCACCACAAGGCCAGTATCCGCATGAGCCAGGGCCGGCCCGGCCGCTCGATGGTGCTGATGGTCAACCGGCAAGGCCACCAACCGATTCGACGCGACCTGCACTTTCGCCTCCACTATCCCGAGCCGGCCTTGCAGTTCGCGCGCGCGCTGTCGATAACGCCAAGCGTGGCGATCACCCGGGAGGCCGACTGCACGATCGATCACGCCGCCCTCGCACCGACCCAGTTGACGCTGGACTGGCAGATGCTGCGGCCCGACCTCGTCGCCCGCTACAGCTTGCGCTTCGACGATCACGATGGCCTGGAAACCGAGGCTCGCCCCGGCGCCACGATCGACCTGCCGGCCGAGGTCACCGACTCGAAGCAAGCGGCCCACGGCGGCCAGGTTCGCGTCACGCTGGTCGCCCACGCCAGCTATGACGAGAGCGTGCGCAATGAATCGACAGCGACGCTGTGCTACCACCCGCCGATCGAGGGGCTGGCGCTCGAGGTGGTGACCGGCCGCCAGACCGACGGCTCGAATCTGGATGGCGGCTTGCTGGTCTATCCCGGCGAAGCGGGCTGCTGGGTCGACTACCGCATCTCCGGCCTGCGGGGCGACCAAAGCGCGCTGAGTCTGACGCTGCTCAACGAGGGCCGGGCCACCACGCGTGCGCTGCCGCTCACGCGCATGTCCTTGACATCGCCCGGCCCGAGCAAGAACGACGACGGCTCGGTCAGCTATGTGTTCTACGAGGGCACGTCGGTGATGCTGGACAAGGTCGACCTGGTCGCCACGGGGCCCGGCGGCGACACGGCGCGCGCCAGCTACCTCTGCGCTGGTGTGCATGGCTTCATCAAGACACCTGACCACTTGCTGGGTGGCACGTCATGGCACTTCACGCCGCCACCGGACGGTCATGTCACCATCACCGATCAAGCCTATCCGATCCTGGTCAAGGCCTTCGACATCGTCGTCAATCCCGACCTGTCGTTCAGCTTCGTCGGTGACGCGAGCAGCATCACCACCTACCACAACCAGCACTCCTCAACCGGCCTTTTCGGCTGGGGCGGCGGACGCGACGACCCGATCGCCAACACCATGTCCGAGCCGTACTCCTTCGATTGGCAGCCGCGGAGAGAAGATATGTTCATGCGCGTCATTGCCGTCCAAGGCGGCGTCGAGTACACGCTGCCGGGCGACCCACAGCCCAAGATTCAGCGCTTCTACCTGCGCTTCGAGATCCAGGGAAGCTTCCGGGCGACGCTGAAGTTCGAAGGCTGCGAGACCCGGTTTGCCTTGACCATGAACCACTGATCGCGGCGGCGGCTGCGCGCTGGCGCCGACATGCGCAGAGGCACTGCGCCGACATCGACGGCTGACGAGCCGTTCTGAGTCTCGTCACCTTGATGCCCATCGGCATTGGCAACTCCACACCAACCACATCAGGGCCCAAGAACGGGCCCTGATCTTCTTGGTTCGGCACAGCCTTGATGCCAGCCAGCATCAGAAGGTAAATCCGACACCTCACCGGCGAATAGAGGCGGATTTACACCAGCGTCAACACCGCCGAGGCCATCAACCGCTGCAAGCGGCATGCGCTGGTGCACGGCATCAAGTACCAGCGCCTGGGCAGCGAGGCCTTCTATGCGCAGGCCCTGTTCGAGCAGACGGAGCTGAAGGGCTACCTCGAGAACATGCTGCAGGACACCGAGAAGTCGGTGTACGCCCATGTGGTCTACGACTCGGACACCGAGCGCGCCTTCGCCGACCAGCTGGAAAAGAACACCGCCAGCAAGGTCTACGCCAAGCTGCCGGGCTGGTTTCGGGTGCCGACGCCGCTGGGCAGCTACAACCCCGACTGGGCCGTGCTGGTGGCCACGCCCGACGGCGACAAGCTGTACTTCGTGGTGGAGACCAAGAGCAGCCTGCTGGTGGACGATCTGCGGCGGATCGAGGCCGACAAGATCAAGTGCTGCGCGGCCCACTTCAAGGCGTTGGCGGTGGGCGAGAACCCGGCCGTGTATGGCAAGTTCAAGAACGTGGCGGGCTTGTTGGGGGCGGTGACGACGTGAGCGAGCGCAGCGGCGATGGGGACAGCCTGGACCGGCTCTTGGAGCGGTCGGAGGCCGCGCCGGTCGGGTGAATCCGGCCATAGCACTGCCTTTGGCACCGAGGAGCGCATCTCGACTCGGTGTTTCAGCCCTTGGCGCCTGGCGTCGGCGCCAGCAACCTGCCCTGCTCGCGCTTGACCGCGGCATAGCACTCGCAGGCCCGATGTTCCAGCCCGGCACGGGCCAGCACCGAAATATGGCCGCGGCGGTAGCGGATCACGCCAGCCTGCTGCAAGCGCACCGCCACTTCGGTGATGCTTTCGCGACGCACGCCCAGCGTCTGGGAGATGAGTTCCTGCGTCATCACCAGGTCGTCGGACGGCAAGCGGTCCAGGGCGCACAGCAGCCAGCGGCAGAACTGCTGTTCGATGGTGTGGTGCCGGTTGCAGGCAGCGAACAGCGTGATCTGGGCGATGAGCGACTGGGCGTGACGCAACAGCAACGCGCGCAGCGGGATCACATTTTCAAATGTCTGCCTCAACAGGCCCGCTGACAGCCGCACAGCGCCACCGGCCACCAGCACACGGGCTGAACTGGCGGTGGTGTCGCCGCCCAAGAAAAGCGCCAGACCCACCATGCCTTCGTTGCCGACGGCGGCGGTTTCCGCCGATGCGCCCGATTCGGTCACGTAGTGCAGCGACACGATGGACGTTGTCGGGAAGATGGCGTGGTTCAGGGGGCAGCCGGGTTCGTAGATGGACTCGCCCAAGCGCAAGGTGATCGGCTCCAGGTGCCTCGCCATGACGTCGAAGTCCACGTCCGGCAACGCGCCCAACAAGTGGTTGAGCCGCGCGCTGTGCAGTTCCGGCAGCGGCAACGGCTTCAGCAGCGGGTGCAGCCGCATCAACGCACCCATTCAATGGCTGCCAGTCAAGACTTCAACACCCACGCCTCGGTAACCTATGAAGCGGCAGGTCTGGTCAAACATCGGCTGCCCGCTCACGCGGAATTGCTGGCGTACCCCGTCAACTTGCTGGCGGCTGAAGAAAAAGTCCAGAAACGGCTCGCGCGCGGCAATGCGTGTGCGCAAGCTTGCGCGCTCGGTTTCGTTCCAGCCGGCCTGGTTGGCGCCGTCAGGCGCACTGTCGGTCAAGGCATCCACCTGGATGCCCAGCATTTCAAGCACCGGCCCCGACACCTTTGTGAAGGCGCCGGTTTCGTCCTGCTCCCAGTACCAGTCGGATGCCAGTTCGGTCAGGCTGCGAAAGCGCGCTTCGCTCTCGTGAAGTTCTTGGGTGCGCTCGAGGACGGTGGCTTCAAGCTGGCTGTTGTGCAGCGCCAGCTGGCGGTACAGCAAACGCACTTCCAGCATGTTGCGGATGCGGGTGCGGATCTCGGTCAGGTCCAGCGGCTTGCTGATGAAGTCCTTGGCCCCGGCCTCCAGTGCGCGCAGCTTGTGGCCGGGCTGTGCCGTCAACACGATCACCGGCAGATAGGGGTCACGCTCGTTCGCCTTCAGGCCTTGCATCACCTGGAAGCCGTCCGTGCCCGGCATCTGCAGGTCCAGCAGGATCAGGTCGTAGTCATGCTGCCGGTGCAGTGCACACACTTCGGCCGGGAGCATCGTCGCCGTGACCTGGCTGTAGCCGGCATCTGACAGCAAGCGCTGCAGCATGCGCACGTTGGCTTCCTGGTCGTCGACGATGAGGATGCGGGCGCCCAGGATGTCGCTGGCAGTGATCATGGTGTGTGGTCCTTCCTTGCGTTCATTGCAGTGCTTGCGGAGCTTGCCTTGCTTGCCGGCTGTGTGGCAAGCGCCCTGGGGGGCGCATCGGGCGCATCGGCCCGGGCCATGGCAAGGGCCAGGGCAGCGTCCAGCGCTGCGTTGAGGGCGTCAATCTTGATCGGCTTGCTCAAATAACGGAAGAAACCGGCCCGCAGGCCCTTGTCGATGTCGTGTCGCATCGCCCGCGCGCTGACCGCAATGACCGGGATGTGCGCGGTCGCTGCGTCTGCCGCCAGGCGCTCCATGGCTTCAAGCCCGCCAAGGCCCGGCAGGTTGATGTCCATCAATACCACGTCGGGTTGCATCGTCTGGGCCAGATGCAGGCCGTGCTGTCCGTCGCCCGCCAGTAGCAGCCGTACATCGGAGCGGCGCGCCAGCAGGCGCTGCACCAGCAGCTGGTTGGCGCGGTTGTCTTCCACGCACAGCACGGTGCAGGTGCGGCGGCCGGCTGCAGTGGCCCCGGGGGGCTCCGCGGCGCGCAGCCGGGCCGGGGCAGTTGCGGGCGCGATTGCGGGGGCGCTCGCTGGCGCCGACGCCTGGGTGCCCGGCGCATCCAGCTCCACCAAGAACACGCTGCCCTGGCCGACAACGCTGTGCACGCCAATGCGGCCACCCATCAGTTCCACCAGGCGCTTGCTCAGTGCCAGGCCGATGCCGGTGCCTTCGATCACGCCGGCCTCCTGGCCCAGTCGCTCAAAGGGCTGGAAGATATGGCCCAGTTGCTCGCGGCTCAGGCCGCTGCCGCTGTCTTCGATGCGGATGCAGATGCGACCGGGCCCGACGGCTTCACAGTGCACCTGCACCGCGCCACCTTCGCGGTTGTACTTGATGGCATTGTTGAGGATGTTGATGAAGACCTGCTTGAGGCGATTGCGGTCCACGATGACGATGCAGGCGTCGTCCAGCCGCGGAAGGCTCAGGCGGATGCCACGCGCCGCCGCCTGCCCTTCCACCAGCGCCCGGCAATCGTCCAGCACTTCGGCCAATGGCACCGGCTCCAGCACGCAGGACAGGCGGCCAGATTCGATCAGCGACAGGTCCAGGATCTCGTCGATCAGGCCCAGCAGGTACCAACCCGCCTTGAGGATCTCAGCCACGCTTTCTTCTTGCCGCGCCGTGGGTGGCGGCGTGCCGGACTGCAGCAACTGCGCAAAGCCCAGCACGGCATTCAACGGCGAACGCAGTTCGTGGCTCATGCGCGACAGGAAATCCGATTTCGCCTGGTTGGCGTCTTCGGCGGCAGCCAGTGCTGTGATGAGGTCGGCCTCGATGCCCTTGCGGCCCGTGACGTCGGTGGCCGTGCCGACCAGTTCCACCGCCAGGCCGTCCGGCCGGCGGCGGAAGACGGTGTCGCTCTGGTGCAGCCAGCGCCAGTGCCCGGCCTGATCGCGCACACGGTATTCGATGTCCTGCACTTCGTCGTCCGCCGAATCGAAGACGAGGTCAAGGTGCTGCGCCATCGCCGCCACGTCCCCAGGGTGCAGCACCTGCTGCAGAAAATCGGCGCCCATCTTCGCGATGTCATCGGCCGAATAACCCAGTGTGTCGCCCAGGTGCCGGTTGACCCACAGGTTGCGCTGCTCGGCACGGCCAAAGACGTGCAGGGTGCTGGGCATGCCGTGTGTCAGCCGCTCCACGAAGCGGCGCTGCAACTCCAGCTGCGCCAGCGTGGCCTTCTGCTGGGTGATGTCTTCCAGCGCGCCAATGAAATACCGAGGCTTGCCGTCTGCATCACGCAGCAGCGCGGTGGTGGCAGTGACCCAGACGTCACGCCCACTGCGGTGGATGAAGCGCTTCTCGATCTTGTACGAGGCCATCTCACCGGCCAGCAAGCGTTGCACTTGCAGCAGGTCGTCGGCCAGGTCATCGGGGTGCGTCAGCTCGGTGAATGCCATCGCCACCAGCTCTTCGGCGGTATATCCGGTCAGGCCAAACATCGCCGGGTTGACGCGCAGCCAGCGGTGGTCCAGGCCGATGTGCACGATGCCGATGGCGGCGGTTTCGAACGTGGCACGAAACTGCTCTTCACTGGCACGCAGCGCTTCTTCGGTGCGCCGTCGTTCGGTGATGTTGGTGAACAGCACCGCGACCTTGCGGCTGTCCGGCCCGCCCACCTTCAGCGCATAGAGGTCGAACCAGCGGTTGTCCAGTGACTTGGCGTCATTGACAAAACGCACCGCCTCGCCGGTCAGCGCCACCCTGCCATAGGTGATGAACCAGTGCTCTTCATGGTCGGGCGCGATCTCGCGCATGCGCCGGCCCACCGCGTTTTCCACCCCCGTGAGCTTGGCGAAAGCCGGGTTCACTTCCAGGAAGCGCCAGTCCACGGCCTTGCCGGTGTCGTCAAAGATCATCTCGAGGATGCAGTAGCCCTCGTCCATCGCATTGAAGAGGCTGCGGTAGCGCTCTTCCGATTCGAGCAGTGTCTGCTGCGCACGCCGAGTTTCGGTGACGTCGCTGGCGGTGCCGAACCACTCCACGATCGCACCGTCTGCGTCGAACAGGGGTACCGCCCGCGACTGTGTCCAGCCCAGTTCGCCGTCCACGCGCAGCACGCGGTGTTCAAGCTCGAAGATGCCCTTGGCCGCGATAGCCGCGCTGATCGCTGCCAGCACGCGCGGTTGGTCCTGCGGGTGGATGTAGTTCTGCAGCCACTGGGATGTGGGCTCATGGGTGTCGGCAATGAAATTGCGGCCATGGAGGTGCCGCATCTCGCGCCAGTCGGGGCTCATGCGATACACGACATCCGCACTGGCAGTGACGAATGCGCGAAAGCGCATTTCGCTTTCGCGGATCTGGGCCTGGGCCTCGACGCGTTCGGAAATGTCGCGAAAATAGCAGACCACGCCATGGCTGCCGTCGGGCAGCGGGATGCGGTGGATCTGCCATTCGTAGCACGCGGTGGTGCCGCAGTCGGCGCGCAAGGCGATCAGTTCCGCCACCTCGAAGGGTTCGCCCGTAGCCAGCGTATGGCGGAACTGCTGCACGATTTCATCGGCGCGCGCTGGCCCCCACAGGGTCTGCATCACAGCCGCCAGATCGCGACCGATGAGGCCCTGGATGTTGCCAAACTCGGGCAGCGCCAGCGGGTTGACCTGGCGGATGCGCAACTGGGCATCCAAAAGGTAGATGCCCAGCGGCGCGTCGTTGACCAGGGTCTCGAACTGCGCCGTGCGCAGGCGCAGGGCTTCTGCGGCCTGTTGGCGCTCGGTCAGGTCGTAGAAGTAGCAGACCACGCCGAAGCCGCCGTCCGGCATGACGATGCGTTGAATCTTCCAGTCGTAGGACTCGATGTCGGGCGTGTCCTTGCGCATTTCACTCACCGTGGGCTCGGCGTAGGCTTCACCGCTGTCCAGGGTGCGGCGAAAGTGGGCCAGCACCTCGGATGCAAAGGGTTCAGGCCAGACTGCGCGCACGATGTCGGCAAAGTTGCGGCCGATCAACGGCTGAACGCTGGTGAAGGCCTTGCGTGCCGCCGCGCTGGCCTGGCACAGGCGGAACTGCGCATCGACCACATAGACACCGAAGGGCGCGTTTTCGATCAGACTGTTGAAGGTGGCATGCTGGCTCTCGGGTGCACCATGCAGGTGCCGCACCCGCGGTGCCTGGTGCGGCGCCTGCGCTGCGTCGCGCGCAGCCACGGCTTGCAGTGCGGGCGCAGCAAAGAGCGCGAGACGCTGCAATTGCCGCAAGTCATCGGCGTCAAAGCCCAAAGCCGGGTCGTGCGCCACCGCCCACACCGTCCCGGCCGTTTTGCCGGCAAGCCCAAAGGGCACTACGAGGCCGTGTTCGGCTGTGGGTTCAGGGCTCGCCGTTGGGGCTGCTGGAGCAAGCAGCGGCCGGCTGGAGCCGCTGTGGGCCTGCCAGCGGCCAGCGATTGCGGGCCAGCTCACCAGCGCGCCGCCTTCGCTTTGCATGCTCAGTACGCTGACCCCGGCGGACCCGGCCTTCAGCAGCGCAAGCACGTTGTCGGCCAAGACCTGGCAGACGGTATGGGGTGCCTCACCCAGAGCCGTAGCCAACGCAACCAAGGCAGCAATTTCTGCGGCGGCGTCGGCGTGGCAGGGCGGCCGCCGCGCCGGCGCATCGCCCTTCAACGGGCTTTGCACGTCCGCAAGTGACGGGTTCAGCGCTGCAGGCAGCGTCAGAGCGAGGCCGCCCGTCAACGCGTTTTCGCGCGCCACTTGCAGCTCGTCGGAAGTGACAGTCATCGCCTACGCCGGACCGGAATTGAAATCGCCATGCGTGCTTGTTTTTCGTGCTGGTTGTCGTTGCCGAGTGTCGTCGAGTTTGCCGCGAAGCCCCAGCCCTTCTGTCGGTCGCGCAGGCAAACCACCATTTCAACCCCGATCAACCTGCGCTTCGCCGCGCTGTCTTGCCTGCCCACGTCAGCGGCCGGCGACCAACAGCAACCGGGCCCGCCCAAACCCGGCATGGACACCGGTGGCATCGGTGCCGTGGCCGCACCAGGCACACGTGGCGACACCTCGGCTCCTTTTGCAGACTTGGTCCTGGTGTTGTCTGTGGCCGGCGCCAGCACCCGGTCCATCGCAGGTTTTCACCCAGGCTCAGCCCTTGGATGCCAACCGCGCCAGATGGCGTCGCTGAGCTTCTCGGCGCGGCGCTCGAGATCAGTGGCACACAGACGGGCTCGCACTGGCGCGTCTTGCGGCCGTCGGACACCCAGTTGTCGCACTCTTCAGGAGCAAATCCGTGGCATCGGCGCTGTTTGCCAAGACGAAAGCAGGTTTTGCATCGGGTGTCCACGGTGCTGGATCATCGCTCGAAAGCCGTTGATCACCATGCACAAATCGACTTGCACCGACCCAGGCTGTCATCTCGTCGGTGCCACCAAAGTGTGGGGCGACAATGACAGCCACCGTGCCATTCAACCAAGCCCCGAACCCATGGCGCCTGTCCGTCGCGCCGATGATGGACTGGACACTGTGTTCAGTATTCATGCGGGTTCTGGCGCGGTCTGTAGCCGTTCCGTAGCACGGGGGTTCGGGGTGATTTGAGCCATGGCTCGAAGCAGGTTGGACCGACGGCGCCATCGCGGTCCGTATCCTGGAGGCCGAGTATTGGTTTTACCAACTGATGGAATTCGTTTCATCAATTGGGAGTGCTTCGCATGTACGCAGCCGTCGTCGAGCCGAGCAAGATCGCCCAGGTGCTGGGCCTGCGCCGCAAGGTCAATTCCATCGAGCAACAGGAGCTGCGAACGGCGGTACTGGTTGTGCCCTCGGTCGTGGCGCGCCGGGAAGGCAAGGTTGTCATCAACCCGCGGCATCCTGATTTCAGAGGCATCGTCGCGGGGACGCCGGAGCCAGTGGTCCGGGACGCTCGGCTGTTCGCACCACGCAGAATTCCCGCGCAGTCCGTGGCACGGCAGGGCACCCGAAAACAGACCTTCAACCTTTGCTTCCTTCATTGAAGGTTGGCCGCTCGCGATGCCGGGGAGCCATGCAGCCGCCCTTCGCGGCGTGCACTTCGGGGACAACGAATGAGTTCGATCTGCCAATGCCACGATTGAACTGCTTGGAGGCAGGCCAATGAGATGATGCTGCCGATCGATCGGCTGGCCATGACCAGCGCGCCAAGAAGCTCCACCTCCCGCTGGTGTGAACGGGTCCGTGGGGAAGGGGTGCTAGGTCGCCTGCGTCTGTTGCAGTTTCGCGGCGCGCGCCGCCCACCAGCGGTTGATCGGACTCGTCGGCTTCCATGACAGACGTTCGGCAACGAATTCATCGGCAAGCCTGCGGTCACCGAGGCGGATTGCAGCTTCGGTCAGCGTCCACGAGAACATGTCGCGCTGCGCGTGGCTGCCGCCAAAGCGACTGGCCTTGGCGCGCAGTGGCATCAGCAGCTCGATCGCTTGAGCGTATTCGCCACGGCCGAATGCAGCGAATCCCTGGCACGCCTGTACACCGATCTCACGGCTCATCATTGCCACAGTGCCGGTCCCGGCCGCGGCCCGCCTCGCGGATGCGATCTGCCGGGTCTGGGCTTCGCTGTCCCCGCCGCCGACGAACGCCATCATCGCGTTCACGTCGTTGAAGGCGTAGTACCCGTCGTCGATGCGCGTCTCCCACTTGCCGACCAAGCACTTCCACCGGTCACCGACATCGTGGCCAAGCAACGAAAGCCGCCACAGCAGTGACGAACCATCGAGAAGCTCGAGCGCTTGACCAAACCCCGCAGCAGAGATCTTCTCGTCAAACAGCTTCAGTGCGGAGGGCGCGTCGCCGGCATCCAGATGGAACAGGGCCATGTGCCACCACAGGTGGAACGCGAACATGCTGTTCGGTGCCCAGCCATCGGCTCCGGCCGCAAGGAAGTCCGCGCCTTCTGCAGCACGGCCTTGCATCTCCAAGACATGCGCGACGGCATGAACGGCCCAGCCGTCCTGCTGGTTCAAGGCGACCGCCTCCCGCCCGCGTGCCTCTGCCTGTTCGTAGTCGCCAGCCTCTTCAAGGCCGAACGCATACATGCCTTCAACGTAGCCGTAGCCCGGTACGCTGCGACTCCAGTGCGGCAGCACACGTGCTACGCGATCACGCAACATGTGCGAATGACCGAGGAAGAAGTCGCCGACATGCGCAAATTGCAGCGCCAACAGATCGCGCGGCCAGGCGATGGACGCGCGGCCCCACAGTTCGATCGCCCGTTCCCAATCCCCGTCGAGCCACGCGCGTACCGCAGAAATGTGCATTCGCTCGCGGTCGTTTGCCTTCGGCGCCAGTGCTTCCGCCGCCTGCACGCTCTTGATCATTTCCGGTTCGAACGCTTTGTCGGTCGCTGTCGCCAGCGCGCCGGCGCGAAAGGCGTGCGCCATCACGAAGTCCGGATGGTCGACGATGATCCTGTCGACTGCGGCCAGCGGGTCAGCCTGATAGGCATGCAACAGGTCGCACGCCTGGTCGAGGGCGTCGATAGCCTGCTGCCGGTCATAGGAAACCGGGTTGCCTCGTCCGTCGAACTTGCTTGGGTCACTCATGCTCGATCTCCAGGTAGGTGCGGCTGCCATTGCCAGGCATCGGCCCGGCCGCGTTGAGCAGGTGCATAAAGGGCTTGGCGTCAAAGGCCCTGACTGCGGCGCTCAAGTCGGTGCCGTCATCGACGGCCTTCCTCATGTGCGCGCGAAGCGCCATGAGGTAGTCCCTGGTCTGTGCGCGGGCAGTATCCAGATCGGTCAGTTCGCCTGGCGATTGGCCGCCGCCGTGGTGGCGCGGTTCGAAGACGAGCCCGCCCAGATCCAGCCGCGCATCGGACTGCACGATCCACCGAGTTGGCAGGGTGGGCACCATGCCGACCGCTTTGTCGCCCGGCAGGACCTGAAGCGCTGCCAGTTGATCGCCGCCACGCGACCTCATGTCGGCCCGGGCTGCGACGTGGGCGATCAGCTCCGCGCCTTGTGCCTTGAAGTAGCCGTTTCCGAACCAGCGATGGTCCTGGCCACCGGTGCTGATGACCCAGCGCACAGGCTGCGCAGTAACCCGCTTGATCGTCCGATCGATCTGACCGGCGCTGGACCAGGTGGCGCCGCTGTCGATCAGCACTGCGCCATCCGGTGTCACGACCAGGCCGATGTTGGCGTTCAGCCCCTCGTTGGCCACGCCGCGGCTGCCCTTGTCGCCGATGTGCGCGTAGACGCCTTCGGCCACCGGTTGAAGGCGAACGTCCAGTGCATGTGATGGCATCGCCGGAAACACCAATGCCCATGCCATCCGCGCGAGTCCCGACATACGCCTGCTCATGGGTCCTACGGGCTGGCCCCGTACGAAAACTCGGTGAATGCCGTGACGCTGTCGGCCTTGGTCCATACGCCCACCTGGCCCGGACCCGCGATGTTCGTGTCCTGACCTTCGATGTAGACCTTGCCATTTAGCGAGACACGGATCGACGGCCCCTTGAAATCGACCCGCAGGGTGTGCCACACCTTCGGCGGCACCGGTGCATCCTGGTAGGCGATGGTGCGGCGCGATCCGGCGGTCGTGTGGTACAGCGACACGTTGTTCTCCAGCGCATTGGCGCGGGCGACGTAGTAGTTGTCGCGATCCTTGAACCGCCAGACGACGCCACCGGCTTGATCCTGCCGACCGGCAATCGATCGGAACCTGACTTCGACGAATCCATCGATCAGTACGGCATCGTTCTTGATGCACCAAGGGAATGGCGCTTCACCTGACTGAACGAGTACGCGTCCATTGCCCGACAGCACGTCGGGCTCGACGGTCCACTTCGGTACGCCCTTGCCGGTGGCGCCGCAGCTCCAGCCAAGGGGCGGCTGGCCGGCCGGGTCGGCATCAAAGGTGATCGGTGCAGCCATGGCGTTGAACTCCAAGGCGAGACCTGCCATCAGCATGAATTTCCTCATGATCGCTCCTGACGGGTGCTCGTTGCGCGCTCATATTCATGAGGGCGCTCCTCTGGGGGCAAGGGGTTGGCCGGCTGCCTGCCAAGCATCGATGCCGCCGCGCAGATAGCGGGCGCGCAGGCCGGCTGCGCGCAGGCGCATCGCAGTGGCGCGCCCGACCTCGTGGCCGTAGACGCAGTAGACGACGATGTCGCGGTCGGCCGGCAACTCGCTGGCCCACTGGCCCACAGTGGTCGGGTCGAACCAGCGCGCGCCGGGAATCATGTTTGGCGCCTTGTCGAACACGCCGGCGCGCCGGACATCGAAGACCAGTGAAGAGCCCACATCCTCCAGCGTGGCACCGAAGGGCTCGCTCGTTGCATGTACGGCGTCCTGATAGCGCTGGTACACCAGCGCCCAAGCGATGTTGGCCATGAAGGCGTCCACGTAGGCTCCGGCAGCGGCACCGAAGTCGAGGTGGTAGGCGTGTTCGTACATGTCCAGCGCCAGGATCGGGATGCCGCCGGCGAGCGCATGGGTGTGGTCCGCGGCCCATTGGTTGACCAGCGTGCCTTCACGCGGTTGGAAGCTCAGCAGCACCCAGCCCGAGCCGCCGCCCTGGGCCTTGCCCATCGCGATGAATTCTTCGCGCCAGCGCTCGACACTGCCGAAGTTGGCGGCCAGCGCCAGGGCCATGGCCAGCGCCATGGCCGTGCCGTGGCCGCCGAGGCTGCTGAAGTACAGCTCGTGCAGAAGCATCGAGTTGGTGGCGATCAACTCCTCGCGCTTAAGGCCGTTGAGCTGGAACCCCGGGGTGGTCGCAAAGGGCGTTTGCGCCAACTGCGCGCGGATGGCGTTGAGCCGCTTTACCGCGCCGCTGTAGTTGTTCTGGTGGTGGCTGCGCAGCAGCTTCTCGGACAAGCCAGGCAACTGGGCCGGAGCGAAGGGCAGGTCGAGGATCAAGGCCTTCATGGACAGTCCTTCTTCAGCGTATCAGCGGGGGCAAGCAGGTGACGATCAGCCCGGCGGTTGCGCAGGCGCCGAGCAAGGGGATCACACCGACTTTGAAACAGAACAGCGCCACCGCAGCGGCCAGCGTGATGGCCAGCGAGATCGCATCGAAGGGCCCACTGAAGCCTTTCGGCCACAGCACGTGGTAGGCAAAGAACAGCGCCAGGTTCAGGATCACGCCGACCACCGCGGCGGTGATCGCGCTCAGCGGCGCCGTGAAGCCCAGCTTGCCGTGAGTGGTCTCGACCAGCGGGCCACCTGCCAGGATGAACACGAAGGACGGCAGGAAGGTCACGAAGGTGACGACAGTGGCTGCCAGCATTGCGCCGAGGAACAGCGCATCGGGTCCCAGCACCTGCTTCGTCCAACCGCCGACGAAGCCGACGAAAGTGACGACCATGATCAGCGGCCCCGGTGTCGTCTCGCCCAGGGCGAGTCCATCGATCATCTGGGGCGCGGTGAGCCAGTGATGCTGGTCCACAGCGCCCTGGTAGACATAGGGCAGCACGGCATACGCACCGCCGAAGGTCAGCATCGCGGCCTTGGTGAAGAACCAGCCCATCTGCGTCAGCGTGCTCTGCAGGCCGTAGGCGGCGATCAGCGCGGCCATCGTCGCCAGCCACAAACCCAGGCCCACCAGCAGCACCTTGGCCAGGTGGCTGCGCGAGAAGCGTGCATGTGCGGGCGTCGGCGTGTCGTCGTCGATCAGGGCCGGACCATGACCCGCCTTGCTGCTGCCATGGCCGCCGCCCAGCGCAAACACTTTCGGGGCCATGCGGGCACCGAAGTGGCCGATCAAGCCGGCCGCCAGCACGATGGCCGGAAACGGCGCGTCGAAGGCAAAGATCGCGACGAAGGCGGCCGCTGCGATGCCCCACATCCAGTAGTTCTTCAGCGCCCGCGTGCCGATGCGATGCGCCGCATGCAACACCAGTGCGGTGACCGCAGGCTTGATGCCGAAGAAGATGCCCGCGACCACTGGCACATCACCGAATCGCAGGTAGATCCACGACAGCGCGATCAGGATGAACAGCGAGGGCAGCACGAACAACGCGCCGGCGACGATGCCGCCCCAGGTGCGGTGCATCAGCCAGCCGATGTAGGTGGCCAGCTGCTGCGCCTCCGGCCCCGGCAGCAGCATGCAGTAGTTCAGCGCGTGCAGGAAGCGGTTCTCGCTGATCCAGCGGCGGCGTTCGACCAACTCGGTGTGCATGATGGCGATCTGCCCGGCCGGGCCGCCGAAACTGATGAAGCCGAGCTTGAGCCAGAACCAGAAGGCCTCGACAAAGCTGACCGCCGCAGGCCGCGATGTCGGCGTTGTGGCCGGAAGAACGGCACTCATGCAGCAGCTCCTGGCGCCGCGTGCAGCGCATCGAAGACCGCCGCAGCGGCTTGTTGAAGAGGGTCGTCGTCGGCATGCACTTCGCGCAGGCCGGCCAGCACGGCTTCCAGCCCGGCGGCTTCCGGCACCGCGATGCCGCCAACATCGAGGTAATGCACGGCGGCAGCGATACGCCGCATCCTGGGATCGGCCTCCAGGCCGAAGCTCGCAGCCAACACCTCGAAGCTCACCCGATTGCCGACGTGGCTGAAACGTGCGCCATCGTAGTCGAAGCCCAGCACCCCGCGCGGCGCCTTGGCCGGGTCGACCAGCCAGACGATCTGGGCACCGGGATCGATGAAACGCCGGATCAGCCAGGCGCAGGCCAAGCGGTCCACCCAGGGGCGTGCACGCGTGGCCCAGCGCTTGCCCTGGAACTTGCGGAGGTCCAGGCGTTCGATGCCATCGTCCTGTCGCGCCTGCGGTTCGCCCTTCGAGAAACGGCTGTCGAAGCCGCGTCGCAGCGACAACAGATCAGCTTCGGCCTGCTCGGCCGCCGCGCCGGGGTAGTAGTCGATGCGACGCAGCGACTGCAGCGCGTCGGCCACGCCACGCAGCCTTCGCCTGGCTTCGGTCTCGGCCAGTTTGTCCAGCTCGGACTGCAACGCGGTGGCGGTCTCCCGCCACTGCATGTAGGCCTCGCCACGATCGAACTGCGCGAGGATCTCGACGCGCTGAGCCTCGTCGCGAGGCGACAGCGTCATCACCGATGCGGTGCCACCATGCGCCCGCACTTCGGCAGCCAAGGGCTCCAGCGAGGCAGCGTTTTCCTCCGGCAGCAAGTAGGCGCCATCGCGCAGCGCAGCGCAACCCAGACCCTTCAGCGCACGCCAGATGCGCAGGCGCACAGCGTTGGGCTGGGTGGGCAAGGTAACGATCAGAATGGACCACATAAGGTAAGAAGCATATGCTACTCAGAATGAAATAACAAGTTCATTGATTCGGATGGCGCACTAGCTCTGGGCGCTGAAGCCGTACCAGCGCCAGGTGGTCGGTCAGTTGCTGCTGGGCTCCTCGGCAGGCACCGCGATGAACACGGCGGTAGTGCTGCCGGCGTTCTTCGTCGGTCGAGCCATCGACGCCGCTACGCTCTTCGCGCGGAGCGAGCTCACGCGCGAGGAATTGCTGCAGGCCGTTCTTTTGCTCAGCGCCGCGACGCTGGCCACCGAGTGGTCCCGCGTGGCCAAGCGCTGGTGGCTGATGACGGCCAACGCCCGCATCCGCGCCAAGCGGCGCGCCGACACGCTGCGCGGCGTGATGGCCTGGCCGATGACCGAGCTGGCTGCCGCTTCGGTGGGCGACATCATGGCGCGCGTGGTCGGCGACATCGAGGTGCCCGGCGTCGGAGTGCGCGAAGTGATCATCGAGACCTGGCACACGCTGCTGTTCCTGCTGTCCTGTCTGGGTGTGATGCTGGTGTTGGACGTGCCGCTGACGCTGTGGGCGCTGCTGCCGGTGCCCTTGGCGATGGGTATGGTGATGGCGATGGCGATGGCGATGGCGATGGCGATGGCGATGGCGATGGCCTCCGGGCGCTGGGTGCGCCAGCGCACGACGGCGGCGCCGCAGGCCAACAGCGGGCTGACGGCCGGGTTGCACGAGTCGGTGTCGGCCATGCGCGTGGTGCGTCTGTTGGGCGCGCGTCAGGCCATGGCATCGCGCATCACGCGGCTGGCCAATGAGCAGGCGTCGAGCACGCTGGCCGCGGCCCGGCCGCGCACCGCGCTGCCGAGTTGGCCGGGGCAGACCTCAGCCGGCGGGCGGGTGCGCGACCACCGCGCGTCGACGGCGGCTTGGCCGTGTCCTTGCGCGAAGTGAACTTCGCCCACGGCCAAGTCGGCGCCAACACCACGCTGGCGCTCGACCGCGTGTCGCTGGATATGCCTGCTGGCGCCTTCGTCGCCGTGACCAGCCCGGTTGGATCGGGCCAGAGCGCGCTGGCCAGGGTGTTGCTGGGGCTGTACCCGCTGGCCGGCGGCAGCGTGACGCTCGACGGCGACCCCCCCCGCGCAGCGCCGCGACCAGATCGGCTACTTGCCGCAGGAGCCCTTCCTGTTCTCGGGCACCGTGCGCGAAAACATGGCGATGCGTGGCGCGTCGACCGATGCCGCGGATGCGCGGGCATTGGCCATCGCCGCACTGGCGCAGGACATGAGCGGCTTCGCGAAAGGGCCCGACACAGAGATCGGCGAACGTGGCATCCGCGTTTCGGGCGGGCAGCGCCAATGCATCGCACTGGCCCGTGCGGCCGCGACCCTGCCGCGGCGGCTGGTGCTGGATGACCCGTTCTCGGCCGTGGACGTGCGCACTGAAGCGCAGATCACGGCTGGCTTGCGGGACGCGTTCGGCGCCGGCGCGCCGGCCGCTCAGCGGGCGACCATCGTGCTGTGCTCGCACCGCCTGGCGGCCTTTCCGCTGGCCGATATGGTGGTCGTGTTGGACCAGGGGCGCATCGTCGAGCAGGGCACTCATGCAGCGCTGTTGCGGGCGGGCGGCGTCTATGCGCGCATCCATGCGGCGCAGGCGATGCTGGCGACCGAGGATCGGCCATGACCATCACCGCGACGCTACCGCCAGCGGCCGCTGACCGGGGCCATCGCCAGAGCTTTGCGCAGCTGCGAGGACTGCTGGCGCCCCAGCGCCGGCTGCTGCTCGCCATCGCTGCCAGCGTGCTGGTCGGCGCCGCGCTGGAGGTGCTGCCGCCGCTGATCGCGCGCCAGGCGGTCGACGCGCACCTGGTCGTGGGCCAGGCGGCGGTGCTGCGGCGCCTGGGCCTGATCTACTTGCTGGTCGTGGCCGCGCAGCAGGGCCTGAGCGTTGTCTCGGCCTACTGCACGGCCGCCGCGGCGGGCGCTTCGCCGCGCTGCTGGCGATGGACGCGGCTGGTTGGGACTGGCATTCACGCTGAGTTTGGAGAACAGCCATGGCAAGAGACTTCTATGTGCAACCCGACGCCGCCGACCCGGTGCTGGACACCGCCACTGTGCTGGCCATCGTGCGACGTCATGTGCCGAACGTCGTGACGGTGACGGCCGTCGACGAAAGCGGCGGTGAAGCACGCACCTATGCGTTCGACGACGACCTGATACTGAAGGTCCAGCGCCACGAGTCACCCACCGGGATAATGCTTGCTACACCGTCCCTTTGCTGTAGCAATGAGGAAAATTGCTGTAGCAAATCCGTAGCACGGAGCCCATGTTTTCTAGTGTTTTGATGTGCTTTTCCGTGCTGATTCGTGGCGACGATGAAGTCGTAAGCAATTGATTAATATAGACAAATCAACAACTTGCAGTCCATGGCGCTTGTCGGTCGCACCGATGATGGACTGGACCGACCGGCATTGCCGGCACTTCCATCGCCTGATCAGCCGCCACATCCGCCTGTACACCGAGATGGTGACCACCGGCGCCTTGCTGCATGGCGATGTGCCGCGCCACCTCGACTTCAACCCTGAAGAACACCCGCTGGCCTTGCAACTGGGCGGCAGCGAGCCGCAGGATCTGGCCGCCTGCGCCAAGTTGGCGTTGCAATGGGGCTATGACGAGGTCAACCTGAACTGCGGCTGCCCGAGTGAACGGGTGCAGCGCGGTGCCTTCGGCGCCTGCCTGATGGCCGAGGCGCCGTTGGTGCGCGACGGCGTGGCGGCCATGCGTGACGCGGTGGGCCATGCGCTGCCGATCACCGTCAAGCACCGCACCGGCATCGACCGCATCGAGAGCTATGACTTCGTGCGCGACTTTGTGGCCACCGTGGCCG
>JANOWE010000106.1:0-38833 GCA_031417735.1 Betaproteobacteria bacterium
AGCTACGAGGGGCGCTACGTCATCGTCGACATCCTGCTCGACAGCAGGCGCCCCACCGAACGGCTGGCCTATTTCGATCCGCCGTGCAACCCGGGCTCGACCGTGCTGGTGCACAAGCAGCCCGACAACGTGTGGCGCATCGACTACCAGTTGCAGGACGGCGAGGATCCCGACGAGGCGGTCAAGCCCGAGAACGTGATGCCCCGCGTCGAGAGCCTGCTGGAGATGATGGGCGAGCGCGGGGCGTGGTCGCCGATCTGGACCGGCATCTACAAAGCGAACGCGCTGACCCTGGAGCGCTACCGCCACGGCCGCGTGCTGTTCGCCGGCGACGCCGCTCACCTGGTGCCGATCTTCGGCGTGCGCGGCGCCAACTCCGGCATCGACGATGCCGACAACCTGGCCTGGAAGCTGGCCTTCGTGGTCAAGGGCCTGGCGTCCGAGCGCCTGCTGGACAGCTACTCCGATGAACGCGTGGCCGCCGCGCACGAAAATCTGAGCTACGGCACCAAGAGCACCGAGTTCATGGCGCCGCCGTCGTTCGCCTTCGATCTGATGCGCACGGCCGTGCTTGGCCTGGCCTTGAAGCACGCCGGCCTGCGCTCGCTGATCAACCCGCGCCAGAGTTCGGCGATCACCTACACCGCGTCGCCGCTGAATGGCGCACTCGAGCGTTCGGCTGCGTTCGAAGCCGGCCCGGTGCCGGGGGCCGTGCTGCCGGAATGTCCGGTGACCATCGTGGGTGACGGGGCAACCCGCGAAGGCCACCTCACCGATCTGGTGGCCCCGCGCTTCACCGCCTTGTACTTCGCTGAGGACGGCGCCGTGCCGGCCGACCTGCTGGATCTGGAGCGCACGATGGTCTCGCGTGGTGTGCCGTTCAAGGTGGTGCCGCTCGCCCGCCACCTCGGCAACACCGACGACGGCGGATCGGCGCTGCACGGCCGGGATCACACCGGTCGCCTGTTCCCGATGTACGGCGCCGTCCCCGGCACGCTGTACCTGGTGCGACCGGACGGGCATGTGCTTGCCCGCTGGCGCCAGGTCGCCGCCGCAGAGGTGGCGGCGACCATCGACCACGCGCTGCACCCGTAAACCCGCATCAGCCCCGCAGGAGAACCCGATGACCGACAGTGAACTGGATACCGTCTACACCCGGCTGTGCAAGACGATGACGCAGCTCGGCGAACCCAATGCGCCGCTGTTCCTGGCCCGTTTCGCCTTGCTGGCCATCGACCGCATCGGCGATGGCGAGGCCGCGCAGCGGCTCATCGACGCCGCCGCCGAGGATCTCGCCCCCGCGCCGAAGTCACTGATGCCAGCGAGCGCCCGGTCATGACCCTCGAAGCACTCCAGTACCAGACCGGCTTCGCCAACGAGTTCGCCACCGAGGCGCTGCCCGGCGCATTGCCCGAAGGCCGCAACTCGCCTCAGCGCGCGCCCTACGGGCTGTATGCAGAACAACTCTCGGGCACCGCGTTCACTGCGCCGCGGCATGCCAACCGCCGCTCATGGCTGTACCGCATCCGCCCGGCCGCCGTGCACCTCCCGTTCGAGCGCATCGACGACGGCCGTACTCGAAGTCGCTTCGACGAGGTGCCGACGCCGCCCAACCAGCTGCGCTGGGACCCGCTGCCCAGCCCCACCGAGCCGACGGACTTTGTCGACGCACTGGTCACGATGGCCGGCAACGCCCGTTGCGGCATCCACCTGTACGCGGCCAACCGCTCGATGGAGCGGCGCTTCTTCTACAACGCCGACGGCGAACTGCTGATCGTTCCGCAGCAGGGGCGCCTGGTGCTGGCCACCGAGCTCGGCGTGCTGGAGGTCGAGCCGCAGGAGATCGCGGTCATTCCGCGCGGGGTGCGCTTCCAGGTGCGCCTGCCAGATGCAGATCAGGCGGATCAGGGCGTGGCGCGCGGCTATGTCTGCGAGAACTACGGCGCGCTGTTCAAGCTGCCGGACCTTGGGGTGATCGGTTCCAACGGCTTGGCCAACCCGCGCGACTTCCGCACGCCGGTGGCCGCCTTTGAAGACCGCGAGGGCGAGTTCGAACTCGTCGCCAAGTTCAACGGCCATCTGTGGCGCGCGGGCATCGGTCATTCGCCGCTGGACGTGGTGGCCTGGCATGGCAACTACGCGCCCTACAAGTACGACCTGCGCCGCTTCAACACCATCGGCTCGATCAGCTACGACCACCCCGACCCGTCGATCTTCCTGGTGCTGCAGTCGCCGAGCGACATGCCGGGTGTGGACAGCATCGACTTCGTGATCTTTCCGCCGCGCTGGCTGGCGATGCAAGACACCTTCCGGCCGCCCTGGTTCCACCGCAATTTCGCCAGCGAGTTCATGGGCCTGATCCACGGCGCCTACGACGCCAAGGCCGAAGGCTTCATGCCGGGCGGCGCGTCGCTGCACAACTGCATGACCGGGCACGGTCCCGATGCAGACACCTTCGCCAGGGCGAGCGCGGCCGATACGACCCGGCCCGACCACATCACCGACACCATGGCCTTCATGATCGAGACGCCGGCGGTGATCCAGCCGACGCGCTACGCGCTCGAGACCGCGCAGCTCCAGCATGAATATTTCCGCTGCTGGCAGGGGCTGAAGAAGCACTTCGACCCGACCTGCCGCTGAGCACATTCCTCCGGGTCACTACAGGCATCACACCATGCACACCTTGAACGAAACCCACGACCCGGCGCTGCGCAGCTGGGTCGCCTCCGCCAACGCGGCAACCGCCGACTTCCCCGTCCAGAACCTGCCGTTCGCGGTGTTCCGCCGCCAGGGCACGAACGAAGCGTTTCGCGGTGGCGTGGCGATCGGCGACCAGATCCTCGATCTGGGTGCGGCCAGCGCAGTCTTCACGGGCGAAGCTGACGTTGCGGCGCGCGCCGCGGCCCGCGACTCGCTGAACGCCCTGATGGCGCTGGGGCCGCAGTCGTGGTCGGCGCTGCGCCTCGCGCTGTCGCGGGCCTTGCGCGAAGGCTCGGCCGCCCAAGCGAGGCTCGCGCCCCTTCTGCTGCCACAGGTCAAGGCCGAGTACACGGTGCCGGCGCGCATCGGCGACTACACCGACTTCTACACCTCGGTCCATCACGCCACCAATATCGGCCGGCAGTTCCGCCCCGACAACCCGCTGCTGCCGAACTACAAGTGGGTGCCTATCGGCTACCACGGCCGGGCCTCCAGCATCGGCGTCTCCGGCCAGGCCTTCCAACGGCCGATCGGCCAGACCCTGGTGCCGGGTGCACAGCAGCCCGAGGTCGGTCCATGCAAGAGGCTGGACTACGAGCTGGAGATCGGCATCTTCATCGGGCGCGGCAACGCCGCAGGCGAGCCGATCCCGCTGGCCGACGCCGAGTCGCATGTGTTCGGCGTGTGCTTGCTCAACGACTGGTCCGCGCGCGACATCCAGGCCTGGGAGTACCAGCCGCTGGGGCCGTTCCTGTCGAAGAACTTCGCGACCACCCTCTCGCCGTGGATCGTGACGCTGGAGGCGCTGGCCCCCTTCCGCGTGCCTTTCGAACGCCCGCCCAACGACCCGCAGCCGTTGCCCTACCTGGACTCACCCGCCAATCGGGCCTTGGGCGCGATCGACCTGCAACTCGATGTCCTGCTACAGACGCAGCAGATGCGTGAGCAGGGACGTCCCGCCGTGCGGCTGACGCACACCAGCTACCGTCATGCCTACTGGACCATTGGCCAGTTGGTCGCTCATCACACGATCAATGGCTGCAACTTGCAGCCCGGCGACCTGTTCGGCAGCGGCACCTTGTCGGGCCCCACGCTGGACCAGGCCGGTGCGTTGATCGAGCTGACCGTCGGCGGCAAGGAGCCACTCGAACTGCCGAATGGGCAGACGCGGACCTACCTTGAGGACTTTGACACGGTGATCTTGGGGGGATCGTGCGAGAAGCCCGGTGCCACGCGTATCGGCTTCGGTGAGTGCCGTGGGACCGTGCTGCCGGCACGGACCTGAGAGCCGGCTAGGGGCTACAAAGTCTAGGTCCAGGACTCCTCATTGCGTAGAGCATCGCAGCGATGCCAAGGATGGTGATTCCGTCGGATCCCTGGACTGCGAGTCCGATGCCCACTCCCTGCGGTTTCGGGCGCCTGCTCAAGCGTCGCGCAACATTTGCTGCATGAGGCGGCGCACGATCGGCAGCGCCGGTGCCTCGCTGCGGCCGGCCAGCGTGACGATGGCGAAGCGCGCGGTCGCATCCAACGCTGGCTTCAGCGCCAGTTCTGCCAGGTCGGGACCCGCGGCTCGGATGGCGATCAGCACGGTATCGGTCTGCCGCGTCAATTCAACCAGGCTCGGAATCTCCTCGCAGCGCAGCGTGACACAGCGCGCCGGGTGCGCGTCGGGCCCGTAGCGCTCGACGAGCACGCGCGCCACCTCGTCGCTCAGTGGCGTCGATGCGATCGGATAGGCCCGCAGTTGATCGAAGTTCACGCCACCCCGTTTGCGAAGCAGCGGGTGACCGCGCCGGCACAGGAAGGCGCCGCGCATCTCGTAGGTCTCGGTGGCGCGCAGGTCGGGCGCGGGCGCGAGCGAACGCGCGTCGACCACCAGCGCATCAATCGCACGCTCGCGCAGACTGCGTTCGAGCAGGTCGGTGCGGCCACGCGAAATCTCGAGGTGCAATTGGGGGTGGTGCGCGGCCATGTGCATCAGCAGCGGCGTCATCAGCATCGCGCCCGGTCCGGAACCCAGACCGATGCGCAGTGTGCCGACCTTTCCACTGGCCATTTGCGCTCCGCTGTCGCGCAGGTCGTCGGCGGCTTCCACGAGTTGGCGTGCCCGCTCCACAACCTCGCGCCCAAAAGGCGTGACTTCGCTGCGCCGGCCGATGCGGTCGAACATCAGCTGGCCGAGTTCAGCCTCCAGTGCACGGATGCTGCGGCTCAACGCCGGCTGGGTCAGGAAGAGGGCGCCGGCCGATTTGCTGAAAGAGCCGGTCTGCGCCAGCGAGAGCAGGTGTCGCAGTTGCACGAGGGTCATGGCCGCGATCCTCACAGTGGTGCGTCAAAATCATGCTAACGCATAAAACAATGCATTGGACTTTGCACTCACAGGATCCTACATTGGCCGTGCCCGAAGCCCACTCTCGCCCTCACGCCTCCAGGAGTTGCCATGACGAAGTTCCAACGCTCGCTGACCTTGATTGCCGGCCTGCTGCTCAGCGCCGGCGCGGCCATCGCGCAGAGCTGGCCTGCGAAGCCGGTCAACCTGATGGTGCCGTACCCGGCGGGCGGCCCGTCGGACGCCATCGCCCGCATCTTCTTCAACCCGCTCGGCAAGGAGCTGGGCCAGCAGGTGCTGGTGGAAAACCTGGGCGGCGTCAGCGGCGCCCTGGCGGCGCAGAAGGTGCTGGCCGCGCCGGCCGACGGCTACTTCATCTTCCAGGGTTCGCCCAACGAGGTCATCCTGTCGCCGCTGGCCAATAACGCGGTGAAGCTGAAGACCGAAGACTTCCGCCTGGTGCACCCGGTGGCCGATGCGGTGATGGTGTTCGTGACGCGCAAGGACCTGCCGGTGAACAACGTCGACGAGCTGATCGCGCTGGCGCGCAAGTCGGCCGACAAGCCGCTGACCTATGGCAGTGTGGGCGTCGGCTCGCTCTACCACCTGATCCTCGAGAACGTGCAGGCGCAGACCGGCGTCAAGCTGGCACATGTGCCCTACAAGGGCAATGCGCCGCTGCTGCAGGATATCGGCGGCGGTCAAGTCGATTTTGCGGTATTGGTCTACAGCGCCGCGATGGGTGCGCTGGCCGAACAAGGGCGCATGAAGGTGATCGGTCAGCTCGGCGCGCAGCGCTCGGAGCTGCTGAAGAACGTGCCAGCCGCGAGCGAGGGCCAGGCGCTGAAGAGTTTCTCGTACAAGATCTGGACCGGCTTCATGGTGCCGAAGAACACGCCCGAAGACGTCGTCACTCGCCTGCATGCTGCCATCGGCAAGACCTTGCAAGACCCGGCTGTGCGCACGCAACTGGCCGCGCAGACGCAGGTGGCATCGCCGCAGATGACGCTGGCCGAGTCGGCGAAGTTTTTCGAGGCCGAGACGGCGCGCTACCGCGCCATTGCCAAGCAGATCAACCTGCAGCCGCAGTGAGCCGGTCGTGACCTACCTGTTGCACGCGCTGCAGGCCCGGGCCGGTGAATTCATCAGCCTGCGCCGCGACATCCACCGCCACCCCGAACTCGCCTTCGAGGAGCACCGCACTGCGGCGCTGGTGGCCGACAAGCTCGAAGCCTGGGGCTACGCGGTCGAGCGCGGCATCGGCGGCACTGGCGTGGTCGGCACGCTGCTCCGCGGCCAGGGCAAGAAGCGCTTGGGTATCCGCGCCGACATGGACGCACTGCCGATCGACGAGGCCAGCGGCGCCGAGTGGTCCAGCATGCACAGCGGCGTGATGCACGCCTGCGGCCACGACGGCCACACCGCGATGCTGCTCGCCGCGGCGCGGCATCTGTCCGAACACGGTTCGTTCGACGGCACGCTGCACCTGATCTTCCAGCCGGCCGAAGAAGGCGGCGGCGGTGCGCTGCGCATGATGGACGACGGCCTGTTCGAGCGCTTCCCCTGCGACGCCGTCTTCGCCATGCACAACATGCCCGGCGTCGAGCAGGGCCGGCTGGTGCTGCGCGAAGGCGCGGCGATGGCCTCGTCGGATTACGCCACGATCACGCTGCACGGCATCGGTGGCCACGGCGCGATGCCGCAGCGCGCGGCCGATCCGATCGTCGCCGCAGCGAGCATCGTCATGGCGCTGCAGACCATTGTCTCGCGCAACATCGATCCGCTGCACGCTGCGGTGGTCACGGTTGGTGCGCTGCATGCCGGCAAGGCCAACAACGTGATCCCGGCTAGCGCCACGCTTGAGCTGAGCGTGCGTGCGCTCGACCGCGAGGTGCGGGCCACGCTGGAGGTGCGCATCAAGGCGCTGGTGGCGGCGCAGGCCGAGAGTTTCGGCGTCACGGCGCGCATCGACTGGAAGCCGGGTTATGCGGTCCTGGTCAATACGCCGGCCGAAACCACCTTTGCGCGCGAGGTCGCCGTCGAACTCGTCGGCGCCGAGCGCGTGACGCTGCAAGGCCCGCCGTTGACCGGCAGCGAAGACTTCGCCTTCATGCTCGAGCGCGTGTCCGGCAGCTATGTGCTCATCGGCAACGGGACCGGGCAGGACAAGGGCGAAGGTGGCTGCATGGTCCACAACCCGGGCTACGACTTCAACGACCACAACATCGCCGTCGGCAGCGCCTACTGGGTGCTGCTGGCCGAACGCTTCCTCGCCACGAAGGAGCAGGCCGCGGCCCAATAAAATCTTGACCCAGCAGGAGAGTGCCCCGTCGCAAGCCGGGGCCACCGAAGGCGCAAACTCCCATGCACGCTCAGGTTCCGTACTGCACACCACCATCGCCGTCTGGAGAGCCGTCACATCCGTGACGCACCGAAGGAGCAAGACCCGGAGCGCAACGCCGGGTTGAATCTCTCAGGTACCGGGGACAGGGGGAGCGGCAAGCGAAAGAAGTACGTCGTTCGTCGCCTTTCTTCTTGGAGTCACCTCATGAAAGTCATCGTTCTCGGCGCCGGTCTGCTCGGCGTGACCTCGGCCTACTTCCTGCGCCAGCAGGGCTTTGAGGTGACTGTCGTCGACCGCCAGGCATCACCGGCCGCGGAAACCAGCTTCGCCAACGGCGGCCAGATCTCGGTCAGCCATGCCGAGCCCTGGGCCAACCCCAGTGCGCCGCTGAAGGTGTTGAAGTGGCTCGGCAAGGAAGACGCGCCGCTGCTGTTTCGCATCCGCGCTGACATGCGGCAGTGGCTGTGGGGCCTGCAATTCCTGCGCGAGTGCACGCCCGCGCGCACTCGCCACAACATCGAGCAGATCGTGCGCCTTGGCACCTACAGCCGCGACACCCTGCAGCAACTTCGGCGCGACATCGGCATTGCGTACCACGAGCGCACACAAGGCATCCTGCACTTCTACACCAGCCAGAAGGAGTTCGACGGCGCCGAAGGCCCGGCCGCGCAGATGCGCGCGCTCGGCTGCGACCGGCGCGTGATCTCGGCCGACGAGGCGGTGCGCATCGAGCCCGCGCTGCGCTACATCCGGCCGCAGCTGGCTGGCGCCACCTACACCGCCGAAGACGAATCGGGCGATGCCAACCTGTTTGCGCGCGAGCTGGTGCAGCGCTGCCAGTCCGACGGCGTGCAATTCCTGCTCAGTCACACCGTGACCGCATTGCGCGAAGCCGGGGGCCTGATCGACCATGTCGAGGCTACCGACAGCGAAGGGCGCTTCCAGCGCCTGCGTGCCGATGCCTATGTGCTGGCGATGGGCAGCCTGTCGCCGATCTACGCGCAGCCGCTGGGCATCTCATTGCCGATCTACCCGGCCAAGGGCTACTCGGTGACGATGCCGGTGAAGGATGCGTCGATGGCGCACCAGGTCTCGCTGACCGACGACGAATACAAGCTGGTCTTCTCGCGCCTCGGAGACCACCTGCGCATCGCCGGCACGGCCGAGTTCAACGGCTACGACCGCGACCTGAACCGCGTGCGCTGCGAGGCCATCGTCAGGCGTGTCGAGCAGCTCTTCCCCGGTGCCGGCGACAGCGAGCAGGCGCAGTTCTGGACCGGCCTGCGGCCGGCCACGCCAAGCAACCTGCCGATCATCGGGCGCAGCAAGCTGCCCAATCTGTTCCTCAACACGGGTCACGGCACACTGGGCTGGACGCACTCGTGCGGCTCGGGCAAGAGCATCGCGCACATCGTCAGCGGCTTGAAGCCGGAGGTGGATTTCGCGTTCGCGCGCTGATCCTCGGCCGCGCGATCACCGGTATCGCGGCGTTCAATGAAGGACCAAAGATGAATTCTGGTCGCCGTCAAGCGCATGATCGCCGAGCACACGGCGCGACTGAACGGCGGCACCTCATGACGGAGGCAACATGCAGTTCTATCTGAATGGCTACGCACCCGGCGACCCCGACCTTCTCAAGGAAAAGCTTCCCGACGCCGTCGACGTACTTGTCATCGGCGCGGGCTCAAGGTGAACAGGGTTGTACTGGAGTCAACGGGCCTTGGGCTTCGTGTTCGGCCGCTGGCTTAGCGCGGAGGCGGCCACAGATTTCACCGCAGCCGGGGTCTTGGGGTTGCTCAAGAGCTTCGACGCCTTTGAGGCGACGCGAGCGGACGTCTGCTCGTTGGAAGGCCTTTTGGTTGCCATATTGGGATACCTTTGTAAGTTTCAGTGCGACGAAGTAGCAGGTGCCCTGTGCGACGCAGGGCGCCTGCTGGGACGGGGCAGGTGAACAGCTCCATCTGACCGGGATGTGGGGCGGAGCGCCTGCAGCGCTGCATCGACGGCGACGATCGACGCAGCAAAGGCGTGGCGAAGGTCAATCCTGACCGTCCCTTTGACGGCCAGAGTGGTCACCCTGTTCGAGCAGGCCTTGCCGACGTGCCAGCAGCGCCATGTTGCGACGCCATTTGGCGAGAGGCTCGAACCGTTCGAAAGAGGGTGCAACGACCGTGGCGACCGTGACAACGAGGCCCAGGGCCCAGGCTGCGATAGCTTCAGGGAGCGGGCAACGAGACTCTCGTTCAACACCGGCAGGGCAGCGATGGCCCTGTAAGGGTGCCAAACCTACAGGATGTAGCGCGACAGGTCTTCGTCCCTGGCCAGCGCGCCGAGCTTGGCGTCCACAGTCGCGGCGTCGATCTGCACCGTCTGCCCGCTGCGGTTGGGCGCGTCGAAGCTGATGTCGTCGAGCAGGCGCTCCATCACCGTGGCCAGGCGGCGCGCACCGATGTTCTCGGTGCGCTCATTCACATCGAAGGCAATCTGCGCCAGCCGGCGGATGCCGTCGGCACTGACCTCCAGCGTCAGCCCTTCGGTGGCCAGCAGGGCCTGGTACTGCCTGATCAGGTTGGCATGGGTGCTGGACAAAATGGCCTCGAAGTCGTCCACCGACAGCGCACCCAGTTCGACCCGGATCGGAAACCGGCCCTGCAGCTCAGGGATCAGGTCGCTGGGCTTGGCCATGTGAAAGGCGCCCGAGGCGATGAACAGGATGTGGTCGGTCCTGACCAGGCCATGCTTGGTGGTCACGGTCGTGCCTTCGACCAGCGGCAGCAGGTCGCGCTGCACGCCCTGGCGCGAGACGTCGGTGCCGCTGTGGTCGCTGCGCGAGACCACCTTGTCGATCTCGTCGATGAAGACGATGCCGTTGTTCTCGGCATTGGCCAGCGCGCGCGACTTGATCTCGTCCTCGTTGACCAGTTTGGCCGCCTCTTCATCGACCAGCAGCCCGCGCGCCTGGCTGATCTTGAGCTTGCGTGACTTCGTCCTGGCCTGGCCCAGCTGCGAGAACATGCCCTTGAGCTGCTCGGCCATCTCCTCCATGCCGGGCGGGGTCAAGATTTCCATGTTGGTGCGCGGCTCGGCCAGATCGAGCTCGATCTCCTTGTCGTCCAGGCTGCCCTCGCGCAGGCGCTTGCGCAAGACCTGGCGCGCGGTGCTGTCGGGCGCCGGCGCGGCCGCCACGGCGCTGCCGAAGCCCATGTCGCTGCGGCTGTCTCGCGGCGGCGGTACCAGGGCGTCCAGCAAGCGCTCTTCGGCCGCGTCTTCGGCCATGGCGCGGTGGCGCTTGAACGCCGCCTCGCGCTCTTGCTTGACGGCGATGTCCATCAGGTCGCGGATGATCGCGTCCACGTCCTTGCCGACATAGCCCACCTCGGTGAACTTGGTCGACTCGACCTTGATGAAGGGTGCATCGGCCAGCCTGGCCAGCCGCCGCGCGATCTCGGTCTTGCCCACGCCGGTGGGCCCGATCATCAGGATGTTCTTGGGCGTGATCTCGCCGCGCAGCTTCTCGTCCACCTGCTGGCGCCGCCAGCGGTTGCGCAGCGCAATGGCCACCGCGCGCTTGGCGTCGTGCTGGCCAACGATATGCCGGTCCAGTTCGGAGACGATTTCCTGGGGTGTCATCGACATGGCGTGGCTCGTGTTCGGAATGGGGTTGCCCCGACAGGGCAGGGTCGCCACAGGCGGCGTGGGGCGTGCTGAAAGCCGTTCTCAGGCCCAAACACGCTGCCGCTGCGGAACCGGCTTCGCCGGGCTGCTGGCGGCGCCCCTCTGGGGGGGGGCGCTTAAGGCGCTACTGGGGGGGGCCAAGCACTTCGATGGTGTGGTTCTGGTTGGTGTAGATGCACAGGTCGCCGGCGATGACCAGCGCCTGCTTGACGATGTCTTCGGCGCCCAGTTCGGTATGCGCCAGCAGCGCCCGCGCCGCGGCCTGGGCGTAGGCACCACCGGAGCCGATGGCCACGATGCCCTGCTCAGGCTCCAGCACATCGCCGTTGCCGGTGATGATCAGGCTGGCCTCGCGGTCGGCCACGGCCAGCATGGCCTCCAGCCGACGCAGCACACGGTCGGTGCGCCAGTCTTTGGTCAGCTCGATGGCCGCGCGCACCAGCTGGCCCTGGTGCTTTTCCAGCTTGGCCTCGAAGCGCTCGAACAGCGTGAAGGCGTCGGCCGTGGCACCGGCAAAACCGGCCAGCACCTGGTTGTGGTGCAGCTTGCGCACCTTGCGTGCGCTGGCCTTGACGATGATGTTGCCCAGCGTGACCTGGCCGTCGCCGCCCAGGGCCACCTGCCAGCCGGTGGGCGTTTGCCGGCGCACGCTGAGGATGGTGGTGCCGTGGAAGGATTCCATGGGGTGTCCGATTCGGAAGTTGGCTGCTGCAACTACAGGGGCAGGCAGGCGGGCGGGCAGTTGAAGTGGCGATGCAGGCACAGTGGCCACTTGAAAGGCTGGCCAGCAGATCCTGCGGCCGGTTACTGTCGGATCAACTGCACCCGAGCATGCTCGTTGATGCCCATCGCGCCGAAGAACAGCGCCACCAGACGATGGGTTTCGGTGAAGGTCACGCTGCGCTGTTCGGCCTGCTTGGCCAGCACCCAGTTCAGCAGATCACCTGCGGCGATGAAGTCGACCCGGATCAGCCGCGCGCACGACACGCTGACCAGCGCCGCATGGCCCAGGGCTTGATCGATGCGCTGCAGTGTGGCGCTGATGTCGCCCGCGAGTTGGCCCGACAACTCCACCGACACCACCTGCTGGCTGCGGTGCACGGTGTCGGCCATGGCCGACTCGGCGAACATGCTGGCCGCTTCGCTGACCATCGACAGCGACGGCGTGCTGGTGGACGTGCCCGCGCCGCGTGAGCGCACCACGCAGCGTGAGCTCTCCCAAGACGGTGGTGAGACTTCGTAGGTGACGCAGTAGTCGATGGCGGCTTCGTCAAACTGGTCGGGTCGGTTGCACAGGCGCAGCGCCTCCAGCCTGGCCATCCAGAACGCGGGGTCGGCGTCGCGCACGCTGGTGGGTGCGGCGTCCTGCAGCGCACCGATCAGCCGGTCGCCGGCAATCCAGCGCATGTCCAGGGGTTGCGGCGCCCATTGCCTGAACAGGTCTTGCAGCAGGCCTGCAGCCTCGACCTCCACCGTCTGCAGCGGGGTCCAGTCCAGCACCCAGGGCAGGGGCAATTGCAAGGTGGTGGCGTCGAGTTGGGCCACAGCGTCCACATCGAGCAGGGCAGGGCAGACCCAGCCCACATCACCGCGCATATCCTGGGTGTCGGGGCGCTCGTCGGCGGCGGCCTCGGCCACCAGCTTGGGCAGCGAATACCACTGTGGCGACGAGCGCGCGAAGTGGTTGACGAACTCCAGCGTTAGCACGTCGAATTTTGTCTGCTGGCCCACGGCCCGGTACAGGTCGAACAGCACCAGCCAGGTCTCGGCATGGTCACGGCGCGATGCATTGGGCTTGCACAAGGCGATCAGGGATTGCTCGCAATGCGCGAAGTCGGCATTGGCGAAGGCAATCACCGCCTCGTCCAGTTCGGGGTCGTGGACCACCTCGTTGACTTCCACGGCAAAGCGGCTGTCGGGGGCAAATTCCAGGTCCACCTTTTGCAAACCGGGCTTGCCAACGGCCGGTTCCGGCGCGCCGCGTGGGGCGGGCGGCAAGGCCTGGCCCGCGTCGTACGCCGGCTTGTGGGCGGGCCTCGCGGGTGGCTCGTTGGCCGCGTGTGAGGCCGCGGCCGGGGCAGATGGTGCTGTGGTGGGCCTGCCGGCCGATTTGTCGGCAGCCAGTTGCCGCGATCGGTCCGACGGCATGTTCAGCGCACCCAGCGGAGGCAGGGGTGGCAGGTGGTCCAGTGAGGGCAGCGACACCGGCGTGTCGTCGTCCGTCGTCGGTGGCGGCGCGCGGTAGAAGTCAGACTGCGCGCGCAGTGCGGCCGGGCCCGGTGGCGCGGTGCGCTTGGGCTCGACCGGCGTGCGCCGAGGCAGGTTGGCGGGGTGAAGCGAATGCCCTTCGCCCACCATCTGCTGCTCGATGGCGTCGATCTTGGCCTTCACGCCGGCGTCATTGCGGACATTGACCGCATCGTTCAACCGCACCTCGGAGTCGTCGGCCCTGGACGAGCCACCCAGGATGGCCAGTTGCTCGGGCGACAAACCCTCGCGGCGCAGACGGCGCAGCGTGTCGAGTTCGCGCTTGCGCACAAAGTCGTTGCGCCGCTTGCGCTCGATCATGGCCTTGAGCTCGGACTTCTCGAGGTCCTGGCCATCGTCGGGCTTGGCGCCGATGTCCTTCCAGTCGGTGGAAGGGTTCGCCACAAACCGGGCCACCTTGCGCAGGAAACCGCCGCCGTCCTTGGGTTCTGCCATCGTGATCAGCTGCCTTCAGCCGCCCAGCAGGGGCTGTGGCCCGGCGGCCAGTCGGCCGACCAGGCCGTGCCGACGGTCAGCGCGAGATGCTCAGTCACCGAACATCTTCTGCTTGAGCTCACGGCGCTGCTGCGCTTCCACCGACAGCGTGGCCGTAGGACGCGCCATCAGCCGGCCCAGGCCGATGGGCTCGCCGGTTTCGTCGCAGAAGCCGTAGTCGTTGGCCTCGATGCGGCCCAGCGACTGCGTGATCTTCTTCAGCAGCTTGCGTTCGCGGTCGCGGGTACGCAGCTCCAGCGCATGCTCTTCCTCGATCGTGGCCCGGTCGGCCGGGTCGGGCACGATAGACGTGTCTTCGCGCAGGTGCTCGGTGGTTTCGCCGGCGTTGGACAGCAGGTCGTCCTTCAAGGCCTGCAGCCGCACGCGGAAGAAATCCAGCTGCTTGTCGTTCATGTACTCGTCTTCTGGCATCGCCAGAAGCTCGGGTTCGGTCAAGTCGCGGCCGGCCTTGGTCTTCCAGGCATTGACCAGCTTGGGGTCTGCTTTGTGCGCTTGTTTGGTAATTTCCATGGGTTCGGGATAGCCGCGCGCGGGCGGTTTGGGCGGTGCAAACCGCTCAGAAAAACGATTGACCCCGGTGGACGGGGCGGGTACAGGCGCAGCAGCGGCTTTGGCCGAAGCAGACGTTGCACGACCGGTGGCACCGCGTGACGTGCCGGTGCCGGCCGCCTGGCGGCTGTCATCCGGCTTGTCTGGTGCTGGGCTTTTCGCCGTGGTCTTGCTCACTTCGGGACTCCTCGCAGTGGCTTTATACCTGTGAACCTACACGAACTGTGGACCCACAGTGTCGTTCAAAGCGCGCGGATTGTAGCCAGGGGTGGTGTGCGCTTTGCAACGCCTTGCCCTGGCCGGCGCCAGCGGTGTCTCAGACCAGGCAGCCTTGCAGGCCTTGCAACAGGATTTCGCGCGGCAGGTCGATGCCGATGAACACCATCTTGCTCTGCCTGGCCTCACCCGGCTGCCACTTCGGCCCCAGGTCGCTGCCCATGAGCTGGTGCACGCCCTGGAAGATGACCTTGCGGTCGCTGCCCTTCATGAACAGCACACCCTTGTAACGCAGCATCTTGGGGCCGTAGACCTGCACGATGGAGCCCAGAAAGTCTTCCAGCCGCGCCGGGTTGAAGGCCTTGTCGCTGCGGAAGGCAAACGACTTCACGTCGTCGTCATGGGCATGGTGGTGGGGGTGGTCGCAGGCCTCGCCTTCGGCATGGTCGTGGCCATGGTGGTCGTCGTGCTTGTGGTCATGCCTGTGGCCGTCGTCGTTCAGGAACTCGGGGTCGATCTCGAGCTTGCTGTTGAGGTTGAAGCCCTTCAGATCGAACACGCTGGCGATGGGCACTTCGCCGAAATGCACGCGCTGCTGAGGCGCTCTCGGGTTCATGTGCTTGATGCGGTGGGCCAGCGCGTCGACCTGGGCCTCGTCGACCAGATCGGTCTTGCTGATGAAGATCTGGTCGGCAAAGCCGATCTGGCGGCGGGCCTCTTGCCGCGTGTCGAGCTGGCCGTCGGCGTGCTTGGCGTCGACCAGGGTCAGGATGGAATCGAGCAGGTAGCTTTCGGCGATCTGGTCGTCCATGAAGAAGGTCTGCGCCACCGGGCCGGGGTCGGCCAGGCCGGTGGTCTCGATCACCACCCGGTCAAAGCTGATTTCGCCCTTGCGGCGCTTCTCGGCCAAGTCGTTCAGGGTCGTGCGCAGGTCTTCACGGATCGTGCAGCACACGCAGCCGTTGTTCATCTGGATGATCTGCTCGTTGGTGTCGGCGACCAGGATCTCGTTGTCGATGTTCTCTTCGCCGAACTCGTTCTCGATCACCGCGATCTTCTGGCCATGGGCCTCGGTGAGCACACGCTTGAGCAAGGTGGTCTTGCCCGAGCCCAGAAAGCCGGTGAGGATGGTGGCGGGAATGAGGCCAGCTGACATGGTGGTTCCGATGTTCGTGGGGGCGGACTTGCCGGTGGTGACCAAAAGGGCAGAAGCAGTCGCAAGACCTGGATATGAGGGTGGGGCGCGCCAGTTCAAGCCAGATCGGCTTCGGCGCCAATCCGGGGCGATCGGGTATTCTCCGCCCATCCCGACTGCACTGAACCGACACCCCTCGTGTCCGAACCTTCCACAAACCGCTCGCCGCGCCGCCCGATCACGCCTCCACAGGCCGACAAGCGCACGCTGTTCGAGCGTCTGGTCGAGTTTCTGTCGCCAGGGCCGGATTCCACCGACGAGTTGATCCAGTCGCTGGCCGGGGCCGAGCAACGTGAACTGATCTCGCCCGAGTCGCGGGTCATGCTCGAAGGCGTGATCCGCATGGCCGACATGACCGCAGGTGACGTGATGGTGGCCGCACCACGCATGGACCTGCTGGCCATCGACGCGCCCTACGACCGGCTGCTGGAGCAGGTCATCGACACCGCACATTCACGCTTCCCGGTCTATGAGGGTCAGCGCGACAACGTCATCGGCATCCTGATGGCCAAAGACCTGCTCAAGCTGCAGCGTGCGCCCGAGCTGAACCTGCGCACGCTGCTGCGGCCGGCCGTGTTCGTACCCGAAAGCAAGAACCTGAACGAGCTGCTGCGCGACTTTCGCTCCAACCGCAACCACCTGGCCATGGTGATCGACGAGTTCGGCAGCACGGCCGGGCTGATCACCATCGAAGACGTGCTCGAAGAGATCGTCGGCGAGATCGAGGACGAGTTCGACGAGCAGGCCACGACCGCCGAGTACGGTGTGGTCAGCCTGGCCGACGGAAGCTACCGCGTGGCCGGCGACGCCGCCATCGACGCGGTGAACCAGGTCTTCGGCACCAGCCTGCCGAACGAGAACTTCGACACCATCGGCGGCCTGGTCGCCGACGAGCTGGGCCGGGTGCCGCACCGCGGCGAAGGCACCGAAATCGATGGCCTGCGCCTGACCGTGATGCTCACGCGCGGTGGCGCAGTGCGCTGGTTCAAGGCCGTGCGCGCCGACCGGGCGCCAGGCGGGCCCGATTGATCGGGAGCTGAGCCCACGATGAGCCCGCCTGGCGCACGCGGGGCGCCGGCAGACAGGCCCTGGGCAGCCGCGCTGGCCGGCGGGGTGCTGGCCCTGGCAGGCGCGCTGCACACGCTGGCCTTTGTGCAGACGCAGTGGGGCTGGTGCTGGCCCCTGCTGGCCATTGGCCTGCTGGCCTGGCTGGTGGGCCGGGCCAGTCCGCGCCGCGCGGCCTGGCTGGGCTGGTGCTTTGGCACCGGCTGGCTGGTCGCGGCCACCTGGTGGCTGTTCATCAGCCTGCACCGCTACGGCCAGTTGCCGGCACCGCTGGCGGTGGCCGCGGTGCTGCTGCTGTGCGGCGCCCTGTCGCTCTACCTGGCTGCGGCCATGGCGGCGGTGGCGCGGCGGCGCAGTGGCCGCGCCTGGGCCGATGCGGCCTGGTTTGCGCTGGCCTGGCTGGCGGCCGAACTGGCCCGGGCGCTGATCTTCACCGGCTTTCCCTGGGTCGCCACCGGCTACAGCCAGGTCGACGCGCCACTGGCCGCGCTGGCGCCCTGGGTCGGGGTCTATGGCATCGGCATGGTGCTGGCATTTGCCGCCGCGCTGCCGGTGATTGCCTGGCGGCAGAGCGCTCCGCGCCAGCGCGCTGCGGCGATGGCGGCCGCGCTGGCCCTGGTGCTGGCGCCGGCGCTGATGGGCCGCATCGAGTTCAGCCGACCGGCCGGTGAGCTGTCGGTGGCGCTGCTGCAGACCAATGTGGCGCAAGACGAGAAATTTGCCGCCGAGCACCTGCCGGCCACGCTGGCCTGGGTGGCGCAGGCGCTGACATCGGCCCAGGCCGACCTGGTGGTGGCGCCCGAGACGGCGGTGCCGCTGCTGCCGGCCCAGCTCGACGATCTGCTGCCGGGCTACTGGGACGGCCTGCGCCGGCACTTCGGCCGGGCCGGTGGCCCGGTGGCGCTGGTGGGCGTACCGCTGGGCGACGAGCAACTGGGCTACACCAACTCGGCGGTGGGCCTGTCGGCGGGTGAAGCCTACCGCTATGACAAACACCATCTGGTGCCGTTCGGCGAGTTCATCCCGACCGGCTTTCGCTGGTTCACGCAGATGATGAACATCCCGCTTGGCGACTTCAACCGAGGCCCGGTGATGGCACCTTCCTTCCACGCCCATGGCCAGCGCCTGGCGCCCAACATCTGCTACGAAGACCTGTTCGGCGAAGACCTGGCCCGCCGCTTCGACGACCCGGCCGGCGCCCCTACGGTGCTGGTCAACATCGGCAACATCGGCTGGTTCGGTCAGACCGTGGCCGTGCCCCAGCACCTGCAGATCTCGCGCGTGCGCAGCCTGGAGCTGCAGCGGCCCATGTTGCGCGCCACCAACACCGGCGCCACTGCCGTCATCGACCACCAGGGCCGGGTGCTGGCCGAGCTGCCGGCCTTCAGCCAGGGTGTGCTGACGGCCCGCGTGCAGGGCCGTGACGGCCTGACGCCCTATGTGCGCTGGGTGGCAGCCACGGGCCTGTGGCCCTGGCTGCTGGCCGCGGTGCTGGCTCTGGCTTGGCCGCGCCGGGGCCGGGCGCGCCGCTAAAATGCGGGGTTTGCCCCGCACACCGCTGTTTCGCAAGCCATCCGCCGGCCGCCATGCTCACCTTCCAGCAAATCATCCTGCGCCTGCAGTCCTATTGGGACGCCCAGGGCTGCGCCCTGTTGCAGCCCTATGACATGGAGGTGGGCGCGGGCACCAGCCACACCGCCACCTTTTTGCGCGCGCTGGGCCCCGAGCCCTGGAAGGCGGCCTATGTGCAGCCCAGCCGCCGGCCCAAGGATGGCCGCTACGGCAACAACCCGAACCGGCTGCAGCATTACTACCAGTACCAGGTGGTGCTCAAGCCCGCGCCAGACAACATCCTCGACCTCTACCTGGGCAGCCTGGAAGCGCTGGGCCTGGACCTGAAGCAAAACGACGTGCGTTTTGTGGAAGACGATTGGGAAAACCCCACGCTGGGCTGCTGGGGCCTGGGCTGGGAAGTCTGGCTCAACGGCATGGAGGTGACCCAGTTCACCTATTTCCAGCAGGTCGGCGGTATCGATTGCCGGCCGATCACCGGCGAGATCACCTACGGCCTGGAACGGTTGGCGATGTACATCCAGGACAAGGAAAGCGTCTACGACCTGGTCTGGGCGCCGGGCATCAGCTATGGCGACGTCTATCACCAGAACGAGGTCGAGCAAAGCACCTACAACTTCGAGCACAGCGACGTCGACTTCCTGCTGCTGGCCTTTGCCGCGCATGAAAAGCAAAGCCAGCACCTGATGGCCCAGCAATTGGCACTGCCGGCCTACGAGCAATTGCTCAAGGCCGGCCACAGCTTCAACCTGCTGGACGCGCGTGGCGCGATCAGCGTGACCGAGCGCGCCGGCACCATTGCCCGCATCCGCAACCTGGCCCGCGCCGTGGCACAGAGCTATCTCGACAGCCGGGCCCGGCTGGGCTTTCCGATGGCGCCAAAGGCCTGGGCCGACGAGGTGCTGGCGCAGTTGGCGCAGCATCAGCAGAAGAAGGCGGCCTGAGCATGAACACCGCTGCCAATGCGGCCCCCACCATGGCCGACCTGCTGGTCGAGCTGTTTGTGGAAGAACTGCCGCCCAAGGTCTTGAATTCGCTGGGTCAAGCCTTCGGCCAGGGCCTGCTGGCCTCGCTGCAGGCCCAGGGCCTGGCCGCAGCCGACGCCGCGCTGACGGTC
Organism: Betaproteobacteria bacterium; assembly: GCA_031417735.1. Taxonomy (GTDB): domain Bacteria; phylum Pseudomonadota; class Gammaproteobacteria; order Burkholderiales; family Burkholderiaceae_C; genus Pseudaquabacterium. The sequence goes on from JANOWE010000106.1 coordinate 19,529, forward strand.
TACGCCACGCCGCGCCGCCTGGCCGCACTGATCAGCCGCGTGGCCACGCAGGCCGCGTCGCGCGCACTGTCGCAAAAACTGATGCCCGTGGCCGTGGCCCTGGACGCCGCCGGCCGGCCCACGCCCGCGCTGCTGAAAAAGCTGGCCGCGCTGGGCCTGGATGCGAGCGCGCTGCCCACGCTGGAACGCCGTGTCGATGGCAAGGCCGAGGCCTTGTTCGCCCACAGCCACAGCGCTGGCGCCACGCTGGCCGATGGCCTGCAGCGTGCGCTGGACGAGAGCCTGGCCAGGTTGCCCATCCCCAAGCTGATGAGCTACCAGCCGCCCGCCGGCCAGGGCGACGGCTTCCAGCCCGGCTGGAGCAGCGTGCAGTTTGTGCGTCCGGCCCATGGCCTGGTGGCGCTGCATGGCGACCTGGTGGTGCCGGTGACGGCGCTGGGCCTGGTCGCCGGCCGCCAGACCCTGGGCCACCGTTTTGAGGCCCCGGTCAGCCCGGTGATGCTGCGCAGCGCGGGTGATTACGCCGGCCAGCTGGCCGTCGAAGGCGCGGTGATCGCGTCCTTCGACGTCCGCCGCGCTGACATCAGCCGCCAATTGACGGCACGCGCAGCCGCCGCCGGCCAAGGCCTGACGCCCATCGATGACGACGCCCTGCTCGACGAAGTGACCGCACTGGTCGAGCGGCCGAATGTGCTGCTGTGCCAGTTCGAGCCCGAGTTCCTGGCCGTGCCTCCCGAATGCCTGATCCTGACCATGAAGGCCAACCAGAAGTACTTTCCGTTGCTCGATGGCCAGGGCCGGCTGACGCACCAGTTCCTGCTCGTGTCCAACATCTCGCCGGCCGACCCCAGCCGGGTCATCCAGGGCAACGAGCGGGTGGTGCGGCCGCGCCTGGCCGACGCCAAGTTCTTCTTCGATCAGGATCGCAAGCGGTCGCTGGCCGACCGCGTGGCGGGGCTGGAAGGAGTGGTCTACCACCGCCAGCTCGGCAGCCAGCACCAGCGCATGCTGCGCGTGGCAAAGTTGGCCGGCACCATTGGCGGGCAGTTGGAAGGCCCGGCGCTGGCCGCAGCGGCCCATCGCGCGGCCACGCTGGCCAAGGCCGATCTGCTGACCGACATGGTCGGCGAATTTCCTGAACTGCAGGGCGTGATGGGCGGCTATTACGCCCGCCATGACGGCGAGCCCGAGCAAATCGCCCGCGCGATCGAAGACCATTACCGGCCGCGTTTTGCCGGTGACAAGCTGCCGCGCGACGCTGCCGGCCTGGCCCTGGCCCTGGCCGACAAGCTGGAAACCCTGGCCGGGCTGTTCGGCATCGGCCAGCTGCCCACCGGCGACAAAGACCCGTTTGCGCTGCGCCGCCACGCGCTGGGCGTGGTGCGCATGCTGGTCGAGCGTGAACTGCCCTTGCCGGTGGCCGCGCTGGTCGACCTGGCTTTTGCCGCCTTCGGGCCCGACCATGGCCAGGCTCAAGCCGCGCTGCTGCCCTTTCTGCGAGAGCGCCTCAGCGGCTGGCTGCGCGAGCAGGGCTGGACGGCGCAGGCAGTGGACGCCGTGCTGGCCCAGCCCGACCTGCCCTGGGCCCAGCTGCGGGGTCGTCTGGCGGCGGTGCGTGCCTTCGCCACGCTGGCCGAGGGCCCACCGCTGGCTGCGGCCAACAAGCGGGTGGGCAACATCCTGAAGAAGTCGGCCGAGGCCGCACTGCCTGGCGCGGTGGTGCAGCCCGCGTTGCTGATCGAGCCGGCCGAGGCCGCGCTGCACCAGGCCTTGCTGGTGGTGCAGCGGCTGGCCGACGCGGCCTTCGAGCGGGGCGACTACACCGCCTCGCTGCAGGCCCTGGCCGCGCTCAAGGCACCGGTGGACGCGTTCTTCGACACCGTGATGGTCAACGCCGACGACCCGGCGCTGCGCGCCAACCGCTTGGCGCTGCTGGCTGCGCTGCATGCGTCGATGAACCGCGTGGCCGATCTCGCCCGGCTGGCGGCCTGAACCTGCGCCTGGCGCCCATCCACAACCGACCGGATCTCCATGCAGCATCTCGACAAACTGGTGATCCTGGGCCGTGACGGCATCCTCAACGAGTACCGCGACGACCATGTCAGAGCGCCCGAGGAATGGCAGCCCATTCCTGGCGCACTCGAAGCGGTGTCGCGGCTCAACCATGGCGGCTGGCACACGGTGGTGGCCACCAACCAGTCGGGTATCGGGCGGGGCATGATCGACATGGCTGCGGTCAACGCGGTGCATGCGCACATGAACCGCGAGCTGGCCAAGGCGGGCGGCCGCATCGACGCGGTGTTCTTTTGTCCGCACTCGCCCGAAGACGGCTGCGATTGCCGCAAACCGCTGCCCGGGCTGATGCAGGAGGTGGGCCGGCGCTATGCCATCGACCTGGCCCTGGTGCCGATGGCCGCCGACACGCTGCGCGACCTGCAGGCGGCCCAGGCCGCAGGCTGCGAACCGCACCTGATCCTGTCCGGCCGCGCCGCCTTGCTCGACAGCGGCCAGCGTGCCCAATGGCTGGAGCAGGTGCCGCGGACCATGGTGCACCAGAGCCTGGCGCACTTCGCCGACCATCTGCTGCGCCGCAGCCAGGCCGTGATGTCCGCCCACGCCGCGCTGACATGAGCAGCGCCTCACCACTATCTTGCTCAAGGCACGCCTGATGGCCCAATTGCGCTCCGCGCTGTACCTGCTGTTCCTGGCCGTCACGGTGATGCCCTGGGCCACCGTGGTGCTGCTGTATTCGATCTTCGTCCGTGGCGAGCGGGTCTACTGGCTGTGTGCCGGCTGGCTCAAGCTCACGATCTGGGGCGCGCGCGTGATCTGCGGCGTGCACCACCGGGTGCAGGGCCTGCAGCATGTGCCTGGCGCTGACGACCATGACGCGGCGGTGATCCTGGCCTGCAAGCACCAGTCGACCTGGGAGACTTTCGCGCTGCCGGCGATCATGCCGCACCCACTGGCCTATGTTTTCAAGCGTGAACTGCTCTATGTGCCGTTCTTCGGCTGGGCGATGTCGCGCATGGACATGGTGCACATCGACCGCAGCCGGCGCACCGAGGCCTGGGCCAAGGTCCAGGCCCAGGGCGCCGAGCTGATGGCCAAGGGCAACTGGGTCATCATGTTCCCCGAAGGCACGCGCATCGCCCGTGGCCAGAAGGGCGACTACAAGACCGGCGCGGCCCGGCTGGCGGTGGCCACAGCCACGCCCATCGTGCCGATCGCCGTGAATTCGGCACGCTGCTGGCCACGCAAGAGCTGGCTGCTGCGGCCGGGGCTGATCGATGTGTCGATCGGGCCACCGATCCCGGTCGTGGGCCGCAAGGCCAACGAGGTGATGGCCGAGGTCGAGGCCTGGATCGAGACCGAGATGCGCCGCATCGACCCCGAGGCCTACCGCCCGTCGTGACGGTCGGCTGGCCCCGCACCCGCGCACAAGCTCAAGCCGCACCCGTCACTGCCTAGAATGGCCAGCATGGTCCGCGCCAAACCGGCTTCTTCAGCGCAGCAGCTGTCCTTGTTCGACAGCCCGGCCGCCGCGTCGCCCGAGCCTGTTCGCGCACTCCTGCCTTCGGCGCATCGGCAGCCATCGGTCACGCCGGCCCAGCCGCTGGCGCCCGCTGTGGCCGGTCGCGCGCCGGTGCGCCTGCAGCACCCGCAAGCGCAACGCACGGTTCAGCTTCAAGACCAGGCTGTGGCCTACGCCTTTCGCCGCGCGCGGCGGCGCAGCATCGGCTTTGTCATCGGCATCGAGGGCCTGAGCGTGGCCGCGCCACGCTGGGTTGGCATGGCCGAGGTTGAAGCGGCGCTGCAGGCCAAGGCCGACTGGATCTTGCGCAAGCTGCACGAGCAGTTCGAGCGCGGCCAGCGCCTGCAGGCCAGCCGGGTGGTCTGGCGCGACGGCACCAGCCTGCCCTTTCTGGGCGAGACGGTGATCGTGGTGCTCGACCCCCGTGCCACCGGCGCCGTGCTCAACAGCGACGCGGCCAGCCTGCCCGGCGTGCCCAGACTCACGCTGCACGTGGGCCTGCCGCCTTCGGCCAGCCAGGAGCAGATCCGCGAGGCGGTGCAAAGCTGGCTGCAGCGCCAGGCCAAACGGGTCTTCGAAGAGCGCTGTGCGCTGTTTGCCGGCCGCCTGGGCGTGCGCATGAAGCGGCTGTCGCTGAGCTCGGCCGCCACCCGCTGGGGCAGCGCCAGCGCCAACGGCTCGGTGCGGCTGAACTGGCGCCTGGTGCACTTTGCGCTGCCGGTGATCGACTATGTGGTGGCTCATGAACTGGCCCACCTGCGCGAAATGAACCACAGCCCGGCGTTCTGGGACGTGGTGCGCTCGGTGCTGCCCGACTTCGAGCGCAGCCGGGGCGTGCTGAAGTCCGAGCCGCTGCCGCCGCTGGACTAGTCTTCAGAAAGTGGCTGGGCGTACGGCCGGCTTGCCAGCACCTGCAGCAGCTTGTCGAAGAAGGCGCTGATGGTGATCGGCTTGGTGATCACGTCGGTCATGCCGGCGGCCAGACAGGCCAGGCGGGTTTCGTGGAAGGCGTTGGCCGCCAAGGCGATGATGGGCGTGGTCTGCCAGCCCGGCAGGGCGCGGATGGCGCGCGCCGCGTCCATGCCGTTCATCTCGGGCATCTGCATGCCCATCAAGACCAGGTCATAGTGGCCCTGCTGCGCCAGCCGCAGCGCCTGCAGGCCGTCGAAGGCGGTGTCGGCCGACAGACCCGCGATTTGCAGCAGGGCCATCACCAGTTCGCGGTTGATTTCGTTGTCTTCGGCCAGCAGGATGCGCGCGCCGCCATGGCGCCGGCGCAGCAAGTCCTCGGCGCTGTGCGGGCTTGACGGCGCTGGCGCCGGCGCTGCGGGCGCGCTGGTGTTGCGCAGCAGGCGGGCGGTGAACCAGAACATGCTGCCTTTGCCGGGCGCGCTTTCCAGGCCGGCCTCGCCGCCCATCAGCTGCGCCAGCCGCCGCGTGATCACCAGGCCCGGCCTCGTGCCGCCATGCTGGCGTGTGGTCGACGCGTCCGCCTGCTCGAAGGCCTTGAACAGCCGTTGTTGCTGCTCGGCGCTGATGCCCATACCCGTGTCGCGGACCGAAAGGCGCAGCAGCAGTTGCTGGCCCTGCGCCTCCATCAACTCTGCGCGCAGGCTGACCTTGCCTTGCGCGGTGAACTTCACCGCATTGGCCGCCAGGTTGAACAGGCCTTGGCGCAGCCAGGCGGCGTCGCCCAGCAGCGATGCGGGCACCTGGGCGCAATCGACCTCGACCACCAACTGCTTGCGCTCCGCCGAGTCGGCCAGGATCGCCTGAACCGAGCTGAACACATCAGGCAGGTGGAAGGGGGCGCATTCGAGCTGCATCCGGCCGGCCTCGATCTCGGTCAGGTCGAGCACATCGTCGAGGATGGCCATCAGGTGCTGCGAGGCGCTGTCGATCTTGTCCAGTTGCGCAATCTGGAGTCCATCGGTGCTGGCGCTTCGCATCAGGTGGTTCATGCCGATGATGGCGTTCATCGGCGTGCGTATCTCGTGGCTCATGTTGGCCAGCCATGAGCTCTTGGCCAGGCCGGTGACCTCGGCCTGCTGGCGCGCGGCAGCAGGCTCGGTGGTGCGCCTGTCCACCCGTTGTTCAAGGTAGCGGCGGTACTGGCCCAGCTCCGCATCCTGGCGCCGCGTGTCGGTGAGGTCGCGTGTGACGCCCAGATGGTGGCTCAGCGCGCCCTGTGCGTCGAACACCGGCGAGATCGACATCTCGTTCCAGAACGCCGTGCCATCCTTGCGGTAGTTCAGGATCTGGCCCGCAAAGCTGGCCTGGCTGCGCAAGGCATCACCGATCGCCGCCACCACCTGCGCATCGGTGCCGGGCCCTTGCAGAAACTTGCTGCTGCGGCCCAGGATCTCGGCCTCGCTGTAGCCGCACAGGGCCACAAAGGCGGCATTGACGTAGACGATGACGCCGTCAGGTCCGGTGATCAGAACGCCCTGGCCAACGGCCTGCAGCGCCGCCGCGCTGACCCGCTGAGCCTCTTGCACCCCGTGCAGCGCGCTGATGTCGTTGACCACCATGCGCAGCACCGGGCGCTGCTGCCGGCGACGCTCTGAGGCAGGGTCGATGGCGGTGGCCAGGTCTGCCTCGGCCTCGAGCGTGGCCATGCACTGGACCCAGACCCAGGCGCCATTGGCCTGAGCCATGCGCAACTCGCCGCGCACGGCCGGGCCGCCTGGCCTGGCCGGGGCTTGCGCCAGGTCCGCCGACCCGCCGCCTGCGGGTGTCGTGCCCAGCGCCTGGGCCAGGGCCTGCTGGCGCAACCGGTAATAGGCGTCCTGGTCGCCATGCACGATGAACTGTGTCAACGGCCTGCCAACCAGGGCGGAGCGGGTGAGCCCCAACAGGGTGGCCAGGGTGAGGTTGGCCTCGGTGATCTGGCCTGCGAGGTTGACACTGCAATAGCCCACCGGCGCCAGGTCGTACAGATCGAAGTAGCGCGCTCGGGACAGCTCCAATGCCAGCTGGCTGCGGCGCAGCTCGTCGTTCTGCATCTCCAGTTCGTTCTGGTGCACCTGCAGTTCGTGCAACAGCCTGGCCGTTTCTTCCGCCGTGGCCGCAGCAGGCGGCGTGGCGACTTGCCGCTCGCTCAGGGCAGCTTCGGCGCGTCGGCGCAATTCGGCGGCGGTGCGCGCGCGCGGCGCGTCGTTCACGGCCGGTCCCGCTCTGCGGCCAGCAGCCGCTCGCTGGCCAGGCGCTGGGCTTCTTCAACCTGCTTGCGCCCGGTGATGTCCTGGATGGCGCCGAACAGCCGCACGGACTTGCCGTTATGCACCTCGGCCACGCCCTGGGCCCGGACCCAGATCGCGCGGCCTTTGGCCGCGGTCAGCGGCAGCTCAAAGCTCCAGGCTGTGCCTTGGTCGATGGCGGCCTGCAGGCCGGCCTGCGCCACCGGCTGCGCCTGCGGATCGTAGAAGGCCACCGCCTGCGACAGGCTGGGCGGACAGCTGGGGTCGAGGTCATGGACGCGGAAGGATTCCGGCGTCCAGCTCAGCGCCATGCTGCTCACCTCCAGGTCCCAGCCCCCCACCCTGGCCAGGGCGCCGGTGGGTTCGAGCAGTTCAGCGGTGCGCAGCAGGCTGTCCTGTATTTTCTTGCGCTCGGTGACGTCGACATGCGAGATCACCACGTCTCGGTCACCTTGTCCAGCGTGCGATGGGGCTGGATGCGCAACGGGTGGTCGACAAACACCGTGCCGATGCCGGTGCCGGCCAGCAGCTTGTTCATGTCGTTGTTGGCGCGTGCCAAATCGGTCACCTTGGTCTGCAGCTCGGTGTTGACGGTGGTGACGTGGCCGTTGGTCCTGGCCCGCAGGCCAGGGCTGGCCACCGCCTCCGGCGTGTGCACCGCCCTGCGCAGGCTGGCGGCCAGCTCAGGGCGCGGCCCTTCGCGAGCCATCGTCAGGATGTTGTTGACCTCGGCTTCGCCCGGGCTGGGCGCCAGGAACATGCCGGTGCGGCCATGCAGGTAGTGGATGTCGCCGGCGCCGTTGACCAAGGCCCCGGCGGCGATCACCTGCGCCATCACCATGCCGTCTTCGACCTCGAACACCTTCATCCGGGTGTCGTGCCGGACCAGCTCGGCGAGCATGCTTTTGCGATCGGGTGCGAGGTGCTGCACCAGCACAAAGGCCATGCCCGGATCGGCATCGGCCGGCATGCCCGAGAAGAAGGCTTCAAAGGCCGCCAGCCCGCCGGCCGATGCGCCTATGCCGACGATCGGAAAGGCGCGGCGATCGGCTTTGGGCGTCTGGGCCTCTGGTGGTCCTCCGCCATGCGGCACTGACATGCGCTGAGCTCCCATCTCGATTTGCGTCAAAGGCCGGTGCGTCTGGGCAGTTCGAGCTCGGTACCCCCTGGGAGCCCGCAGTATGCGCCCGTGGCGCCGCAGCCGGCGGTCCGCTGGCTGCGGCCGTACCATTGACGTTGACGTCAACGTCAATCGACACGCCATGAGCACCACGCCCGACCGCGCCAACAAGCCGCGCCGCTACACCATCCGCGAGCTGGCGCAGGAGTTCGAGGTCACCTCGCGCACCATCCGCTTCTACGAAGACCTGGGCCTGCTGCAACCCGCCCGCGAAGGCCGCAAGCGCGTTTACAGCCAGCGCGACCGCACGCGGCTCAAGCTCACGCTGCGCGGCAAGCGGCTGGGCCTGTCGCTGCAGGACATCTTGCAGCTGGTGACCATGTACGACGGCGACGCCGACACTGCGCCGCAGTTGCAGGCCTTCCTCGGCGTGCTGCGCGCGCACCGTCAGACGCTGCAGCGCCAGCGCGACGACATCCGCGAAACCCTGGACGAAATAGACCAGCATGAGGCGCGCTGCCAGCAACTGCTGGTGGCGTTGCCGCCAGCCCGCGGCTGACGCGGTCGGACTCCGGCCTGACCATGCTGTTGCACCGCGCCTGTCTCGCCGATATGATTGACGTTTACGTAAACGTCAATTACCCCGACCGCCGCCCAGCAGCCCGACCGATGGACACCAGCCTCCACCCCAGCCCACCTTCGCCCCGGCTGCAAGCGCCGCCAGACCCCGCTTTCGAGGCCCGTGTGCGGGCCTCGTTCGCGCAGCAGGCGGCGATGGCCACGCTGGCCGCGCAGCTGGCCGAGGTGGCGCCGGGCCGGGTGCTGATCACGCTGGCCCATGCGCCGCATCTGACCCAGCAACATGGCTTCATGCACGCCGGCATGTTGGCGGCGGCCCTGGATTCGGCCTGCGGTTACGCGGCGGCCACGCTGATGCCGGCCGACGCCGGCGTGCTGACCATCGAATTCAAGATCAACCTGCTTGCGCCGGCCCGGGGTCCGCTGCTGTACTGCGAGGGCCGGGTGGTCAAGGCCGGCCGTACCATCAGCGTGACCGAGGGCCTGGCCTGGCAGAACGGCGCCGACGGACAAGCCCAGCGTGTGGCCACGATGGTCGCGACGATGATGACCGTGACCGGCCGCGGCGGCATCCAGGGCTGAGCACTCGGCCCGCGCAAACCACTCAGGAGACCCGCCATGACCCAGCTTCCCGGCCTCGACTTTCAGCTCGGCGAGGACATCGACGCCCTGCGCGACGCGGTGCGCGACTTTGCCCAGGCCGAGATCGCGCCCCGCGCGGCCGAGATCGACCGCAGCGACCAGTTTCCGATGGACCTGTGGCAGAAGATGGGCGCGCTGGGCGTGCTGGGCATCACCGTGCCCGAGCAGTATGGCGGCGCCGGCATGGGCTACCTGGCGCACATGGTGGCGATGGAAGAGATATCGCGCGCCAGCGCGTCGGTGGGCCTGAGCTACGGCGCGCACAGCAACCTGTGCGTGAACCAGCTCAAGCGCAACGGCAGCGACGCCCAGCGCGAGAAATACCTGCCCAAACTCATCAGCGGCGAGCATGTGGGCGCGCTGGCGATGAGCGAGGCCGGCGCCGGCAGCGACGTCATCAGCATGAAGTTGAAGGCCCAGGACAAGGGCGACCATTACCTGCTCAACGGCGCCAAGATGTGGATCACCAACGGGCCCGATGCCGACGTGATGGTGGTCTACGCCAAGACCGAACCCGAACTGGGTGCGCGCGGTGTCACTGCCTTCATCGTCGAAAAAGGCATGAAGGGTTTCTCTACCGCGCAAAAGCTCGACAAGCTGGGCATGCGCGGCAGCCACACCGGCGAGATGCTGTTCCAGGACGTGGCCGTACCGCTGGAGAACGTGCTGGGCAGCGTGGGCGGCGGCGCGCGGGTGCTGATGAGCGGGCTGGACTACGAGCGCGCGGTGCTGGCCGCCGGGCCGATCGGCATCATGCAGGCGGTGATGGACAGCGTGGTGCCCTATGTCCACGACCGCAAGCAGTTTGGCCAGAGCATCGGCGAGTTCCAGCTCATCCAGGCCAAGCTGGCCGACATGTACACCGTGCTGCAGGCCGGCAGGGCGTTTTGCTACACCGTGGGCAAGAACCTCGATCTGCTGGGCGCCGAGCATGTGCGGCAGGTCCGGAAAGACTGCGCCAGCGTGATCCTGTGGTGCGCCGAAAAGGCGACCTGGATGGCCGGCGAGGGCGTGCAGATCTTCGGCGGCAACGGCTATGTCAACGACTATCCGCTGGGCCGGCTGTGGCGCGACGCCAAGCTCTACGAGATCGGCGCTGGCACGTCGGAGATCCGCCGCATGCTGATCGGCCGCGAGTTGTTCGGGGAGACGATGTGAGCCAGGCCGGCCCCTGAACTGCCCGCCAGGCCCATCGCCCGACGACCGACCGAGACCCCCGCCATGAGCGACAAGCTGCAAGAACTGTTCGACAGCAACCGGCGCTGGGCCGAGGCCACCGAGGCCCGTGAGCCCGGCTTCTTCACCCGCTTGCTGCAGCAGCAAAAGCCGCAGTATTTGTGGATCGGCTGCGCCGACAGCCGGGTGCCGGCCAACGAGCTGGTCGACCTGCTGCCGGGTGAGTTGTTCGTGCACCGCAACGTGGCCAATCTGATGGTGCATTCCGACCTCAACGCGCTGTCGGTGGTGCAGTTCGCGGTGGACGCGCTGCAGGTGCGCCATGTCATCGTCGTCGGCCACAGCAACTGCGGCGGCGTGCGCGCGGCCATGACCAACAGCCGGGCCGGCCTGGTCGACAACTGGCTGCGCCATGTCAAAGACGTGCGCGACGCGCATGAAGGCTTCCTGGCCAGCCTGGACGAAGACCTGCAGGTCAACGCGCTGGTGGAGCTCAACGTGCTGGAACAGGCGCGCAACGTCTGCCGCACCACGGTGCTGGAAGACGCCTGGCAGCGCGGCCAGTCGGTGGTAGTGCATGGCTGGGTCTATGGCCTGCACAACGGCCTGCTGCAAGACCTGCAGATCACTGCAGGCAGCGCCGACGAGGTGGCGTTGAGCTATGACACGGCGCTGGCCATGCTCAAGCAGCGCTACCGCCAGCAGCAGCAGGACATGGCGGCCTGACCGCGCGCTGAGCGCCAACCTGGCTGACCCGGCCGCCGGACCCAAAGATGCCGAACACCCCCAACAGCCTGTCCGACCGCCGCGCCTTTGACATTGCGCTGGCCATGCTCGACGGCTTCAACCGCCACTACGGCCTGTTCAGCGCGACCAACCGCGCGGCCAAGGCCCGCTTCGAGCTTGCCGACTGGCATGGCCAGCAGCTGGCCCAGCGTGAACGCATCGAGTTCTACGACAAGCGGGTCGACGAGGCGGTGCTGCGCCTGCAGAGTGAATTCGACGCCGCCAAGCTGCCAGACGACGTGTGGCAGCAGGTCAAGCTGCACTACATCGGCCTGCTGGTCGAGCATTTGCAGCCCGAGCTGGCCGAGACTTTTTTCAACTCGGTCACCACGCGCATCCTGCACCACAGCTACTTCCGCAACGACTTCATCTTCGTGCGCCCGGCGGTGTCGACCGAGTTCATCGAGCATGACGAGCCCAGCGCCCACCCGACCTACCGCGCCTTCTACCCCGGCCGCGACAAGCTGCGCGAGACGCTGCTGGCCATCGTGCAGGGCTTCGATCTGGCCACGCCGTTTGACGACCTGGGCCGCGACATCGACGAGGTGATCGCCGCGCTGCGCCAGCATGTGGGCGATCAAGTGCGCCTGCGCGCGAACTTTCAGATCCAGGTGCTGGCCAGCCTGTTCTACCGCAACAAGGGCGCCTACATCATCGGCAGGATCGTCAATGGCTTCGCCGAGACGCCGTTTGCGCTGCCCATCCTGCACCAGGAAAGCGGCCTGCTGACGATCGACACCGCGCTGTTCAGCGAGGACGATCTGCTGATGGTGTTCAGTTTCGCCCGCGCCTACTTCATGGTCGACATGCCGATCCCCAGCGCCTATGTGCAGTTCCTGCGCAGCCTGATGCCGCGCAAGCCGCGCAGCGAGATCTATGCCGCGCTGGGTCTGCAAAAGCAGGGCAAGAACCTGTTCTACCGCGACCTGCTCTACCACTTCCGCCATTCGACCGACCAGCTGGGCATTTCGGCCGGCATCAAGGGCATGGTCATGCTGGTCTTCGACATGCCCTCGTTCCCCTATGTGTTCAAGGTCATCAAGGACTTCTACCCGCTGCAGAAGGACACCACGCGCGAGCAGATCAAGGGCAAGTACCTGCTGGTCAAGACCCATGACCGGGTCGGGCGCATGGCCGACACGCTGGAGTACACCAGCGTGGCCTTTCCGCGTGCGCGCATCAGCGAGGAGCTGGTGGCCGAGCTGATGCACTTCTGCCCCAGCCAGCTCGAAGTGGACGGCGACGCGCTGGTCATTCGCCATGTCTACATCGAGCGGCGCATGATTCCGCTCAACATCTACCTCAAGGACGCCAAGCCCGAGCAGCTTGAACATGCGGTGATCGAGTACGGCAACGCGATCAAGGACATGGTCGCGGCGAACATCTTCCCGGGCGACATGCTGTGGAAGAACTTCGGCGTCACCCGGGGCGGCAAGGTGGTGTTCTACGACTACGACGAGATCGAATACATCAGCGACTGCAACTTCCGCCGCGTGCCCGAGCCGCGCAACGAAGAAGAAGAAATGTCGGGCGAGGTCTGGTACACGGTAGGCTCGCACGACGTTTTTCCAGAGACATTCGGCCCTTTTCTGCTCGGCAACCCGGCGGTGCGCAAAGTCTTTCTGGCCCACCATGCCGACCTGCTGGAGGCCGAGTTCTGGCAAGCCCACAAAGAGCGCATCCTGGCCGGCCATGTGCATGATGTGTTTCCCTACGAGCCCGCCCGGCGCTTCTGCCACCAGCGCGCCGAACGTGAGCTGGCGCTGGCTGCCGCCGCCGCCACACCCCTTGTTTGAATGGCAGGAGAAGAACCCATGGCCCAGGACCCCATCGTCATCGTCTCTGCCGCGCGCACGCCCATCGGGGGCCTGTTGGGCGAGCTGTCTTCGCTGGCCGCCTGGCAACTGGGTGCGGTGGCCATCCGCGCCGCCGTACAGCGCGCCGGCATGCCGGGCGAGGCCGTCGACGAGGTGCTGATGGGCAACTGCCTGATGGCCGGCCAGGGTCAGGCACCGGCGCGCCAGGCCATGCGCGCCGCCGGGCTGCCCGACTCGGCCGGTGCCGTGACACTGAGCAAGATGTGCGGCAGCGGCATGCGCGCGATGATGTTCGGCCATGACATGCTCGCCGCCGGCAGCGCCCGCGTGCTGGTGGCTGGCGGCATGGAAAGCATGAGCAACGCGCCGCACCTGATGTTTGCCCGCAAGGGCGTGAAGTACGGCGCCGCTCAACTGTTCGACCACATGGCGATGGACGGCCTGGAGGACGCGTATGAACGTGGTAAGGCCATGGGCGTGTTCGCCGAGCAATGCGTCGACAAATATGGCTTCAGCCGCGAAGCGCAGGACCGCTTCGCGATCGCCTCCACCACCCGCAGCAAGGCCGCCAATGAAGACGGTCGCTTCGACTGGGAGATGGCGCCGGTGACGGTCGCCGGCAAGGGTGGTGAGACGGTGGTCAAGTTCGACGAGCAGCCATTCAAGGCCAGGCTCGACAAGATCCCGTCGCTCAAGCCCGCGTTCAGGAAGGACGGCAGCATCACCGCGGCCAACGCGTCCAGCATCAGCGATGGCGCCGCCGCATTGGTGCTGATGCGTGAGTCCACCGCCCACGAAATGGGCGTCACGCCGATGGCCCGCATCGTTGCCCATGCGGTGCATGCACAAGCGCCGCAGTGGTTTGCCACCGCGCCGGCCGGGGCCATCAGCAAGGTGCTGAAGTCCAGCGGCTGGGACGCGGCCAGCGTCAAGCTGTGGGAGGTCAACGAGGCCTTTGCCGCAGTGACCATGGCCGCGATGCAAGACTTCGGCCTGCCGCACGAGATCGTCAACGTGCATGGCGGCGCCTGCGCGCTGGGCCACCCGATCGGGGCTTCGGGTGCGCGCATCGTTGTCACGCTGCTGGGCGCACTGCGCCAGCGCGGCCTCAAGCGCGGCGTGGCCGCGCTGTGCATCGGTGGCGGCGAAGCCACGGCCATGGCCGTGGAAATGTTTTGAGCCGCGCGGCGATGCAACAGGTTCTGGTCATTGGCGCCTCACGCGGCATCGGCCTTGAGCTGGTGCGGCAGTCCCTGGCCGACGGCGCGCGGGTGGTGGCCAGCGCGCGCAGCGACCAAGGCCTGGCGCGGCTGGCGCAAGCCGGTGCCAAGGCGCTGCGGCTGGACGTGGCCAGCGCGGCCGGCTGCTCGGGCCTGGCCTGGCAGATCGATGGCATGGCCTTTGATGCGGTGTGGCTGGTGGCCGGTGTCTATGGTCCGCGCAGCCTGGGCCTGGAGCCACCCACCGAGGCGCAGTTCGACGAGGTCATGCACAGCAATGTGCTGGCCAGCATGCGCTTGCTGCCGGCCGTGGCGGACGCCCTGGCGCCGGGTGCGCGCATCGCCGTGCTGTCCTCGCGCATGGGCTCGATCGGCCTGCGCACGGCCGGCAATGGCTGGCTGTACCGAGCCTCGAAAGCGGCACTGAATTCGGTGCTGAAAGACGCATCGCTGCTGCTGGCCGGCCGTGCCACCTGCGTCGCGCTGCACCCGGGCTGGGTGCATACCGACATGGGCGGCGCAGGCGCGGACATATCGGTAGAACGCAGCGTGAGCGACCTGCGCGCCACCGTGGCCGCGCTCACGCCCGCTGACAACGGCGGCTTCTTCAACCACGACGGCCAAGCCCTGGCCTGGTAAACCGAGAAGGCTCCGGCCATGCTGCTGTCCGAAGACCACCGCGCGGTGCAAGACGCCGTGCGCACCTATGTGCAGGAACGCATCGCGCCGCAGGCGGCGGCCTGGGACAAGAGCCACCACTTTCCGAAAGCAGAACTGCGCGGCCTGGCCGATCTGGGCTGCTACGGCGTGGCCGTGCCGACCGACTACGACGGCGCAGGGCTTGACTACCTGGCGCTGGCGCTGATGATCGAAGAGATTGCCGCCGGCGACGGCGCCACCAGCACCATCATCAGCGTCAACAACTGCCCCGTCTGCTCTATCCTGATGGGCTTCGGCAACGAGGACCAGAAGCAGCGGTTTCTCAAACCCCTGGCCCGGGGCGACATGCTGGGCGCCTTCTGCCTGACCGAGCCGCATGTGGGCAGCGAGGCGGGAGGGCTGAAAACCACGGCCGTGCGTGACGGTGACGACTACCTGCTCAATGGCGTCAAGCAGTTCATCACCAGCGGCAAGAACGGCGATGTGGCGATCGTCATGGCGGTGACCGACAAGGCCGCCGGCAAGAAAGGTATCAGCGCCTTCATCGTGCCCACGGCCACGCCGGGCTACACGGTGGCCCGCATTGAAGACAAGCTGGGCCAGCATGCCAGCGACACGGCGCAAATCCTGTTCGAGGACTGCCGCGTGCCGTCCGCCAACCTGCTGGGCGAAGAAGGCCAGGGCCTGAAGATTGCGCTGTCGGGGCTGGAAGGCGGGCGCATCGGCATCGCCAGCCAGAGCCTGGGCATGGCCCGCGCCGCCTTCGAGGTGGCGCTGGCCTACAGCAAGGAACGCCAGTCCTTCGGCCAACCCATCTTCCAGCACCAGGCGGTGCAGTTCAAACTGGCCGACATGGCCACGCAGATCGAGGCCGCGCGCCAGCTGATCTGGCATGCCGCCGTTCTGAAGGACGCCGGCCTGCCCTGCCTGAAAGAGGCCGCGATGGCCAAGCTGATGGCCAGCGAGATGGCCGAGCAAGTGTGTTCGGCGGCGATCCAGGTGCTGGGCGGCTACGGCTATGTCAGCGACTTTCCGCTCGAACGCATCTACCGCGATGTGCGCGTCTGCCAGATCTACGAAGGCACGTCCGAGGTGCAGAAAATCCTCATCGGGCGGGCGCTGGCCTGAGTGATGCTGCCTGGGTGCAGGGGCGGCTTGGGGCTCTGAGGCGACATCCCGCCGCAGGCGCGGGATTCAAGCAGGTCAGAGCGTGCGCCGCAGCGCGTCGAAGAACAGTTCCGACTGCAGGCGTTCGCCCAGCGTCTGCTGTTTGACGCGCTCGGCCAGCGCGGCGTTCGCCGGGGCCAGACGGCGGCCGGTGGACTGGGCCAGCACCTGGGCCATGCAGGCGCGTTCCAGGAAGTACAGGTCGTCGTAGGCGTGGGCGATGTGCTCGCCGCACACCACCACGCCGTGGTTGGCCAGGAAGGCCACGTCGGCGCCCTGCATGGCGCTGGCAATGCGCTCGCCCTCGCTGGCGTCCAGGGCCAGGCCGTTGTAGTGGGCGTCCACCACCACCCGGCCGTGAAAGCGCATCGCGGTTTGCGACAGCGTGGTGTTCAGGCAGCGGTCTTCGATCAAGGTCAGCGCGGTGGCATACGGCATGTGCGTGTGCATCACCACCGGCTGGCGGCAGACCAGATGCACGGCGGCGTGGATGAACATCGCCGTCGGCTCCACCGCGTGCCGACCTGCCAGCACGCGACCCTGTGCGTCCACCATCATGATGTCGTCGGCCTGCACCTCGCGCCACAGCAGGCCACGCGGGTTGAGCAAGAAGCGCTGCGAACCGTCGGGCAGGGCTGCGCTGAAGTGGTTGCACACGCCCTCGGCCAGGCCATGGTGCGCAGCAGCGCGCAGGGCCAGGGCCAGATCGGCACGGCGCCGCTGCACCTCGGCTGAGGCGTAGTCCGAGACGTGGTGGTCGGCAAGGGTCATGGTCTGAAGGCTCCTGAACAAATGGGGTCAATCGCGCTGCAGGCGCGGGTGGCTGAATCGGGGCTGGACGCCGCCGCAAAAACCGCACGGGCCGAGCCTGGCTGGAAGTTGCCTTTGAAGCAAGCCAACGACAGCGCCATGGCTGCTGGCGTGTTCGGTGCCTCTGCATCGTCGTCGACGGCGAGCCTTTCTGGGGCAATGACCGCAAGGCCCTGATCAAATGGGTATTGGCCCGCGGCCGCTTCTGGCCATGCCAGCGCTGGCCATGGGCCCGGCGTCGGGCCAGCGCAACATGCAGCGACGTGTTACTGACATGCGCCAGCCAGCGACATATCGTTGCGACCTGCAAGGCGCAGGCACAAACGGGGGCAGGCTATGAGGGTGAAGGGGCAGGGAGCTGGGCCGACGGCTCGTGCTGCGGCAAGAGCAAGGGCTGACGCCGGTGTTCACACCGGCGTCAGCACCGGCAGGTGGCAAGTGTGGCAGGCGCTTGGCGCCGCATCGCTGGCAGGCGCCCTGGCGGCCTGTGGCGGCGCCGACGCACCACCGGCATCTGCTTCGGCCAATGCCGCGACCGCGGACGCCGCACCCGATCAGCGCATCGCTGGCGTGGCTGGCCTGTACCTCGTCTCGACCAGCCAGCGCGACGCCGTGCGCCTGGCCGACCAGGCCAGCTTCGGCGCCAGCGAGGCCCTGGTGGCCGACATCCGCCGGCTCGGTGCGCCGTTCTGGATCGCCGGCCAGTTGCAGACCAAAGGCTCACGCTACAGCAGCGGCGGTGGTGACCAGATCCACCGGCCGGTGGTGGCCGACTACTGCGCCGGGCGCGACGAGCAATGCGTGCGCGACAACTTCAGCTCGATCCCGCTGCTGTGGGATTTCTACCGCAACGCCTTGAGCCAGCCCGACCAGTTGCGCCAGCGCATGGCCTTTGCGCTGGGCCAGATCATGGTCGTCTCGGCACTGGAGGTAGACGGGACTTATGGCCTGCGCGCCTTCCACAACATGCTGCTCGACAACGCCTTGGGCAACTACCGCGAGCTGTTGCGCCGGGTCACGCTGTCACCGCTGATGGGCGAGTACCTCAACCATGTCAACAACGACCGCCTGCGGCCGAACGAGAACTACGCGCGTGAAATGCTGCAGCTGTTCAGCATCGGCCCCTGCTTGCTCAATGCCGACGGCAGCCTGGCGGGCGGCCGCTGCCTGCCCGCCTTCGACAACGCCGTGGTGCGAGGCCATGCCTACGCGCTGACCGGCTGGACCTACCCCGCCGGTGGCACCGCGCCCGGCCCGTGCTGGCCGCTGCAAGGCCACTGCCGCTACCTGCAGGGCGACATGGTGGCGGTGCCGGCCCTGCACGACGACCAGCCGCGCGCGCTGTTGGGTGGCCGGTCCCTGTCGGCCAGCCGGACACCCGCGCAGGCGCTGGACCAGCTGCTGGACGCGGTCATGGCGCATGGCAACACCGCCCCTTTCGTGGCCCGCCAGCTCATCCAGCACTTGGTCAAGAGCAACCCAAGCCCGGCCTATGTGCAGCGGGTGAGCCAGGCGTTTGTCGCCGGCCGCTACCTGCAGGCTGGCCGCAGTTTTGGCCAGGGCCGGCGCGGCGACCTGGCCGCCACTGTGGCCGCGATCCTGCTCGACACCCAGGCCCGAGGCGACGCTCCAGGCCAGGCCGCCGACCGGCTGCGTGAGCCGGTGCTGATGATGACCGGCGTGCTGCGCGCGCTGCAGGGCAGCAGCGACGGCGACGCGCTGGGCTGGTGGTGGGGCGACAAGCTGCGCCAGCATGTGTTCCGCGCGCCCTCGGTGTTCAACTTCTACCCGCCCGACTACCCGGTGACCGGCAGCAGCCGCGTCGGTCCGGCGTTTGGCATCCACAACGCCAACACCGCGCTGGCGCGGCTGAATTTTCTCAACCAGCTGCTGTTCTGGGGCGGCATGCCGGCCTACCCCGGTGTGCCGGGTGCCATTGGCACCCATGTCGATCTCGCGCCCTGGCGGGCCGACGCGGCCAACCCGCCGGCCCTGGTGCAGCGGCTGTCGGCCTTGGCCACGGGCGGGCGCTTGTCGGCCAGCGCCGCTGCGCGCATCAGCGCAGCGGTGCAGGCCGTGCCCGACCAGCCCGCCGACCCCGGCGACGACTGGCGCAGCCAGCGTGTGCGCACCGCCGCCTATCTGGTGTTTGCCTCTCCCGACTACCAGGTGGTGCCATGAGCAACAAGCCACACCCGCATGGTCACACCGGCGGCCAAGGGGTCGGCCTGTCGCCGCCATCAGCGCACGACCTGTCGCGCCGCCAGTGCCTGGGCTGGGGTGGCGCACTGGGCGCTCTTTTCGTGACGGTGCTTGTCGGTTTTGTGAACACGACGCTTCATCACGAACACTTCAGTGTAGCCCGGCCGCAGAATCCGCCCGCGCCAGTTCAGACTAGGCTTGGTCACGCAGCATCTCGCGCTGCAGCCATGCTTTGGCGAAGTCCCAGTCGCGCATCACGGTCTTGGTCGAGACGCCGAGCGCCTCGGCGGTCTCCTCGAGGCTGAGCCCTCCGAAGAAGCGGAGCTCAACCACGCGGCTCTTTCGATCGTCGATCGCCGCCAGGGCCTCGAGCGCTTCGTCCAGTGCCAGG
>JANOWE010000107.1:0-3531 GCA_031417735.1 Betaproteobacteria bacterium
CCGGCCGTGCCGTTTGAGGGCGAGGTCTGGCACAGCCGCCGCCGTTGACCGAGAACTTGGGAGGATCGTCATGAGCGTTCACACACACCTCACTGCCGAGGCCCGCGTCATAGCCGACCTGGACGATGGCAGGCGAATTGCTCACCTGGCAGAAGATCACTGGATCGACTACCCACGATCCCGACAGGCCCTGCAGGAACTGGAGCGGTTGTTGGGCTGCCCTGAACGGACCCGCATGCAGGGCCGTTGCTGCACGGTGAGTCCAACATCGGCAAGTCCATGGTCATCCAGAAGTTCTTGCGCGCCCACCCGGCGCGCGAGTTCAACACTGACACAGGCTTGCTGCAGGTCGACGTGTTGGCCGTGGAAATGCCTTCGGCGCCGCAGGAGCGGCGTCTGTATGGGCAGCTGCTCATGGCGTTGAACGCGCCCTACCGGCCTGGGGACCGGTTGGCCGCCGTGGAGTACACGGCATTGACGCTGCTACGCAAGGTGGCGCCGCGCATGATCGTTGTCGACGAGGTGCACAACTTGCTGGCTGGAACCGCACACGAGCAGCGCGCGTCGATGAACTTGCTGAAGTTCCTGTCCAACCAGCTCAAGTGCTCGATCGTCGTGCTCGGCACGCGGGACGCGCTGGCGGCGATGCAGACCGATGCTCAGATCGCCAGCCGCTTTCCAGGGTTTGAGCTTCCGCGCTGGCAGGAGAACGAAGATTTCCGTGGTTTCCTGGCTGGGTTCGAGCGTCAGCTTCCGCTGAGGCAAGCATCCCGGATCTCAGGCAGCCGCGCCATGGTCAGCGCGATCATGAGTGCCACCAGTGGCATTACCGGGCACATCAGTGAGCTGTTGTCGCGGGCGGCCGAGGCGGCCATTCGCTCGAAGAAGGAGTGCATCACGCCAGAGCTGCTGCAGTCGGTGATCGGTGCGCGCACTTTCGCATGAAAGCCGCGGCCGCACGGCACACCGGCCTGCCCTTCGTTCCGCAGCCGGCGACCGACGAGCTTCTGGGCTCCTGGCTCCTGCGCGTTGCACAGCTCTACGGCCTGGGTTTGAAGACGCTGTTGAGTCGGCTGGGTGCCCTGCAGGCTGGCGACGCTCACCTTCCTCATTGGTTCTCCATCGACAGCAGCACCGTCAACCTGGATGCCCTCGCCGCGGCGGCGCGGATGTCGCGAGCCGATCTTCAGGCGATGGCACCACTCGGTTGGCACCCACGTTGGCCCCAAGAGCTCGGAGCCTGCGAGAGATGCCTGGCGGACGCGACGGACGCCGGTCAGGCGCTCACGTGGTGTCGGAACTGGATGAGCCCTTTGGCCACCGTGTGCAACATCCACGGCACTTGGCTCACGCCGGTGGCGACGCGCAGACTGGCAGGCGTCCGGCACGCCGGGAGCCTCGTTAACGTGCTTCAGCCCATCGCCGCGGCGCCAACACTGCTCGAGGAAGACACTGTTTGTGCGGGCGACGCCTTGTGGTTGCAGGATCTCTGCTCGGCGAAGACAGACCTGAGCTTGCCGTGGGGGAGGACCCAGCCGCGCGACTTGATTCGGATCGTGAACGCGGTGGCACATGAGGTGATCTCGGCGCCGAACTTCGACGAGCGCGCTTGCGGGCAATCGGCCGATCGTCAAGCACTGGCAGTCAAGGACTTCGCGTTTGAGTCCACGGCAGGTCAGCGGGCGGTGACGTCGCTGCCAACCAGGCTGCGACAACGCCAATGGACCCTGGCCAGAGTCGCCCACGTCTTGCGATGGGCACCTGAGGCGAGGACGTTTCATTCCTCCTGGTCACCGGCATCAGTCGAGCGGTTGGCATCGATGCGCGGATGGCCCAAAGGCGCGCTCGCCTGGGTGTGCCCCAGAGCAGCCGAGTTGGTCCGGCGACAGGACGAGTTGCGAAGGGACTTCAGCATCTCACCCCGCTACTTCAAGGCCTGCTCGGCCCTGCTTGCGTCGATCCAGTGAACCGGGCAACCGGCGCGGCCTTGACGCCGCCCGTGGGGGGCGTTTGCAGATTATTCGTTCAGGCTAGCCGTTTATTCGTTCAAATTTGCAATTATTTCGTTCTTCGACAGCCGCAGCCTGGAGCGCCGCCTGCGCGAGGCCCACATCGGGCGCTTCAAATCGTTGGCCGACTTCGACTGGGCCTGGCCCAAGAGCATCGACCGCAGCGCCGTGGAGGAGCTGATGACGCTGGACTTCGTCAAGGATGCGTCCAACGTGGTCCTGGTCGGTCCGAACGGCGTGGGCAAGACGATGTGCGCATGCAATATCGGCTACCAGGCGGTGCTGGCCGGGCACACGGCGCTGTTCACCACCGCCGGGCAATTGCTGGGCGAGCTGGCCGCCCTGGACAGCGACTCGGGCCTGCGCCGCAAGCTGCGCCACTACGCCGCCCCCGATGTGCTGCTCATCGACGAGGTGGGCTACCTGTCGTACTCGAACCGCCATGCCGACCTGCTGTTCGAGCTGGTCAGCCGGCGCTACCAGAACAAGAGCACGGTGGTGACGACCAACCGAGCGTTCGCCCACTGGGGCGAGGTCTTCCCCAACGCGGCCTGCGTGGTCTCGTTGATCGACCGGCTGATGCACCGTGCCGAAGTGGTGCGCATCGACGGCGAGTCCTACCGTGCCAAGGAGGCCCAGGAGCGTGAGGCCCAGCGCCTGACTGAGCGCGCGGCCAAGGCGGCTGCGCAGCGATCACGCAAGGCGGGACGATGAGCTCGAGTCCATCTTCATCGGCATCGTCAGTGCTGCCCAGTCACTGGACGCCAGAGCAAGCGCTGGCGGTCGCCGAGTGTCTGCAGGCCATGCGCCAGGCGTTGTGGGCCCTGTACGGGCCGCAGATGCAACAGGCTTGGCGCGAGCAACTCGTGCCAGAGGGCGTGCCGCCTGAGTTCGATCCCGACGAGCCGTTCTGAGTCTGGTCACCTTGATGCCCGTCGGCATCGGCAACTCCACACCAACCACATCAGGGCCCAAGAACGGGCCCTGATCTTCTTGGGTCGGCACAGCCTTGATGCCAGCCAGCATCAGAAGGTAAATCCGACACCTCACCACCGAATAGAGGCGGATTTACACCAGCGTCAACAACGGCCAACGGTAGCCCCGGGATGCCTGCGGACGCCATAAGGGCAGCGACGTGTCGGCGTTTCAAACTCATGTGTCCCTCGCGCAGTGAAAGCCTGCTCGACAGTTTTAGCTGCTTGGGGAACGTGGCGGGACCGATTGCGGGGGTCCCCTGATGGGGGCGTCACATTGGGGGCATCACAACGGGTGCATCACGATGAGGGGGATGGAAAGTCTGGTTCTGTCGTGGAATGGGACGCAGCAATCAGGCTGCGTCGTGCCGCGGCGCGAAAGTGCAGCGACCTGCAGTTGGGCGCCGAGGGTTTGACGCACCTGGTGCGGTCCGACGCATTGTTCCTACAGTTGCTGGGAGAGATCTGGGGGTGGTGGGGCGGCTCGCGATACCTACGTTCGGTAAGCGATGCGCTTGAGCGGAACTCGCATCGCGGCCGTTTACTCA
>JANOWE010000108.1:0-17760 GCA_031417735.1 Betaproteobacteria bacterium
TCCAGGTAGTCCAGCGCCGCGAGCAGGCCGAGCAGCTCACGCCGGGTGCCGGTGTCGGCAATGTCGTAGCCGGCCAGCACCGATTCGGTGTCACGGCGCAACTTGGCCGACAGCGGGGCAAAACGCTCGGCCGAGCGGACCATGTCGTCCAGCGCACCACTGACCGGGTAGATAAAACTGGGCAGGTCGGCGGCCTTGTCTATGCGCGGCCGAGCCGTGGTGGTGGCAGCCTGGGGCGGGGCAGTGCTGCCGGCCCGCAGGTCGGCGCAGCCGGGCAGGACCAGCACCAGGGCAAGCAGCAAGGCGTTGCCCTGTCCGGCCAGCGCTGTGCCATGAAACCAAGTCGTCGTGGCTGGGCAGCGGGTCATTTCTTCAACTCCTCAAAAAACGCCATGGCGTTGAAGTCTCGACCCAGAAACTCGCGCAGCAGGCTGTCGGGCTCACGCTGGCTGCCCTGGCCCAGCACGGTCTGGCGGTAGCGCAGACCCACGGCAGGGTCCAGCCTGTGGCCTGTGAAGGCGGTGCGCATGTCCATCGCCAGCACCAGGCTCCACAGATAGCCGTAGTAGCCGGCGCTGTAATTGCTGGCAATGTGCGCAAAGCGGGCCGGGAACATGGTGCCGGGCACATGGCCCAGCGGCGTGGCGCCTTCCATTTGTGCCCACAGCGCGAGCGGGTCGCGCGGCGCGGGGCCATACAACGCCAAGTCGTAACTAGCGTACAGGTGCTGGCGTGATTCACGCACACCTGTGCCGAAGCGGCGCGCCGCCAGAGCCTGGTCGATCAGCGCATCGGGCACCGGCTTGCAGCTCGGGCAGACGTCGGCGAACAGCTTGAGCACCTGCTTGTCATAGACCCAGTCTTCCAGCATCTGCGACGGCGCTTCGACAAAGTCATGCTTCACGCTGGTGCCGGCCTGCAGCGCATGGCGGGTCGCCGACAGGTTGTTGTGCACCGCATGGCCCAGCTCGTGGAGCAGGGTTTCCAGCTCGTCCAGTGTCAGGCCGTTGCGGTCGAAGTTGACCACCAGCGCGGCCTGCGAGACGCGTTTGAGTGCGCTGGAGCTGCTGCGCAGCCCCCACACCGCGGCATGCTTGTACTTGCCGTCGCGCGGGTAGAGATCGACCCAGAGCGTGGCCAGGGCCTTGCCGCTGGCCACGTCAAACACGGCATAGGTCTGCACCTCCTCGTGCCAGGTCTTGGCGGCGTGCACACGCTGGTAGCGCACGCCCATCAGCCGCTCGACCAGGCGCAGCGCAAATTCCAGGCTGGCCTGGGGCGGAAAGTAGGCGCGGAAGGCTTCCTGGTCGACCGCATGGCGTTCGCGGCGCAGGCGCTCGGTGTAGTAGTTCAGGTCCCAGCTCTCAAATCTGACGCCGGCCTCGGGCTGCGCCAGATGCGCCGCCTTGGCCAGGCGCAGTTCTTCCAGCTCGCCCACTTCACGCGCCTGCACCGCCGCCTTGACCTCGTCCAGAAAGGCGATGGCGCGCTCGGGTGTGCGGGCCATGCGCCGTTTCAGTACAAAAGCGTCCCAGCTGGCGGCGCCAAACAGGCTGGCGTATTCCTTGCGCAGCCGTGTGATCCGGGCCAGCAGGTCCAGGTTGGGCTGGCCGCCCTGTTGGTTGTTCGCTCGCCACATGCGCTCACGGGTGCTGGCATCGTCGGCCAGCAGCATCACCGGGTCGTAGGTCGGGTAGTCCAGGCTCAGCAGGTAGCCGGCATCAGGGCCCGGCCCGTCGCGCCTGGCCTGCGCCAGCACCGCGGCAGGCACGCCCTTCAACTGCGCTTGACTGAAGGCCAGCCGGGTGTCGGCGTCGCGGAGATGGCGGTCGAAGGTCTGCGTCAGCGCGCCGACCTCGTCACTGATCTGCTTGGCCCGGCTGCGCTGTTGGGCTGGCAAGCCCACGCCGCTGTCCTCGAAGCCCTCAAGCGACGTCTTCTTCAGCTCGACGTCGATGGCGTCGGCCGGGCTCAACTTGTTCAAACTGCGGTAGAGCGCGGCGTTCTGGCCCAGCGACGAGTAAAAATCCTGCCAGCGCAGTTCGCAGGCCTCGGCCGCGCTGCGCATGGCCTTGTCGGGGTGGACCGAGGCCAAAAACGTCAGCGGGTTGGCCAGGTCTTCGAGCCTGGCGCTGAAGGCGTCATAGGCGCCCAGCCAACCAACATCGGCCGGCCGACGCTCCAGCCGCTTGAGCCCCGCGCCTGCGCTGCGCAAGCGATGCGAACAAGCCGCTGCCAGTGCGTCAGGTGTAGCGAAGTCGGGAAAGGCCGGGCCCGGAGCCGATGTCGGCGGCGCCGCCGACAGGGGCAGCGCCAGGCTCAGGGTGAGGATGAGAAAAAAACCGCGCCAAAGGTCGGGGCGACAAGCAATCACAGCGTGCGTCATGGGCAGAAGGGGTTGGCCACCGCCTCATGAGCGGCGGCGCCGATTCTGCCTGCTGTCGTTCAATGAGCAGCTCAGACCCCGGTCTTGAACATCTGCACGATCTGCTGCAGCGCGCTGGGGTCTTCGATCGTCGTCAGGTCGCCCGGGTCGCGCTGCTCGCACACGGCCTGGATGGCCCGACGCAGCAGCTTGCCCGAGCGGGTCTTGGGCAGCACGGTGACAAAGCGCACCCGCGCCGGCCGCGCCACGGCGCCGAGCTGGCTGTCGACGAGCTTCATGATCTGGCCTTCGAGCTTGAGCGCCTCGGCCGGGTCGGCCGCCAGGCCAGCGTCCTTGAGCACGGCAAAGGCCATCGCCACCTGGCCCTTGAGCGGGTCGGCCACGCCCACCACCGCGACCTCGGCCACGGCCGGGTGGCTGGAGATGCTTTCTTCGATCTCGCGCGTGCCCAGCCGGTGGCCCGCGACGTTGATCACGTCGTCGGTGCGGCCGAGGATGAAGTAGTAGCCGTCCTCGTCGCGGATGCCCCAGTCGAAGGTGTTGTAGATCAGCTTGCCCGGGATGCTCTTCCAGTAGGTGTTGACGAAACGCGCGTCGTCGCGCCATACGGTCTGCATGCAGCCCGGTGGCAGCGGGCCCTCGATGGCCACCACGCCTTTCTGGTTGGCGCCGGTCAGTTCTTCGCCGGTGGCGTCGTCGATCAGCTTGACCTTGTAGCCGAACACGGCCTTGCCGGGCGAGCCGAACTTGGACGGCGCGCGCTCGATGCCGTTGCAGATGGTCAGGATCGGCCAGCCGGTTTCGGTTTGCCAGTAGTTGTCGATGATGGGCTTGCCCAGGCCTTCACTGATCCATTGCGCGGTGGTCTCGTCCAGCGGCTCACCGGCCAGGAACAGCGCCTTCAGCGTGGACAGGTCGTACTTCTTCAGCAGCGCCGGGTCCTGCTTTTTCAGCACCCGCACCGCCGTGGGCGCGCTGAACATCACCGTCACCTTGTACTGTTCGACCAGCTTCCACCAGATGCCGCCGTCGGGCCGGGTCGGCAGGCCTTCGTACATGATGGTGGCCATGCCGGCGATCAGCGGGCCGTAGACGATGTAGCTGTGGCCCACGACCCAGCCGATGTCGCTGGTGGAGAAATAGGTCTCGCCCGGCTCGCCCATGAAGATGTGCTTCATCGACGCCGCCAGCGCCACCGCGTAGCCGCCGGTGTCGCGCTGCACACCCTTGGGCTTGCCGGTGGTGCCGCTGGTGTAAAGCGTGTAGCTGGGGTGGTCGGACGCCAGCCAGACGCAGGGCACCTGGGTGGCCAGGTGCTGCTCGCGCAGCGCCGCATAGTCATGGTCACGGCCGGCCACGAGGTCGAACGGGCTCAGGCCCCGGTCGACCATCAGCACGGCGGCGGGCTTGTGTCGGGCCAGGCGGATGGCCTCGTCCAGCAGCGGCTTGTAGGCCACGACCTTGCCGCCCCGACTGCCGGCGTCCGTGCTGACCACCACCACCGGTTCGGCGTCGTCGATGCGGCTGGCCAGACTGTGGCTGGCAAAGCCGCCAAACACCACCGAATGGATGGCGCCGATGCGCGCGCAGGCCAGCATCGCGAACGCGGCCTCGGGCGTCATCGGCATGTAGATCAGCACCCGGTCGCCTTGCTTCACGCCCAGCGAGAGCAGCACCGCAGCCATGCGCTGCACCTCGGCATGCAGTTGGCGAAAGCTGTAGACCTGCTCCTTGTCGACCTCGGTCGAGACCCAGATCAGCGCGTTCTGGTCGGGCCGGTCTTTGAGGTGCCGATCCACCGCGTTGTGGCACAGGTTGGTGCGGCCACCGACAAACCAGTTGGCAAACGGTGGCCGGCTGTGGTCGACGACCTGGTCGAACGGCGTCTGCCAGTCAATCAGTTGCGCCTGCTCGGCCCAGAAGCTGCTGGGGTCGGCGATCGACGCTCGGTGAACATCGTCGTAGTGCTGGCCGGTGCTGCCGGCGCTGGGTGTCTGGTTCATGCGGTCTCCTTCAGTTCTGGCCCGCCGCAGCGGGTTTGGCCAGGTCGTTTGGCCAGGTCCATTGCACGGCAGGGCACTGACGCAACACTGACTCTGGCCCGCCCGACTGCGGGAAGGCCCTGGGCGGGAAGGCCCTGGGCAGGCGGGTGCAGGCTCGATGCTATTCTTCGCCGCCCATGCACCAGCCCATGCACCAGCCCAAGCACTGCCAAACCAGCCGCCGGTCCCCGTCTGCCAAGCGCCAGCACCGCTTGGTCAGGTGCGCGGCGGCCTGTCTGCTGGGCTTGTCGATGCTGGTGCAGGCCGCGCCCGATGACAAGGCGGTGGCCCAGGGCCGCAGCGGTGGCCTCGCCGATGACCCGATCATCAGCCTGCTCACTGATCGTGGACTGCTCAGGCCGCTGGACGCGTCGATGGCGGCGGTGCAGTCGCTGCACAGGACAGTTCGCGAGACGACGTCCGAACTGGTCATGACGGCCATGAACTTCCTCGGCGTGCCTTACCGCCGTGGCGGCAACGACGCCGACAAGGGTTTCGACTGCAGCGGTTTTACCCGCCACATTTTCGAGAACAGCGTCGGCCTGGTGCTGCCGCGCCGCGCCGACGAGCAGGCCAAGGACAGCAATCTGCTGGCCGTGGCGCGGCAGGAACTCAAGCCGGGCGATCTGGTGTTTTTCAACACCATGCGGCGCACCTTTTCGCATGTGGGCATCTATGTCGGTGGCGACAAGTTCATCCACGCGCCCAAACCCGGCGGCGAGGTTCGCGTGGACGACATGCGCGCCGCCTACTGGGATCGGCGCTTCACCGGCGCCAGGCGCGCCGACCTGAACGCACCGGCCGGCACCGGCCCCGCGCTGCGCTGAGGGCTTGGCCGCAGCGCGCCGTCGCGCGCGCCAGCCTGGCCGCACAATCGACCCATGGGCGACACCATCATTCCACTGGCTGACCTGCGCTACCGCGCGGTGGTGCCGATCATCCCTGCGCAGGCCATTCCTGCCACCGGCCTTCTGGCAGACCACCTGGGCCGGCCGCTGGCCGACCTGCGCATCTCGGTCACCGACCGCTGCAACTTCCGCTGCAGCTACTGCATGCCCAAAGAGGTGTTCGACCGTGACTACGTGTTCCTGCCCCAGCGCTCGCTGCTGAGCTTCGAGGAGATCACCCGGCTGACCCGGCTGTTCGTGGCCCATGGCGTGCACAAGATCCGGCTGACCGGTGGCGAGCCGCTGCTGCGCAAGGGCCTGGACCAGTTGATCGCCCAGTTGTCCGAACTGCGCACACCCGAAGGCCGGCCGCTGGACCTGACGCTGACGACCAACGGCTCGGTGCTGGCGAAAAAGGCCGCCGCACTGAAGGCCGCCGGCCTGCAGCGCATCACCGTCAGCCTGGACGGCCTGGACGATGCCGTGTTCCGACGCATGAACGATGTCGACTTTCCGGTCGCCTCGGTGCTGGAAGGCATTGAAGCCGCGCATGCCGCCGGGTTGGCGCCGATCAAGGTCAATATGGTCGTCAAGCGTGGCACCAACACGCAAGAAGTCGTGCCGATGGCGCGTTACTTTCGCGAGCATTTCGGCGGCCAGGTCGTGCTGCGCTTCATCGAGTACATGGACGTGGGCGCCAGCAATGGCTGGCGCATGGACGAGGTGCTGCCCTCGGCCCAGGTGCTGGCCCTGCTGCAGGCCGAATGGCCGATGCATGCGCTTCAGGCCAGTAGCGCTGGCGAGACCGCCGAGCGCTGGGCCTACGACGACGGCAAAGGCGAAGTCGGTCTGATCAGCAGCGTGACCCAGGCCTTCTGCCATGACTGCAACCGGGCCCGGCTGTCGACCGAGGGCAAGCTCTTCCTGTGCCTGTTTGCCAGCCAGGGCCATGACCTGCGCGCGCTGCTTCGCGGCGGCGCCAGTGACGCCGACATCACCGGCGCGCTGGCTGGCGTCTGGGCCGGGCGCGACGACCGCTACTCCGAGTTGCGCGCTGCCATGCCCGCCGACAGCGCCGCACTGGGCAGCGCGCGCCGGGTCGAGATGAGCTACATCGGCGGCTGAGCGTGGCCCGGAGCCGCCCCGCCCTGCCCGCACAATGGCGGGCATGAGCATGTCCGACCACAGCGCCACTGCTGCACCTGTATCCGCCCGGCAAAGCCTGGCGCAGATCGCGTCCTGCGTCACCGGCTACGACCCTGACGCCCTGCCGGTGGCCCAGGCGCGTGAATTCATCGCCCGCCTGGTGCCCAGAGTGCAGGCGGTGGAAAGCCTGGCCCTGCGCAGCGCGCTGGGCCGGGTGCTGGCCCGCGACATCATGTCCGACATCAACGTGCCGTCGCACGACAACTCGGCGATGGACGGCTATGCCCTGCGTTCGGCCGACTTGCTGGCGCACGGCGACACCGAGCTGACGGTGGCCGGCACCGGCTTTGCCGGCGACGCCTTCCAGGGCAGCGTGGCCGCCGGCCAATGCGTGCGCATCATGACCGGCGCGGTGATGCCCGCCGGGCTGGACACCGTGGTGCCGCAGGAATTCACCGGCACCACTGCCGACGGCCGCATCAGCGTCCCCGCCGGCACCGTGCGCGCAGGCGACAACCGGCGCCTTTCCGGCGAGGACCTGGCCCGGGGCGACGCAGCGCTGCAGGCCGGCCGCATCCTGAGCCCGGCCGACCTGGGCCTGCTGGCCTCGCTCGGCCGGGCCGAAGTACCAGTCTTCCGCCGTCTGCGCGTGGCCTTCTTCTCCACCGGCGACGAGTTGCGCTCGATCGGCGAGCCACTGGACATGGGCTGTGTCTACGACAGCAACCGCTACACGATCTGGGGCATGCTGGCCCGACTGGGCGTGGACCTGGTCGACCTGGGCGTGGTGCGCGACGAACCGGCCGCGCTGGCCGAGGCCTTCAGCCAGGCTGCGGCCTGCGCCGATGCGGTGATCACCTCGGGCGGGGTCAGCGTGGGCGAGGCCGACCACACCAAGCAAGTCATGAAGCAGTTGGGCGAGGTGCTGTTCTGGAAAATCGCGATGCGGCCGGGACGGCCGATGGCCATCGGGCGCATCGCGGCCAACGGTGGTGGTGTGGGCGCCGGTGGCCACGAGGCCATGCTGTTCGGCCTGCCCGGCAACCCGGTGGCGGTGATGGTCACCTTCTACGCTTTCGTGCGCGACGCGCTGCTGGCCATGGCCGGCGCCTCGCCGCAACCACTGCTGCCCTTGCGCGCGGTCAGCACCGAGCCCATCCGCAAGAAACCTGGCCGCACCGAGTACCAGCGCGGCATCGTCAGCCAGGCCACCGACGGCCGCTGGCAGGTGCGCATCACCGGCGCCCAGGGTTCGGGCATCCTGCGCAGCATGAGCCAGGCCAATGGCATGGTGGTGCTGCACCACGACCAGGGCAGCGTGGCCGCCGGTGAGCTGGTCGAGGTGCTGCCTTTCGACGGCCTGGTCTGAGCCACGACTGGCCATCCGGCAAGATGCCACGAAGCCGCCGGCCAGGGCGCCGCCATTGGGTGGCCAAGGCGCAATCGGGACGGCGATGATGCGCGGTCATGTCCGCACCGCCGGGCAGCGCTGCGAAACCGAGTTGGAGAACCGATGTCCTTGATTGCCTTTCGCTCTTTCAGCGCCCTTGGCATCCTGCTGCTGTGCGGTCTGAATGGCGCCAGCGCCTGGGCGCAGGACGCACTGCCCAAGCGCAAGCCGGGTCTTTGGCAGGTGGCCATGCAGATGCAGGGCGCGCCCGGGCCTATGTCGACGACCCAATGCGTGGACGCCAAGTCCGATGAAGAGCTGCAACGCCGCGGTTTTTCCGACGCCAACGCCCAATGCAAGCCGCCCACGGTCAAACGCAGCGGCGGCGTGATCGACGTGCAGACCGACTGCACGGCCAGGGAAGGCCAGTCGCAGATCAGCGCCCGCTTCACCGGCGACATGCAGACCAGCTACAAGGTGGACGGCCGCATCAGCTTCAATCCACCACGCGCCGGCCTGCGCGAAGCCAGCATGCAGATGGATGCCAAGTACCTGGGCGCCTGCCCGGCCGGAATGGCGCCGGGTGAGCTGCGCATGGCGAGCACGCCCGCAACGCCCGGCGGCATGCCTGCAGGCATGGACCCCGCCAGGCTGCAGAACATGAGCCCGGAAGAACTGAACAGGCTGGTCGACAAGCTGAAAAACCTGCCCCCGCCGCCCAGGAAACCCTGAAGCGGGGACTTCATCCGGCTTGTCCGGGCCACAGGCAGGGTCGCGATGCCATCAGCACCGTCTCGGTGCGGCTGTTGGTGCACACGGCGCTCGGCTTGCGTCCACCGACAAGCAGGCTTTAGCGCCGTTCAGCGATTGACGCCACACCCCGGTTGGCGAGTTGGTCGGCGCGTTCGTTGCCGGGGTCGCCGGTGTGGCCGCGCACCCAATGCCACTGCAGCTGGTGCTGTGCGACCAGGGCCTCCAGCTTCTGCCACAGGTCGATGTTCTTCACCGGCTGGTTGCCTGCGGTGCGCCAGCCACGCTTCTTCCAGCCGTGGATCCACTGCGTGATGCCGTCCTTGACGTAGTTGCTGTCGGTGTACACCGCCACCGACGAGCGCCGCTGGAGCAAGGCCAGGGCCTCGATCACCGCCGTCAGCTCCATGCGGTTGTTGGTGGTGCTGGCTTCGCCGCCGAAAAGCTCTTTCTCATGCTCACCCCAGCGCAGCCATGCACCCCAGCCGCCCGGGCCCGGGTTGCCCTTGCAGGCACCGTCGGTGTAGACCACCACCGCATCATTCTCGTCAGCCATTCAAACCCTCTTTGTCTTGCCCTGTCCCGGTCGCTCTGACCGGGTCCGCCCATGCCGAGTGCTGGCGGTTGGCCGCCACCGCCGGCGCGGCCTGATGCGCCCGATGCCGACGTCTGGTCAGGCCCAGCAGCCGCACGCCCCGCACCCGCTTGACCGCCACCACCGCGTACACCGCGCCCAGAACCGGCCAGGCCCGCTCGCCCAGCGTGTCCATCCACGACCACCGCGCCAACCAGCGCGCGCTGCGCAGCGGCGGCGCCCAGCAGCCAAAGCTGGCCCGCTCGGCCTCAAAGCCCAGCAGGCGCAGCCAGTCACGCACCCGGCGGTAGCCGATGAACTCGCCCGAATCGGGCAGCACCCGTTCGCCGCCCAGGCCCAGACGCCGGCGCCATTGCGCCATGCCCTGGCGCAGGCCCCACAGACTGCCCGGGTTGAAGCCGATGATCACCACCCGGCCCTCGGGGCGCAGCACGCGCTCAACCTCGCGCAGCGTGTCGTGCGGGTCGCGGGCCAATTCAAGTGCATGCGGCAGCAACACCAGGTCCAGGCTCTGGCTGGGAAAGGGCAGCGCGTCGAATTCACAGTGCAGCGCCACACCGGTGGTCAGCGGCGGCAGGCTGCTGGACAGGTCGGCGGCGGGCGGCAGATGTGGCATCGATGGCAGGAGGTCGGGCTGCAGACCCCAGGGCAGGTCACTGGCCAGCCAGCGGTCGGGCATGCGGTTGGCGCGCAGGCCCGCCAGCTCGGGCAGCCCCAGCTGCAGCGCATGGAAACCGAAGATGTCGTCGACCAGCGCGTCGACCTGGGCCTGCTCCCAGGCCAGCAGATAGCGTCCGGGCGGGCTTTGCCACCATTGGGCCAACTCTATAATCGATGAATTGCGCGTCATGACACCTGTTGCCCCGCCCACCCTGCCCGACCCGACAACACGCCCGGCGTGTGTGGATCGGCCTGAAGCGGCAACCGGGCCGGCCGAAGAGGCCGTCGCAGCCCGCGTCGACAGGCTCTTGCCGACGCCCATTCTAGAAGCCAGCCCATGCGCCGGCGACGATGGTGCTCAAGTGGGGCCCGTCGCCACGGCCCATGGCCAGGCTGCGTCAGCATGCCTTCATTCGCCCGCACTCACGCGGCCTTCATCCGCCCGGCCCGTGGCCGCAACAGCCTGCCACCGTGCGCCCTTGAAAGCACTCACCATGTTCCTAGCTCACCTGCGCCGGCTGCTGCTGTGTGTCCCCTTGATGCTGGCGGCCTGCACCACGCTGCAGCCCGCAGAACCTGGCCCGACCGCAGGCGCTTCGGCGTCTGCGCCGGGGCTCGGCCGGCCCGAAGCAGCAGCGGCTGCAGGGCGCGCACCAAGCCCGGCAGCTGCCTTGCCCACGCCCAGCGTCACTGGCGTGGCAGTGGCAGTCGTCGCGCCGCCCTCGGCGGCGCCACTGGTCACGGTCGACCCGCTGCAACCCAGCGTCCAAATCGACCTTGACGCGCCCACTGCCCGCACCGACCTGTGGCTGCGCGTGCGCCGTGGCGTGGCCATCCCCGACCTGGACGGCGAGCTGGTGACCAAGTGGGAGCAGTGGTACGCCAGCCGGCCCGACCATGTGCTGCGCATGACCGAGCGAGGCGGGCGCTACCTGTTTCACATCGTTGAAGAGTTGAACAAGCGCGGCATGCCGACCGAACTGGCGCTGCTGCCCTTCATTGAAAGCGCGTTCAACCCACAGGCCATGTCCACGGCCAAGGCCTCGGGCATGTGGCAATTCATCCCCGGTACCGGGCGCGACTTCGACCTCAAGCAGAACGTTTTCCGCGATGACCGGCGCGACGTGCTGGCCTCGACCCGGGCAGCACTGGACTACCTGCACAAGCTGCACGGCATGTTCGGCGACTGGCAGCTGGCTTTGGCCGCCTACAACTGGGGCCAGGGCAGTGTGCAGCGGGCGATTGCCCGTAACCAGAAGCTGGGCCTGGCCACCGACTACAGCAGCCTGCGCATGCCCGACGAGACGCGCAACTACCTGCCCAAGCTGCAGGCGGTGGAAAACATCGTCGCGCGGCCCGAGGCCTTTGGGCTGAGCCTGCCCAAGCTGGGCAACCACCCCGGTTTCGTCTCGGTGGGCCTGACCGCCGACATCGACCTTGACCGCGCAGCCCGCCTGGCCGGTGTGCCACTGGAAGAGTTCAAGCAGCTCAACCCGCAGATGAACAAGCCGGTGATCCTGGCCGCCGGCACGCCGCAGGTGCTGCTGCCCTACGACAACGCCAACCGCTTTGTGCACGCGCTGCGCAGCCACTTTGGCCCGCTGGCCAGTTGGACGGCCTGGATCGCGCCGCGAACCATGAAGCCGGCCGATGTGGCGCGCCTGGTCGGCATGGACGAGGCGCAGTTGCGCACGCTGAACAACATTCCGCCGCGCATGCTGGTCAAGGCCGGCTCGACGCTGCTGGTGCCGCGCGACGCGCTGCGCGGTATCGACGTCAGCGAAAAGGTGGCCGACAACGCCGCACTGTCGCTGGCACCCGACCGGCCGCCGTACAAGATGCTGCGCTTCAAGGCCGGCAAGCGTGGCGACAGCGTGGCCGCTGTGGCCAAACGCTACCGCAGCACTGCGGCCCAGGTCGCCCAGTGGAACGACACCCGCGCCGGTGCGAGCTTCAAACCCGGCCAGACCATCGTGGTGCAGGTAGCGCAAAGCGCGCCCAAGGCCAGCCGCGCGGCGGCCGCCACCGGTGGCAAGCGTCAGAGCAAGCCCGCCCCCACCGCCCGCAGCCGCGCACCGCGCAACTGAGGCGGCTCGGACCAGTCTTCGCCCCTGCAGAGGCCCGTGATGCCGGCACCGCTGTGTTTTGTGCTGATGCCCTTTGGCCGCAAGACCCTGGCCAGCGGGCTGACGGTCGATTTCGACGCGGTCTACGCGCAGCTGATTCAGCCCGCGATCAATGCTGCGGGCATGACCGCGCTGCGGGCGGACGAAGAACTGGCCGGCGGCGTGATCCACAAGCCGATGATCGAGCGGCTGCTGCTGTGCGACTTTGCCGTGGCCGACCTCACCGGCGCCAACGCCAACGTGTTCTACGAGCTCGGTCTGCGCCATGCCATGCGACCCTGCACCACGGTGCTGGTCAGCGCCGAGACCGGGCGCCTGCCGTTTGATGTCGGCCTGCTGCGCTGCCAGCCTTATGGTTTGGCCAGCAATGGCCAACCCGCTGAGGCCAGCACCGACCAGGCCAAGCTGCTCAATCTGCTGAACGAGGCCCAGCGCCGATCGCAGACGCCGCTGCATGACAGTCCGGTGTTCCAGCTGCTCAATGGCTACGCCGCACCCGACATCTCACGTTTGAAGACCGACGTCTTTCGCGATCAGGCCGACTATGCGGTGGCGGCCCGGCAACGCCTGGCGCAGGCCCGGCTCGGTGGCCGGGCCGAGGTCACGGCGGCTGCGGCCGGCCTGGCTCCACTGCCGCAACAAGAGGCCGGCGTGCTGGTCGATCTGCTGCTGTCCTACCGTGCGGTGGGCGATGTGCAGGCCATGGTTGACCTGGTGCCGGCCATGCCCGAGCCCCTGGCCCGCAGCACCCTGGTGCAAGAGCAGCTGGGCTTTGCCTTGAATCGGCTGGGCCGCCACGACGAGGCCGAGCAGGTGCTGCGCGCGGTACTGGCCCAGCGCGGCCCCAGCGGCGAAACCTGCGGCCTGCTCGGCCGGGTCCACAAAGACCGCTGGGACGCTGCCACCAAGTCGGGCGATGCGCTGGCCGCGCGCGGCTGGCTGAACAAGGCCATCGCCAGCTACCTGCAGGGCTTCGAGGCCGACTGGCGAGACGCCTATCCCGGCATCAACGCGGTCACGCTGATCACGCTGGCCAACCCGCAGGACCCGCGCCTGGCCGACTTGCTGCCGGTGGTGCGCTATGCCGTGCGGCGCCGCCTGGCGCAGTCACAAGCCGATTACTGGGACCATGCGACGCTGCTGGAACTGGCCGTGCTGGCGCAGGACGAACCCGCCGCGCAGGGCGCCGCAGCGGACGCACTGGCCAACGTGCGCGAGGCCTGGGAGCCCGCCACCACCGCGCGCAACCTGGGCCTGCTGCGCGAGCGTCGGGCGCAAGACGGTCTGGTGCTGGCCTGGGCCGATGCGGCTGAGCAGGCGCTGTTCAGGCGCAGCCAGCAGCACTGAGCGGCGGTTCAGCCTGCGCTGTCAGCGCCGGTCACCCAGCGCATGGGCCAGGGTCGACAGGTCCACATACTCCAGCTCGCTGCCCACCGGCACGCCACGCGCCAGGCGGGTCACGTTCAGGCCATGCGCCTTCAGCGCCTGGGCCAGCACATGGGCGGTGGCCTCGCCCTCGGCCGAAAAGCCGGTGGCCAGGATCACTTCTTCGACCACGCCATCGGCGGCGCGTTCGAGCAGCGGGTGCACGCCGATGTCGGCCAGACCCACGCCGTCCAGCGGCGACAGCCGGCCCATCAGCACAAAGTACAGGCCGTGGTAGCTGCCGCTGCGCTCGATCGCGGCCTAGTCGGCCGGGGTCTCGACCACCAGCAACTGGCCGGCGTTGCGCCGGCTGTCCAGACAGGTGCCGCAGACCGGTGCTTCGGTGAAGGTGTGGCAGCGCTGGCAGTGCTGCACCTGCACCACCGCCGTCTGCAGCGCCGCAGCCAGACGCTGGGCGCCCTCGCGGTCATGCTGCAACAGGTGGAAGGCCATGCGCTGGGCCGATTTCTGGCCCACGCCCGGCAGGCGGCGCAGCGCGTCCACCAGCGCCTCGAGGTGAGGCTCGCTCATGGGACGCGCGGCTCCACCATGAGCGCTGACGGGCCGGCCCGCTGGCTCAGAAAGGGAACTTCATGCCCGGGATCTGCGGCATGCCCGCACCCAGCTTGCCCATCTTTTGCTGCGTCGTGGCGTCAACGCGGCGCACCGCGTCGTTGATCGCCGCAGCGACCAGGTCTTCGAGCATGTCCTTGTCGTCGGCGAGCAGACTGGGGTCGATGGTCACGCGCTTGACGTCGTGTTTGCAGGTCATCAGCACCTTGACCAGGCCGGCACCGGACTCACCGGTGACCTCCATGCTGGCCAGTTCTTCCTGCGCCTTGCGCATGTTGTCCTGCATGGCCTGGGCCTGTTTCATCAGGCCGGCGAGTTGGTTCTTCATCATGTTCGGGGTCCTTGGGACTGGGCAAGATTCAATGGGTGGGACCGGCGTCGGCCGGGGCTGATTGCAGCGGTTTGATCGAGCCGGGCACGATGCGGGCGGTGCGGAACTGTGCCATCAGTTCCTTCACCAGCGGGTCACCATGGACCAGTGCCTCGGCCTCTTGCTGCGCGGCTTCGCGGGCGGCGGCGTCGCGCAGCGCGATGCTGTCGGTGGCCAGGCCAGGCTCGATGTCCAGCGCCACCGGCTCGGCCAGCACGGCTTGCATGGCGCTGAGCAGCTTGTCGGCCAGGCCCTGGGCACGCAGGGTTTCACGCGCCACACGCAGCCGCCAGCGCCGGCCGCCGCCGTCCAGCGGCTGAACCTGGACCAGCTCGGCCTGCAGTGCCAGCTCACGCACCAGCGCGGCGATCAGGCCCTGGCGAATCAGCGGACGCACGGTGTCCGACCACAGTTCGCCCAAGGCGGTGATGGCCAGGCCGTCTGCGGCGGGCGTCGCCGCAGACGGCGCCGAGGCACCGCCCTCCACGGTATCGGGCAACGGCTGCGGCTCGGGCGCTGGGCCAGCCGCAGTGTC
This sequence comes from Betaproteobacteria bacterium, assembly GCA_031417735.1. Taxonomy (GTDB): domain Bacteria; phylum Pseudomonadota; class Gammaproteobacteria; order Burkholderiales; family Burkholderiaceae_C; genus Pseudaquabacterium. Next base: position 14,886 of record JANOWE010000108.1, read on the forward strand.
GTCATCGGACGGCGGCCAGGCGTCGACGACCCAGGGCGGCGGACCATCGCTTTCACGGGCGATCAAAGCCGGGCTGCGGCGTGGCAGGTCGGTTGTGGGCTCGGGCCGGGCTTTGGCCACAGGCGTGGATGCAGACGCCGACTCGGTGGCCGGCGCGGGTGCGGGTGCGGGTGCGGGTGCGAGTGCGGGCAATGGTGCGGGCACTTGGGCGGGTGCAGCCTGAGTTCGAGCAGCGGCAGCCGGCCGCAGCGGTTGCGGCCGTGTTGCCGGCAATGGCACCACCGCCGGCCGCACCGGCAGGCTGCTGCGGGCCACAGGCGCTGCGGCGACCAGCGGCGCTGAACGTGGCGCCGCCGCAGCGGCCGCTGGCAAGGCGCCAGAGGGCGGAAAGGCCAGCAGGCGCAGCAGCACCATGGTCAGCGCGGCGTACTCGTCGCTGAGCAGGCTCAGCTCAGGCCGGCCATGCACCACCATGCTGTACAGCAGCTGGGTCTCGTCGGGCGGCAGTTCGCCGGCCAGCTGGCGTGCGGCGGCGGTGTCGGGGTCGTGTTCGTCCAGTGCACCGGGCACGGCCTGGGCAATGGCCATTTGTTGCAGCAGGCCGGCAATGCCTTCGAGCGTGCCCGACGCCGACAGCCCCTGCGTGCGCAATGCGTCCACCGCGGCCAGCACCGCCGCGCCGTCGCGCCGGGCCAGGGCCTGGACCACGGCCGCGGCCACTGAGCGGTCCACCGTGCCCAGCATGGTGCGCACGCCGGCCTCTTCCAGCCGGCCGCCGCCATAGGCTATGGCCTGGTCGGTGAGCGACAGGCCGTCGCGCATCGACCCACGTGCCGCGCGGGCCAGCAGACGCAGCGCGCCGTCGTCGGCCGGCACCTGCTCGGCCTGCAGCACACGCTGCAGGTGATCAAACACCACCTCGGGCGCCATCGGCCGCAGGTTGAACTGCAGGCACCGGCTGAGCACCGTGGGCAGCATCTTGTCGGGGTCGGTGGTGGCAAGCACGAATTTGAGGTAGTCGGGCGGCTCTTCCAGCGTCTTGAGCAGGGCGTTGAAGGCGTCCTTGGTCAGCTGGTGCGCCTCGTCGATCATGAAGACCTTGTAGCGCGCCACGCTGGGCTTGTAGGCCGCACGCTCGATCAGTTCGCGGATCTCGTCCTTGCCGCCGTTGCTGGCAGCGTCCATCTCGATGTAGTCGATGTAGCGGTCGGCGTCGATCTCGGTGCAGGCCTGGCATTGGCCGCAGGGCCGGGCGGTGATGCCGCCCGTGCCGTCGGGCCCGGTGCAGTTCAGGCTCTTGGCCAGGATGCGGCTGACCGTGGTCTTGCCGATGCCCCGGGTGCCGGTGAACAAGTAGGCGTGGTGCAGCCGGCCCGACAGCAGGGCGTTGCTCAGGGCCTGAACCACGTGCTCCTGGCCCACCATCTGCTCGAAGCTGCGGGGCCGGTATTTGCGTGCCAGGACGACGTGACTCATGGCACCGATTCTACGGTTGGGTCGCCCCGGTCCAGGGCCCGCCGAGGCGGTGGCAGCGCGCTCGGCCTTGCCCGCTCGTCGATAATCTCGCCATGACCTCCGCCACCGCTCCCTCCTCTTCCGACACGCTGAGCTACGAGCAAGCCGGCGTGAACTACGAGTTGATCGACCCGCTGAAGGTCAGCGCGCAGCGGGCCGCAGCGGCCACCGCTGTGCAGCTGGCCGCCCATGGCCTGACCGAAGTGCCGGCCTCGCGCGGCGAATCGGCCTATGTGGTCGACCTCGGGCCGTTCTACCTGGCCACGATCGTCGAATGCCTGGGCTCCAAGGCGCTGGTGGCCGACGAGATGGCCAAGCTCACCGGGCGCAGCTGGTACGAGGGCATCGCCCAGGACACCATCGCCATGGCGGTGAACGACCTGATCACCGTGGGCGCTACGCCGCTGGTGGTGCAGGCCTACTGGGCTGCCGGCGGTTCGGACTGGTTTGGCGACGCCGACCGCGCCGCAGCGCTGGTGGCGGGCTGGAAAAAGGCCTGCGAGGCCTGCGGCGTGGCCTGGGGCGGTGGCGAGACACCGGCGCTGGCCGGCATCGTCGAGGCCGGACGTATCGACCTGGCCGCGTCCTGCACCGGGCTGATCAAGCCCAAGGAACGCCTGAGCGTGGGCGACAGACTGGCCGCCGGCGACGTGATCGTGCTGCTCGATTCCAGCGGCATCCATGCCAACGGCGTGAGCCTGGCGCGCAAGCTGGTCGAGCGCCTGCCCCTGGGCTGGCTGACCGAGATCGACCCCGCCGGCCACCCGGGCCTGGGCTACGGCGAAGCGGTGCTGGCGCCCACGGTGCTGTACTCACCCGTCACCGAGGCGCTGTGGGCCGCCGGCATCGTGCCGCATTACTGCGCCAACATCACCGGCCACGGCTGGCGCAAGCTGCTGCGCCACCCCGGCCGCTTCAGCTACCGCATCCACACCCTGCCGCCGGTGCCACCGGTGCTGGCCTTCATCCAGCAGCTGGCCCGGCAGGACCACCGCGAGGCCTACAGCACGCTGAACATGGGCGCCGGCTTTGCGCTGTTCGTCGCCGCCGAAGACGCCGAGCGCACCGTGCAGGTTGCCCTGGCCCTGGGCGTAGGTGCGCGCGTGGCCGGGCGGGTGCACGATGGCGAGAAGGAACTGGTCATCGAGCCGCTGGGCCTGCGCTTCGGCGCAGACGACCTGCAGCTGCGTTGATGGCGTTGAAGGCGTTGAAGGCGGTGATGGCGTCGACCGCGCTGCGGAGGCCGTTGCAGCGCTGACCGAGGAAGGCCGGCGCCTGCGCCGTGCACTGTCACCGGATCTGCACGGTTCCTGCGCCGCCAGGCCCCAGGCATGGTCCAGGGTGGACATAGTTCCTGGCC
>JANOWE010000109.1:0-28074 GCA_031417735.1 Betaproteobacteria bacterium
GGAGGTGATCCTGCCGCGCAAGACCGTGCTGGAGCTGCAGCGCCTGCTCAAGGACGAGGACACGCCCATCGAGATGCGCTTTGCCGGCAACCAGGCGCGCTTCAACTTCTCGGGCCTGGAGTTCGTCACCAAGCTGGTCGAAGGCAAGTTCCCCGACTACAACCGGGTGATCCCCAAGAACCACAAGAACAGCGTGATCCTGGGCCGCGCCGCGCTGCTGGCCAGCCTGCAGCGCGCGGCCATCCTGACCAGCGAGAAGTTCAAGGGCGTGCGGGTGAACATCGAGCCCGGCCTGCTGCGCATCGCCAGCAGCAATGCCGAGCAGGAAGAAGCCAAGGAAGAGCTCGAGATCGACTACGGTGGCGACGAGATCGAGGTCGGCTTCAACGTCACCTACCTGATGGACGCGCTGTCCAACATCAGCCAGGACATGGTCAAGATCGAGCTGCAGGACGGCAATGCCAGCGCGCTGATCACCGTGCCCGAGCAGGCTGGTTTCAAGTACGTTGTCATGCCCATGCGGATCTAGACCGCAGGCTTGCACGACAGCACAGCGGGCCCCGGGCCCGCTTCAGCGTTTTGATGGGCCGGTGAATCCACCCGGCCGCCCTGGAAGAGAGCTTGTGATGACCGACGCCACCCTGCCCCAAGACCCCAAGAAGACCCCCAGCACCGGTGTGACGCAGCGTGACGTGCCCACCGCCGAGGGCACCGCGGCGTCCACCGGCGCCGAGGCCTCGGCCGCCTATGGCGAGGGCAGCATCCAGATCCTGGAAGGCCTGGAGGCGGTGCGCAAGCGCCCGGGCATGTACATCGGCGATACGTCCGACGGCACCGGCCTGCACCACCTGGTGTTCGAGGTGGTCGACAACTCGATCGACGAGTCCCTGGCCGGGCATTGCGACGACATCAGCGTGACCATCCACAGCGACAACAGCATCACGGTGGTCGACAACGGCCGGGGCATCCCGACCGGGGTGAAGATGGACGACAAGCACGAGCCCAGGCGCAGTGCGGCCGAGATTGCGCTGACCGAACTGCATGCCGGCGGCAAGTTCAACCAGAACAGCTACAAGGTCTCGGGTGGCCTGCATGGCGTGGGCGTGAGCTGCGTCAACGGCCTGAGCAAATGGTTGCGCCTGACCGTGCGCCGCGACGGCAAGGCCCACTTCATGGAGTTTGCCCAGGGCATTCCGCAGAACGGCCTGATCGAGCAGCGCGACGGCGTGGAAGTGCGCCCGATGCGCATCGCGGCCGAGACCGAGAAGCGTGGCACCGAGGTGCACTTCCTGCCCGACGAGACCATCTTCAGCAACATCGATTTTCATTACGACGTGTTGGCCAAGCGATTGCGCGAGCTGAGCTTTCTGAACAACGGCGTGCGCATCCGCCTGTCCGACGAGCGCAACGGCAAGGAAGACAACTTTGCCTTTGCCGGGGGCGTGCGCGGATACGTCGACTTCAGCAACAAGGGCAAGAAGGTGTTGCACCCGAACATCTTCCACGCCGCCGGCGACAAGCTCAGCGACCAGGGCACCAACGTTGGCGTTGAAGTGGCGATGCAGTGGAACGACGGCTACAACGAGAACGTGCTGTGCTTCACCAACAACATCCCTCAGCGTGACGGCGGCACCCACCTGACCGGCCTGCGCGCGGCCATGACGCGGGTCATCAACAAGTACATCGACGACAGCGAACTGGCCAAGAAGGCCAAGGTCGAGATCGCCGGCGACGACATGCGCGAAGGCCTGGCCTGTGTGGTCAGCATCAAGGTGCCCGAGCCCAAGTTCAGCAGCCAGACCAAGGACAAGCTGGTATCAAGCGAAGTACGCGGCCCGGTCGAAGAGATCGTCAGCAAGCTGCTCACCGACTGGCTGCTCGAGAACCCGATGGATGCCAAGATCATCTGCGGCAAGATCGTCGAGGCGGCGCGGGCCCGTGAGGCCGCCCGCAAGGCGCGCGAGATGACGCGCCGCAAGGGCGTGCTCGACGGCATGGGCCTGCCCGGCAAGCTGGCCGACTGCCAGGAAAAAGACCCCGCGCTGTGCGAGATCTACATCGTCGAGGGCGACAGCGCCGGCGGCAGCGCCAAGCAGGGCCGCGACCGCAAGTTCCAGGCCATCCTGCCGTTGCGCGGCAAGATTTTGAACGTGGAGAAGGCACGCTACGAACGGCTGCTGAGCAGCGACTCCATCGTCACCCTGATCACCGCACTGGGCACCAGCATCGGCAACGACGACTTCAACGTCGACAAGCTGCGCTACCACCGCATCATCATCATGACCGACGCCGACGTGGACGGCGCCCACATCCGCACCCTGCTGCTGACCTTTTTCTACCGCCAGATGCCGGTGCTGGTGGAGCGTGGCCACATCTACATCGCCCAGCCGCCGCTGTACAAGGTCAAGGTCGGCAAGCATGAGCAGTATCTGAAAGACGGCCTGGAACTCGACAAGTTCTTGCTCAAGGTGGCGCTGGACGGCGCGGCCGTGCTGCCCGATGGTGTGGCTGACGAAGGCGACACCACGCCCCGCCGCGAAGCCCTGACCGGCGACGCACTGGAAGCCCTGGCCACCAAGTACGTGGTGGCCACCCATGTCATGAACCGTTTGGCCAACTGGATGGACGTGGAGGCCCTGCGCGACATCACCAACGGCCTGACGCTTGACCTGGACAACGCCGCCGCCGCCGAAGCCAGCGCGCTGGCGCTGCAGGCCACGCTGCACGACGCCACGGTGGAAGCCCAGTTCGACGAGCGCACCGACAAGCATCTGCTGCGCATCAGCCGCCGCCTGCACGGCAACATCAAGAGCAGCGTGATCACCCAGGACTTTGTGCACGGCGCCGACTACGCCGCGCTGAGCGAAGCCGGCCAGACCTTCAAGGGCCTGCTGGGCCAGAACGCGCTGGTGCGCCGTGGCGAAGGCGAGCGCGCCAAAGAGCAGAAGGTGGTCGACTTCCGCGCCGCCATGGCCTGGCTGATCGCCCAGGCCGAACACGCCGTGGGCCGTCAGCGCTACAAGGGCCTGGGCGAGATGAACCCCGAGCAACTGTGGGAAACCACCATGGACCCCACCGTGCGCCGCCTGCTGCGCGTGCAGATCGACGACGCCATCGAAGCCGACCGCGTGTTCACCATGCTGATGGGCGATGAGGTCGAGCCGCGCCGCAACTTCATCGAGAGCAATGCGTTGAGGGCGGCGAATATTGACGTGTAGGCCCCTACGCGCCCGCAACGTCCATGCCGCTCACGCTGGCTGACCTGACCGACGCTGCCGCCGTTCAGGCGGCGCTGGATGAGTATTCGCAGCTGGGCCAGGCGGGTTTTCTTGACCAACATGGCTTTGGCAAAGCCAGTGGCTTCTTGGTGCGAAACCCACGCACGGGCGAGTGGGCTGACTCGAAGGCGATCGTCGCTGTTGCGCTGTCGTACCAGTATCCTGGCAGTGAGGCGTTGCGCGCGAACCAGTTCTCAGGTGGCGAAGCCACCGTGGTGCCACGCCTGACGGCGATGGGCTTCGAGGTTCGGCGACTCGATGCCATCCAGGGCCAGGACTGGCATCGCGATGAAGTCGCGCTGATCGTCGCCGACTACCTGAGCATGCTGACCAGCGAACTGGCGGGCCAGCCGGTCAACAAGACTGTCCACAGAAGGCTGCTGTTGCAGAAGCTGCCGGGCAGAACGCCGGCTTCCATCGAGTTCAAGCACGCCAACATCAGCGCGGTGATGCTTCAGTTTGGGTTTCCCTACTTGAAGGGCTACCAGCCGCGCGCCAACTTTCAGCGCAGCCTGATGCTGGATATCGTGGCGCAACAGCTTGCGAAGCTCCCGATGCTGGATGAGGTGGCGCTGGCTGCGGTGCAGCGACCCGCCGTGCCCACCGAGGTGGACGATTTCCGCCGCGTCAAAGCGGCCGCACCGCAGCGCGAGCTCAAGGCGCGCGAGCAATCACCCGCCTACCTGCGCTCGCCTGTGCAACGTGACTACCTGGCGCGTGAGTCGCAAAACCGCTCGCTTGGCCTGGCCGGGGAGACATTTGCGCTGCGCTACGAGCGCTGGCGGCTTGCCGAGCTTGGGGCAGGAAAGCTGGCGGAAAGGGTGACGCATGCGTCAGTGGCCGAAGGCGATGGTCTGGGCTACGACATACGTTCGTTCGAGCCCGACGGACGAGAGCGCTTCATCGAGGTCAAGACCACCAGCTTCGGTGAGCGAACGCCCTTCTATGTCTCGGCAAACGAACTGCGCTTCGCCAAGGACCATGCCGCGCAATTCAGGCTCTACCGCTTGTTCGACTTCCAGCGCGCGCCGCGGCTGTTCGAGCTGGGCGGCCCGATTGACCAACACTGCATGCTCGACGCAGCCACCTACCGGGCTTCTTTCTCGGCTTGAGAGTGCTGGCGCATATGCCATGGCATGCGCGACCTGATCAGCCCGATGTGAGGCCACGCAAGCTTGACTGCAGGGCGAGCGCCGGCCTTGGTCTACCGCATGTCGGACAATGTCCGGCCACTGCTCGCGTTGACAGCCCGCTCTTCTTTCTCCGCGCTGGCGTCGCCCAACCGCTGACCGTAGCGCCCGCCCGCCCGGCCCCACCATGCTCACCCACACCCTGCACACCGCCGCCGCCAGCTTCGAAGCCGCGCGCCATGTCGACATCCTGCCGCCGGGCCACCGCTCGCGGCGGCTGCATGGGCACAGTTTTCTGGCCCGTGTGCGCTGCGCGCTGCCGGTTGGCTGGGCGGCGTTTGCCGGCGGCGAGGTTGACCAGCTTCGCGGCCTGCTGCAGCAGCAGATCGGCCAGCTCGACTACCGCCTGCTCAACGAGCAACTGGCCCAGCCGACCGACGAGAACCTGGCGCGCTGGGTGCGCTCGCATCTGGCCGTGTCGGGGCTGGAGCAGGTGGGCATACAGAGCACGGCGCATGAAGGTGTTGACCTGGACGGCAAGGGCCAGGCCCATGTCTGGCGGCGCTACATCTTTCAGGCGGCGCACCGGCTGCCCAACGTGCCCGCCGGCCACCAATGCGGGCGCATGCATGGCCATGGTTTCGAGGTCATCCTGCATGCCAGGCAGGACCTGGGCGAGGGCGACATCGGTGTCGACTACGACCACATCGACAGCGTCTGGGCGCCGTTCCAGCAGCAGCTCGACCATGCCTGTCTGAACGACTTGGCCGGCCTGGAGAACCCGACCAGCGAGATGCTGTCGAGCTGGCTGTGGCAGCGCATCAAGCCCCGGCTGCCCGAGCTGTCGTGGGTCACGGTGTACGAGACCGGCAGTTGTGGTGCCAACTTTGACGGCAGCCGCTACCGGATCTGGAAAGAGCTGACGCTGGACAGCGCACTGCGCCTGAAGCATGCGCCTGACGGCAGCGCGCTGCGGCGCATCCACGGCCACACCTACACGCTGCGCCTGCACCTGAGCGCGCCACTGGACCAGGTGCTGGGCTGGACGGTGGACTTTGGCGATGTGAAGACCCTGTTCAACCCGATCTTCAAGGCGCTGGACCACCAGCCGCTGCATGAGATGGCCGACCTGGCGGACTGCGACACGGCGTCCATCGCGCACTGGATCCTGGCCAAGGCCAGGCCGCAGTTGCCGGCGCTGGACCGGGTCGATCTGTATGAAACCCGAGGCTGCGGTGCGATGGCGCTGGCCGATGACACGGGCCCGGCGCTGCCGGTCTGAGCATGACCTATGCCATCAAGGAGATGTACTACACGCTGCAGGGCGAAGGTGGCCAGGCCGGCCGCGCGGCGGTGTTCTGCCGTTTTGCCGGCTGCAACCTGTGGACCGGGCGCGAGCAGGACCGGGCCTCGGCCGTCTGCCGCTTCTGCGATACCGACTTTGTGGGCACCGACGGCCCGGGTGGTGGCAAGTTCAACGGCGCTGCCGCTCTGGCCCAGGCCATTGCCGGCCATTGGCCGGCCGGTGGCCGTGGCGCGGGCGCGGGTGGCAAGCCGCTGGTGGTGTTCACCGGCGGTGAGCCGCTGCTGCAGCTGGACGCCGCGCTGGTGGACGCGGTGCATGGCCTGGGCCTGGAGATCGCGGTGGAAACCAACGGCACCCAATCCGCGCCGCCGGGCCTGGACTGGATCTGCGTCAGCCCCAAGGCCACCGCCCCGTTGCTGCTGACGCGTGGAAGCGAGCTCAAGCTGGTGTTCCCGCAGGCCGACGCGCCGCCAGAGCGCTTTGCCGGCCTGGACTTCCAGCACTTTTTTCTGCAGCCCATGGACGGCCCCGACCGCCAGCGCAACACCGACCTGGCCGTGGCCTATTGCCTGGCCCACCCGCAGTGGCGGCTGAGTATCCAGACCCACAAGATCATCGGCATCGCCTGAATCTGCAGGAGACCAAGGCATGGACGTTGCAGAGCTTCAGGCCACGCTGCGGCAGTTTGCGGCCCAGCGCGGCTGGCAAGCTTTCCACACGCCAAAGAACCTGGCCATGGCCTTGATGGTGGAGGCCGCCGAGCTGCTGGAAATCTTTCAGTGGATGACGCCCGAGCAGTCGCTGGCCGCCACACAAGACCCGGCCAGCGCCGAGCACATCGCGCAAGAAATGGCCGATGTGCAGATTTATTTGCTGCAGCTGGCCGACCTGGCCAGGATCGACCTCGACCAGGCGGTTCGGGCCAAGCTGCTGCTGAATGCGCAGAAGCACCCGGCGCCGCGGGTCGGCTGACCGCTGCGGCCGGGCGCCTGCACGCCGGTGTTTGCCGGTGTTTGCGGATGTTTGCCGATAGTTGCCGCTGCGGGTCTGCCCATACCGCCCTGGCCGCAGCCTGCTGTGCTGGCTGAACTCGACCGGCTCGCGCTAGCGGTAGAGGGTCTTGCGGACGACTTTGATGCGGGCCATGCTCGGTTGCCGGCAGGAAATTTGTCCTGCCGGCAAGGGCAGGTTCACAAGGACCACTCGGCCGAGCTCAAGCCCATGGCCAGCATCACCCGCAGCGCGACATGGGCGTCGTTGGCGGCATAGACCAGCTGCGCGCTTGACAGCTTGGGCAACGACCAGTTGCTGGTGGTCACGCGCTTGCTCTTGAGCAGGCGCTGGCCGAAGACGATGGCCACCGCCGACTTGATGCCGATGGTGCGCGGGTAGCCCCGGCGGTGGAACACCCGCACCAGGTCCAGCACGGGTGCAGCGGGCTGGCCCAGGCGTTGTTGCAGCTGCGACTGGTCTTGCTGCAGGTCGAAGCCGACCTTGACGATCTGGGGTGCGGCCAGCAAGCGGCGCACCAGCGCGTGGCAGTCGGGCGCACGCAGCTGGAACAGATAGGCCTTGTGCGCGGTGGCGAACTGCACCAGGTCAGGCCCGCTGCTGAGCTGGCCCTTGACGAACACCGGCTTGGCCTCGGTGTCGAAGCCCAGATGAGTCTGGCTGCTCAGCTCGGTCCAGGCCGCGTCCAGTTCGGCCGCGTTGCCGGGCAAATAAATCTGCGCCGGCCCCAAGCCTTCAAAAGGCGGCAGCGCCAGGATGGCGGCCTTGTCGGGCGGCAGCAGTTTGGGCATGGCAATGCCCGCCAGTGGCGGGCCGGGGCGCGATTACAGCGCCGCGTCCTTGAGCTTCTTCAGCGCGCGGGTCTTGATCTTCACCGAGGCGGGTTTGGCGGCAAACATGCGCTCGACGCCGGTGAACGGGTCTTTGCCCATGCGCTTTTTCTTCGCCGGCACGTTTTGCACCACGATCTTGAGCAGGCCGGGCAGGGTGAATTCGCCCAGGCCCTTTTTGTTCACCGAAGCCAGCACGGTGGACTCCAGCGCGGCCAGCACGGCCTTGACGAGCTTGGCCTCAACACCGGCCTGCTCGGCCACATGGGCGGCCAGGGCGGTCTTGTTCAGCGCGGTCTTGATCGGCTTTTGCGCAGCGGGAGCGGCGGTCTTGGCGGCGACGGGCTTGGCCGCAGCCTTGGCACTGGCCTTCTTGGCCGGAGCAGTGGAGGTCTTCTTTGCAGTGGGCATGGGATGTTTTATCGGTAGTGAAGAAGGGTTGCCGCCACAGCGCCAACCCGCAAATTCTACGGGAGGCCTGGGCCTGGTCGTCACCAACTTGCTGCCGACCGCTGCAGCCCGCGCAGATCAGGCCGTGGCTGCCGGCCCGGCCACAGTCTGGCTGAGCTTGCGGTTGAAGGCCCAGGCGGTGGCCAGCACGCCGGCTGCGCCTGCAGCCAGCACCCAGCCGGTACCGGCGCTGCCCACCAACCAGCCGGCAGCGGCCACACCCAGCGACTGGCCGATGAAGAACACGCCGGCAAACGCCGCCAGCGCCGCGCCGCGCCGCTCGGGCGCCATCTGCGTGCCATGGGTCTGCAGGGTGTTGTGCATCATGTAGAAGCCCAGGCCCATGGCCACATTGGCCAAGGCCGCCACCCAGGCCACCTGTGCCAGCGCGATGGCAGCGAAGGCTGTTGCCATGAGCACCGCGCCCCAGCGCACCAGCTGCACCTGGCCCAGGCGCGGCACCAGGTGGTGTGCAGCCAGCGCAAAGCCCAGACCACCGGCGGCGAACAACATGACCAGGGCCCCAGCGGTGGACAGCGGCATGGCCAGTTGCTGGTGCAGGTGGCTGGCCACAAAGGCGAAAGCGCCGAAGAAGGCCGCACCCTCGCCGGCCACGGCCAGCAGCACCACCCTGGCCCAGGGCTTGGCGAACACGGCTTGAAATTCGGCCAGCACGCGCCGCCACAGCGGCGCGGCACCCGACTCGGCCGGTGGTGAGGTGCGACTGGCCGACGCCGGCAGCCGCGCGCGCACCCAGGGCAGCAGCATGGCCAGCCCGCCGAACAGCAGGGCCAGCAGCGCAAAGGGCAGGCGCCAATGCAGGTGCTCGGCGGCATAGCCGCCCAGCCACACGCCCATCGCAAAGCCGCTGAGCTGGCCGATCAGGTAGCGCGCCAGCACGGTCTGGCGCTGGGCATAGGGCACGTTGTCGCCGATCCAGGCCATCGACAGCGGAATCACCGCCGCCGCCGCCACGCCGGCCAGCAGCCGGCCGGCGAGCAGCACGGCAAAACCCGGCGCCAGCGCGCACAGTGCCGAGGCCAGGGCCGACGCCGCACAGGCCCAGCCGACGACGCGGTATTTGCCGAAGCGGTCGCCCATCGGCCCGAACAGCAGCTGGGCCAGACCATAGGCCACCGCAAACACGGTGATGACCTGCGCTGCCTGGCCCAGCGGTACGCCGAAGTCCTGCGCCAGGCGGGGCAGCAGCGCGTCGCAGACCCGCAGCGTGGCGCCGGTGCCCATCGAGGCCAGTGCCAGGCCGGCGATGGCCAGAATCGGCGCGCCCGGTGGTGCGGCCGTGGGCGGGGTAGCGGATGTGGCCGCAGCGTCTGAGAGCATGGCCGATTGTTGTGTCGCTGCGGCGGCGTCGCTGCGCCAGGGCTGTGCAGGGCTGCAGCGGGCCCGGTGCCTCAGCCCGCCTGCAGCAGCGCCTTGGCGATGCGCTGGCGGCCCACCTTGGGCCGGGGCACGGGCATGTCGAACCACTGCCGCACATCGTCGTCCAGCCCGATGCCATGCATGTAGTTGTAGATCGCCTTTTTCAGGCCCAGGCCGAGCCGGTCATGGTCGACCCCAGTGGGGTCGTCGAAGCCGACATCGTTCTTCGCGAAACTGCCCGCCGGCAGCGGCCTGAGCGTGACGCCGAAGGCCGCCGGGTCATGCCCGACCGGTGAATGCACGGTGCAGGCAAAGCGGTGGAAAAAGCCGCTCTGGATGCAGCCGTTGGCGAACAGCTGGCGCACGTATTCCAGCGCGTCCACCGTGTCCTGCACGGTCTGGGTCGGAAAGCCGTACATCAGGTAGGCATGGACCATGACCCCGGCGTCGGCAAAGCCCTTGGTCACCCGCGCCACCTGGTCGACAGTGACGCCCTTTTGCATCAGCGCCAGCAGCCGGTCGCTGGCCACCTCCAGCCCGCCGGAGATGGCGATGCAGCCGCTGTCGGCGAGCTGCCGGCACAGCTGCGGTGTGAAAGTCTTCTCGAAGCGGATGTTGCCCCACCAGCTGATGGCCAGCCGGCGGCGCTGCAGCTCGGCGGCCAGGGCCTTGAGCGACTTGGGCGGCGCGGCCTCGTCGACGAAGTGGAAGCCGGTCTGGCCGGTCTCGGCGACGATGGCCTCGATGCGGTCGGCCAGCAGTTCGGCACCGGCCGCGTCATAGCGCGAGATGTAGTCCAGGCTGACGTCGCAGAAGCTGCACTTCTTCCAGTAGCAGCCATGGGCCACGGTGAGCTTGTTCCAGCGCCCGTCGCTCCACAGCCGGTGCATGGGGTTGAGCATGTCCAGCAGCGACAGGTAGCGGTCCAGCGGCAGACCGTCCCAGGTCGGTGTGCCGACCTCGGCAAAGGGCACGTCGGGTTCGACGAAGTTGGTGTAGCGCACCGCGCCCTGCCCCGCAGGCCGGTGGAAGCAGCGCACCAGGCGGCTGGCCGAGCGCCGGCCCTGCAGATGCTCCAGCAGCGCCAGCAGCGGGCGCTCACCGGCGTCCAGCGTGACGAAATCGAAGTAGTCGAAGACCCTGGGCTCGGCCAGCTCACGCAGCTCGGTGTTGACATAGCCGCCGCCCAGCACGGTGACGATTGAACTGTCATGGGCCTTGATGCTCTGCGCAATGCGAAACGCGGCGTACACCGCGCCGGGGAAGGGCACGCTGAGCAGCACCACCGCCGGTTTGTGGCGGGCCAGTGCGTCCAGGGTGAGCTGGTGCAGCAGCGCGTCGATCAGATTGTGCGGCGCGGCCAGGGCCTGGGCCAGCGGCTCGAAGCTGGATTGGCTGCCGGCCAGTCGTTCGCCATAGCGCACGAACTCGAAGCGTTCATCGACCGCGTCGCGCAGCACGTCGGCAATGTCGTTGAGGTACAGCGTGGCCAGGTGGCGGGCGCGGTCTTGCAGGCCCAGCGCGCCGAAGGCCCAGGCCATCGGGTCGGCCCCGTTGTCCTCGCCCAGGGGCGCCTCGGCATAGGCCTGCAGCGTGGCAAAGCGTGGCCCCTCGGGCAGCCAGCCGCCGCTGTTGATGCGGTGGGCCAGCGTCGGGTCGCGGCCCTGCAGAAAGCGGATGGTGGGCTCGATGCTGTCCAGATAGGCCTGCGCCTGAGCTGCGAAGCCAGCCACCCGAGCGCTGCGCGCGGCCGGCGCCGTGGCGCCAATCAGGTCCGTCACCGATTGCAGTCCGGCCCGGCTCAGCAGCCGCAGGATCAAGGCCAGCGCCAGGTCTTCCTGCGCCGCCGCGATGCCCTGCGCACGCAGAAAGCCGGTGAGGTAGGCGGTGGACGGGTAGGGCGTGTTGAGCTGCGTCATCGGCGGGATGATCGACAGCACGGGCGGGGGCAAGGTCATGGCGGGCAGAAGAGGCCGCGCAGGCCGAACGGAGGCGCGGCACTGGGTTTTATCAGATTACCATTCGAAACATGGAGCACACCACATGAGCGGCGCGGCGATCCCGGCCCGCGTCGGCCGGGGCCCGACCTGGCATGCCTTGTCCGCGATCCTGGCGCTGGCTTTGCCGGCCCTGCCCGCGCCGGCCGCGCCCTGGGTGCCCACGGCGCCGGTGGAACTGGTGGTGCCGGCGGGCGGCGGCGGCGGCGCCGACCAGATGGCCCGCTTCATCGCCAAGGTGGTGGCCGACCGCAAGCTGATGGCCCAGCCGATGAAGGTGGTCAACAAGCCCGGCAATTCGGGCGTGGAAGGCCTGCAGTACATCAAGGCCGAGGCCGGCAACCCGCACCGCCTGGTGATCACCCTGTCCAACCTGTTCACCGCACCGCTGGCCAGCGGGGTCGACTTCAGCTGGCGCGACATCAGCCCGGTGCAGATGCTTGCGTTGGACCAGTTTGTGCTGTGGGTCAATGCCGCGTCGCCCTACAAGTCGACCAAGGACCTGCTTGACGCGATGCGCGCCGCGCCGCCCGGCAGCCTGAAGCTGGGCGGCACGGGCGCGAAGCAGGAAGACCAGCTGATCACGGTGCTGATGCAGTCGGCGCTGGGTGTGCGGCTGACCTATGTGCCGCTCAAGGGCGGAGGCGACGTGGCCCGTGCGCTGGCCGCGACCGAGGTCGACATGACGGTGAACAACCCGATCGAGGCCGAGGCCCTGTGGCGCGACGGCACGCTGCGCCCGCTGTGCGTGTTCGACGGCCAGCGCCTGGCCTACCCGGCCAAGTTGCCTGGCGCACGCAGCTGGGCCGACCTGCCGACCTGCATGTCGCAAGGCCTGCCTGTGCAGTACCTGATGATGCGCGGCATCTTCACCAGCCCTGGCGCCACGCCCGAGCAGCTGGCCTTCTACAACCAGCTGCTGGACAAGGTGCGCGCCCAGCCCGAGTGGCGCGTCTTCATGGACCTGGGCGCGTTCAAGCAAAGCGCCATGGCCGGGGACGAGTTCAGCCACTGGCTGGAAAAGGCCGACAGCTTCCATCGGGTGCTGATGCGCGAGGCCGGCTTCAAGGCGGCTCCGCCCGGCGTGGTGCTGGCGGCCGAGCCTGCGCCGCTACCGGCCAAGAAGAAGTAGCCGCCTCAGCGCCTACAGCAGCGCTTCGATCAGGCAAGGCTCGCCGCTGGCAAAACCGCGCTGCAATGCCAGCACCAGCGCCGCGGCGTCTTCCACCCGAACGCCCGCCACGCCATGGCCACGCGCCAGCGCTACCCAGTCGAGCGTCGGCCGCTCCAGGCTCAGCATGTCGGTGGCCTTTTGCCCGCTGATGGTGGCGCCCACGCCGACCAGTTCAGCCTGCAGGATGCGGTAGGCGCGGTTGGCAAAGATCAGGCAGACCACCGGCAGCTGCTCTCGCGCCATGGTCCACAGCGCCTGCAGCGTGTACATCGCACTGCCGTCGCCCACCAGGGCCAGCACCGGCCGGCCCGGTGCGGCGATGGCCGCGCCCACCGCGCACGGCAGGCCATAGCCGATGGCCCCGCCCATGCCCTGCAGCCAGTCGTGCGGCGCCGCATGGGCCATGGCCGGACCCATGGCGCGGCCATTGGTGATGGCCTCGTCGACGACGATGGCCTGCTCGGGCAGCGTGGCGACGATGGCCCCGGCCACGGTCTCGGCGTTGAGCGCGCCGTCGGGCCGGGCCGGCGCCGCGCTGTCGGTGCGCAGCGGCGCGGCGGCACAGCCCAGCGCCTCGGCCAGCGCCTGCAGCGCGGCCGGCACGTCCAGCTGCGGCTGGGCCAGGGTCAGCAGCGCGGCGCCGGCGGGTTTGAGCTGCGAGGGCTTGCCGGGGTAGGCGAAAAATCCGATCGGCTCGACCGCGCCGGCCAGCACCAGGGCCTGCACGCCGGCCAGTTGCGCCAGCGCCGCGTCCACCGCATAGGCCAGCTTGGGTATGACCGGTCGGCCCCGGCCGCCGGGCATGCGTGCGTTGTAGAACTCGGCCATCAGCCGGCAGCCGGTCTTGGCGGCGATGGCCGCGGCCAGGCGCTGCGCGGTCTCGTCGCGTGAACCGGCCTGGCCCAGCAGCAGCAGCGCCTGCGGGCCCAGGGCCTTGAGCGTGGTGGCCGCGGCGGCCACCGCCGCGTCGGGCGCGGCGAGCGCGGGCGCGGGCAAGGCGGCACTGGCAGCGCGGCCGCCGCTGCCCCAGGCGGTGTCGGCCGGCAGCGCCAGCGTGGCGATGCGGCCCAGTGCGCCGTCGAACGTGGCCTGCACGGCGGCTGCGCCGTCGGCGCCCACATCGGCCGCGCGCTGGCCGCTGCGGAACCAGTGCGACACCGCGCCGGCGATGCCGGCCAGGTCGGACTTCAGCGGCGACTCGAAGCCGACATGGCCGCTGGCATGGTCGCCCACGATATTGACGATGCCCGAATGCGCCTTGCGCGCGTTGTGCAGGTTGGCCAGGCCATTGGCCAGGCCCGGCCCCAGGTGCAGCAGCGTGGCGGCGGGCTGGCGCGCCATGCGCCAGTATCCGTCGGCCGCGCCGGTGGCCACGCCCTCGAACAGCGCCAGCACGCAGCGCACGCCGTCAATGCGGTCCAGCGCCGCCACGAAGTGCATCTCCGAGGTGCCGGGGTTGGCAAAACAGGTGCTCACCCGGCTGTTGGCCAGGGTGGTGACCAGCGATTCGGCGCCATTGAGTTCGGACATCGTTCAAGCTGTTCGCGCAGTGGGCAGGGCCATGATTCTGGACCATGGCCGACCGGCGACGCGGCTGCAGCAAAGCCCGGACCCTGGGCGCGGCGTGGCCCAGGTCAACCCTGTGTGCAGTGGCCCGGGGCCGTGCTAGCGTGGCCGCCAACCGCTGCCCAAGAGGAACCCCATGACCGCAGTCGCCACCGCCAGCAGCCTGGCCCAGGCCAGCCAGATCGCCGACCAGATCGACGCCGCTGCACCGGCGATTGAAGACCAGGTCATCGCCTGGCGGCGCGACTTCCACGCCCACCCCGAATTGGGCAACCGTGAGCACCGTACCGCAGCCGTGGTGGCTGACCATCTGAAGGCACTGGGTTTTGACGAGGTGCGCACCGGCGTGGCCCACACCGGCGTGGTCGGCCTGCTCAAGGGCGGGCTGCCCGGCCCGGTGGTGGCGCTGCGCGCCGACATGGACGCGCTGCCGGTGGCCGAAGAGCTCGACCTGCCGTTTGCGTCCAAAGCCAAGGCCGACTGGAACGGTGAGCAGGTGGGCGTGATGCATGCCTGCGGCCACGACTGCCACACCGCCATCCTGATGGGCGTGGCCAGCCTGCTGGCCGGGCTGCGGGCCCATTTGCGCGGCAGCGTGAAGTTCATTTTCCAGCCGGCTGAAGAGCTGCCGCCCGAGGGCGAGGACGGCGGCGCGAAGATGATGATCCAGGAAGGCGCGCTGGAAAGGCCCGTGCCGTCGGCGATCTTCGGCCTGCATGTGATTGCGCGCCTGCCGGTGGGCGTGATCGGCTACCGGCCGGGCCCGACCATGGCCAGCGCCGACCGGCTGCAGATCACCGTGCTGGGCCGGCAGACCCATGGCGCCATGCCCTGGGCCGGCGTCGACCCCATCGTCACCGCCGCGCAGGTGGTGCTGGGGCTGCAGACGGTGGTCAGCCGCACGCAGGACATCAGCCGCGAGCCGGTGGTGCTGACCATCGGCATGATCCGGGGCGGCCTGCGCGAGAACATCATCCCCGACAGCGTGGAGATGCGCGGCACCATCCGCAGCTTCGACGAAGGCATGCGCGACGACATCCACGAGCGCGTGACCACGCTGGCCGAGTCGGTGGCCAGGGGCTCACGCGCCGAATGCCGGGTCTGCATCCGCAAGGACTATCCGGTGACGGTGAATGACCCCGCGCTGACCGAGGCCATGTTGCCCACGCTGCTGCGGGTGGCCGGGGCCGAGAAGGTGGCATTGGTGCCCAAGGTCACCGGCTCGGAAGATTTCTCCTTCTTCCAGCGCATCGTGCCCGGGCTGTTCGTGTTTCTGGGCACCACGCCCGAAGGGCAGGACCACACGCAGGCCGCACCCAACCACTCGCCACGCTTCTTCGTCGACGAGGCCTGCCTGATCACCGGCGTGCGCACGCTGGCGCACCTGGCCTGCGACTACCTGGAACAGCCGCGCTGAGCGCCGCTGGCCGGCGTCTGGGGCGGCGCATCTGCAGGCGCATCTGCAGGCGCATCTGCAGGCGCATCAACCGGCGCGGACCTTGAAGCCGCCCAGCACCTCGGTCAGGCTGCGCGCCTGGTCGTTCAGGTTCTTCGACGCCGCCGCCGACTGCTGCACCAAGGCCGCGTTCTGCTGCGTCATCTGGTCCAGCTGTGCCACCGCGGTGTTGACATGGCCGATGCCGGCGGACTGCTCGGCCGCGGCCGAGCTGATCTCGCCAATGATGTCGGTCACGCGCTGCACCGAGCTGACGATCTCGGCCATGGTCTGACCGGCGTCGCCGACCAGGCGGCTGCCGGACTCCACCTTTTCCACCGACGCGGTGATCAGCGCCTTGATCTCGCGCGCGGCGTCGGCGCTGCGCTGGGCCAGGTTGCGCACCTCGGCCGCGACGACGGCAAAGCCCCGGCCTTGCTCTCCGGCGCGGGCAGCTTCTACCGCCGCGTTGAGCGCCAGGATGTTGGTCTGGAAGGCGATGCCGTCGATGGTGCCCAGGATGTCGGCAATCCGGCGTGAACTGGTGTTGATCTCTTCCATCGTGGCCACCACCTGGGCCACCACCGCGCCGCCGCGAGAGGCCACCTCGGCCGCGCTGCGGGCCAGCTGGTTGGCCTGGCGGGCCGACTCGGCGCTCTGGCCCACGGTGCCGGTGAGCTGACCCATCGACGTGGCGGTGTTGCGCAGGTTGCCCGCAGCGCGCTCGGTGCGGCCGGACAGGTCGGCGTTGCCGTTGGCAATGTCGGTGCTGGCATGGGCGATGCCCGCGCTGGAATGGCGCACCTGGCCCACCAGCTTGCTCAATGCACCATGCATGTCCTGCAGTTTCTGCAACAAGGGGCGGAACTCGTCATGCCCGTCGACCTGCACGGGCTGGCTGAGGTCGCCGCCGGCAATCTGCGACGCGGTGCTTGAAACCATATCGATGCGCCGGCGCAGGCCGGAGACCAGCAGCCTGCCGGTCAGCACCGCGCCCGCGGTGACCAGGGCAACGATGCCGGCCTGAAGGTACTGTGTCTGCCGCGCCTCTTGTTCCGAGGCGTGGACCAGGCCCGCCAGCAGCCCCTGCTGGTAGTCACGCATGGCCGCCACGCTGGCCAGCAGCTCGTTGCGAGACGGGATCAGCAGGTCCACCAGGTGCGCAAAGGCCTGGTCCTTCTGCCCGGCCACGGTCAGGGCCAGGTTGGCCTCGGCCAGTTTCCAGAACGCGGCCGTTTGGACCTGGGCCTGGTCCACCAAGGCCTTGCCCTTGGCGCTTCGGGCGTGGGTCTTCACGCCATCCATCGCCTCCTCCAGCAGCTTGCGTTTGACGCCGATGTCGTCCATGGCGGTTTGCAGCTCTTTTGGCGTGCGCGCCAGGATGGCATGGCGGGCCTGCAGCGAAACGCGGGTGATGTTCAGCTCGATGGCGGAGACCCGGGCCAACTGCGGCACCAGGCGGTTGGCGGCGTCGGCCGTGGCGGTGACGATGCTGTCCAGCCGCTGCCAGGTGTACGCACCCGCGCCCACCAGCACCAGCACCAGCAGGGTGAGCGCTATGGCCAGGCAACGGCCGAAGCCCAATCTCTCGACTCTCATGGTGGGCATGCCTGGCGTTTGTGAAGGTATGGCTGGACTTCGGCATGCCGGGCCGGGACTGAAGGCAGGCCAGCGACTGACCACGGGCAAGAATTGCCCGCGCAGATAGGTTTTTCAAACGCTGTTTTTCCGTCCCCTGGCACCGTACACACGGCAGTACACGGCGCCCGATGCGCTTGAATCTGTCTTTGGATGCAGGCGGCGATCCGTTGGGCGTTGACAGCCCGGCCGAAAATCGTCTTCCCGGGTGCCGTCTACGGGTTAGCCCTTGTCGCCTGGCCGCTTGCATCGGTCCGGCCAACACTCGGACGCAGCCGACTCCAGCGGCCCCCGCGCGGCGGGCCGCCTGAACAGTGATGGATCGGAACCGTCAAGCCGCTTGCAGCGCCTGACCTCGGGCAGCTGAGCGTGGCGGCGCACGCGGCTGCAGCCCCAGGTGCGTGAGGATCTTCTCGATCACCGGCTGGTCCAGGATCGTCGCGATGGTCTTCAGCTCGCCGCCGCAGTTCGGGCAGTGCTTGAGGTCTATTTGATAAGGACTTTCCCTCGCATCGAAGCTCTGGCGCATGACTAGAAATTTTGCCGTAAGCAAGCTCAGACACATTCGCGGCGGGCAGCAGAAGCCGGCCTTGGCGGCGGGCCGAGAATGGACTGATCAGGCAACAACATGCCTGAACAAGCCACCCTGGGCGAGAACACATCGCTCTAGAGGCGCTGCCCGCTGAGAAAAAACGGCGAACCGCAACCGACTGCGGATGGACACCGTCTGGTCATCGTGCCGGACACCAATGGAGCAAGCAGATATGGCGACAGCTGACACGACAACCAATGTGCGGGAGCGGTCTCGTCCGATGACCCGTGAAGAGAAGAAGGTGATCGCGGCCTCTTCTGCGGGGACGATTTTCGAGTGGTACGACTTTTACCTCTACGGTGCCCTGGCCGCCATCATCGGCGCGCAGTTCTTCACCGCGTTCCCCGAGAACACACGCAACGTGTTCGCGCTGCTTGCGTTCGCCGCCGGCTTCATCGTGCGGCCCTTCGGCGCCCTGATGTTCGGCATGTTGGGCGACATGATCGGCCGCAAATACACCTTCCTGATGACCATCGTCATCATGGGCGTGTCGACGTTCCTGGTGGGCGTGCTGCCCAACTACGAAAGCTGGGGCGTCGCGGCTCCCGTCATCCTGATCCTGCTGCGCATGGCCCAGGGCCTGGCGCTCGGCGGTGAGTACGGCGGTGCTGCGATCTACGTCGCTGAACACGCACCCGCCAACCAGCGCGGCTACTTCACGGCCTTCATCCAGACCACGGCAACGCTGGGTCTGTTGCTGTCGTTGATCGTGATTCTGTCGGTGCAGGGCTACGTCAACGGCAACTATCCCGAGGTGCCTTTGATGAAGGACGGCGTTGCGGTGTTGATGGCCGACGGCGCGCCGACCATGGTCAAGGCATTCAATGCCTGGGGCTGGCGCGTGCCCTTCATCGGCTCGATCTTCCTGCTCGCGATCTCGCTGTATATCCGGCTGCAGATGAACGAGAGCCCAGCCTTCAAGAAGATGAAGGAAGAGGGCCGCACCTCCAAGGCGCCGCTGAGCGAAGCCTTCGGCAACTGGAAGAACGGCAAGATCGCCGTCATCGCTCTGCTCGGCCTCGTCGCGGGTCAGGCCGTGGTCTGGTACACGGGCCAGTTCTACGCGCTGTTCTTCATGCAGAACGTGATCAAGATCGACAGCTTCACGGCCAACGTGATGGTGGCCTGGTCGCTGATCCTGGGCACGGGCGGCTTCCTGGTCTTCGGCTCGCTGTCAGACCGGATCGGCCGCAAACCCATCATCTTGGCGGGCTGTCTGCTGGCTGCCGTCACACTCCTGCCGGTTTTCGGCTTCCTGACCAAGACTGCGAACCCGGCGCTCTATGCCGCCCACCAGACAGCCGTCTCGGTGACCGTCAACGCGCAAGACTGTTCGTTCCAGTTCAACCCCACGGGAACGGCCAAGTTCACGTCGTCGTGCGACATCGCCAAAGCGCAGTTGGCTCGGACCTCGGTGAACTACACCACCGTGGAAGGCGCCGCTCCGGGTACGCTGGCCGTGGTGAAGGTCGGTGAAACGTCGATCCAAGCGTATGACGCAGGCAAGCTGACCGGTGACGAGTTGAAGAAGGCCAAGACCAGCTTCGACTCGACTTTGAACGCTGCACTGAAGCAGGCGGGTTACCCGCTGGTGCCGGCCGACAACAAGACCATTGCCAAGGCGCAGAACTTCGTCGACATCTTCACGGCTCAGAAGCTGACCATCATCCTCATCCTGGCCTACTTGGTCATCCTGGTGACGATGGTCTACGGCCCGATCGCCGCCATGTTGGTTGAACTGTTCCCGACCCGTATTCGCTACTCGGGTCTCTCGCTGCCGTATCACATCGGCAACGGCTGGTTCGGTGGCTTGATGCCCGCCACGGCCTTCGCGATCTCGGCGCAGACCGGCAACATCTACGCGGGTCTGTGGTACGCCATCGTGGTCGCGGTCATGACCGTCGTCGTCGGCACGCTGTTCGTTCCGGGCGGCACCCACAAAAAGGACATCTTCGCTGGCGACAGCGTCGACCGATAAAGCAAGATCGGTCGCAGGGCCGCGGTCTCAAGTTGGGACCCCGGCCCGGATCGCACGTCGCCAAGGAGATGCCGCGTTGACCGATCTGGTGCTTTCACAACTGACCGACATTTTCCGTATCGGTCTGATCATCGGCCTGGTGTTCACGATGCACAAAACCGCTGCAGTGACGGGGCGCATTCTTCCACTGGTGTTGGGCGTCGTGTTCCTGGCTGTCATGCTCCCTGCGACCATGCCCAAGGCATCGGCGAGTTTTACCGACGCCATCGTTGCGGGGCTGGTATCCAACACCATCATCTTGGCACCCGTTCTTTTCTTAGGTTGGTTGATTTCACGGTTGCGGCGCTGAACGCCGATACCCTGCGCTTCATCGACTGCCTGTCGACTTCGACGGACCAACTCCTCGTCGCGTGACCAGGCGACGGCGTTCAAACGCTGGCACGGGCTGCAGCCGCCGCCAGCCAGACGCTGATCTGGTGGTGACCGTCTGGTGACCGTCTGGTGGATGTCGGCTGCGGGCTCAGCATGAAGGGACGGGGCATGCCACTATCCAGGCCCCGATCCACCGCCACTGCGTTTGCCCGCAGCCTGACCATGAACCGACGCTTGTTGATGCGCCTGCTGGCGCTGTCGCCGGGCTTGCCCCTGCCCCTGCTGGCGCAGACCGGTGACGCTGCGGCCGACCCGGGCCTGGCCGCAGCGGTGGCCGGCAGCCACCGCACGCCGACCTTCGCCGCGCGCGATGGCTGGCGCCACCCGCTGCAGACCCTGGCCTTCTTCGGCCTGCAGCCGCAGATGACGGTGGTCGAACTGAGCCCCGGCGGCGGCTGGTACACCGAGATCCTGGCGCCCTACCTGCGCGAGCGCGGCCAACTGATCCTGGCCGCCGACGATCCCGATTCCAGTTGGGCCTACTACCGCCGCAGCGCCGAGCGGCTGCGCCAGAAGCTGCAGGCCCAGCCGGCGCTGTACGACCGGGTGCGGCTGACCCTGTTCGAGCCGCCCCGGCTGGTGGCGCTGGCCGAACCCGGCACGGTGGACCTGGTGCTGACCTTTCGCAACCTGCACAACTGGGCCGCGCTGGGCGAGCCGGTGGTGGACGCGGTGATGCGCAGCGTGCAACGCTGCCTCAAACCCGGCGGCGTGTTCGGCGTGGTCGACCACCGGCTGCCTGCAGCGGCAGTGCAGGACGCCAAGGTCAGCAGCGGCTATGTGCACGTGGCCTATGCCCAGCGCCTGGCCGAGGCCGCCGGGCTGCGGCTGGCGGCGGCCTCCGAGGTCAATGCCAATCCGCTGGACACCGCCGACCATGAAGGTGGCGTCTGGGCGCTGCCGCCCAGCTTTGCCAACAAGGACCGTGACCGCGCGCGCTACGCCGCCATCGGCGAGAGCGACCGCTTCACGCTGAAGTTCGTCAAGGCCTGAACCGCCGCTGCAGCGGCGGCGGCCGCGCTCAGACCGACAGCAGGTCGACCTCGAACAGCAGTGTGGCATTGGGCGGGATCACGCCGCCGGCGCCGCGTGCGCCATAACCCAGCTCGGCCGGAATCTGCAGCAGGCGCGTGCCGCCGACCTGCATGCCCTGCACGCCTTCGTCCCAGCCCTGGATGACCATGCCGCCGCCGAGCTCGAAGCGGAAGGGGTCGCCCCGGTCCTTGCTGGAATCGAACTTGCGGCCCCGGCCGTCCTTGGTCTGGGGGTCGTAGAGCCAGCCGGTGTAGTGCACCGACACCTGCTGCCCGGCCTGGGCGGTGGCGCCGCTGCCGACGGTGGTGTCTTCGTATTGCAAGCCGGATTGGGTTTTTTCCATGGCGTGTCCTGTGTCTGGGAATGAGGGTGAAATCAGGCCGGCATCATGCCATCGGCGCGTTCAGCGGCACGCTCAGCGGCCAGCGCTGCGCCCAGGCCCGCGTGGCCCGCGCCAGCCAGTCGGCCACGCTGCCCGCGTCGGCCAGACCAGCCAGATCGGGCAGGCCCAGCACGCCGGCAGCCGCCTGCAGCAGCGGCAATGGCTGGCTGGTGGTCAAGGCTTGGGCGCCGTTCTGCTTGCTCAGCTTGTGGCCGTCGGCGCCCCGCACCAGCGGCAGATGCAGGTAGCGTGGCGTGGCCAGGCCCAGCAGCCGCTGCAGATGGATCTGGCGCGCCGTGTTGTCGGCCAGGTCTTCGCCGCGCACCACTTCGGTGATGCCCTGCTCGGCGTCGTCGACCACCACCGCCAGCTGGTAGGCCCATTGGCCGTCGGCGCGCTTGAGCACGAAGTCGCCGACCTCGTCGGCCAGATCTTGCTGTTGCGGGCCGAGCCGGCGGTCGTTCCAGGTCAGCAGCGGGTCGGTGCCTTCCAGCCGGGTGCGCAAGCGCCAGCAGCGAGCGGGTTTTCCGTTCAGGCCATCGCGGCAGGTGCCGGGGTAGACCGGCTGGGCAAAGCGCGGCGCGGCCCGGCCCTGGGCCTGCAAGGCCAGCGCCAGGACCTTGCGGCTGCAGCCGCAGGGGTAGACCAGACCCGTCGATTGCAGACTGGCCAGCGCGGCCTGGTAGAGCGCGCCACGTTGCGATTGCCAGACCGGCGCTGCGTCGGGCACCAGGCCGCAGGCCGCCAGCTGCTGCAGGATGAGCCGGTCGGCGCCGGGCACGCAGCGCGGGCCGTCCACGTCTTCGATGCGCAGCAGCCAGCGCCCGCCCTGGGCCCGGGCGTCGAGCCAGCTGCCCAGCGCGGCCACCAGCGAGCCGGCATGCAGCGCGCCGGTGGGTGATGGTGCGAACCGGCCGCTGTAGGTCTTGCTCACATTCCGCTCATTCCAGCGTGGCTGCCGCGCCGGGGTAGCGCGACAGCAAGGCCTCGCGGGTGGTGGCACTGTCCAGCTGGGCCAGCCACCATTGCAGCGCCAGGCCATGCGGTGCACGCCTGGGCTGCGGTGCCGCCGCCGCGCGCCAGGCATAGCCCAGCCGGGCCTGCACCGGCGTGCGTTGCACCGCGCGTGCGACCAGCCGGCCGGTGTTCAGGTGGCCACGCACCAGCGGCTCGGGCATGAAGCCGCAGCCCAGGCAGCGCAGCAGGGCCTCGGCCTTGGCCGCCATGCCGGGCACGGTCAGCACGTCTTGCCCGGGCAGCAGGTTCATGGTGGTGGGCGCCAGGCGCTGGGCGGAGTCGGCCACCGCCACCTGGCGGTGGGCCAGGATCTGGCCGTCGGCCAGCGGCGCGGTGCTGGCCGCCAGCGGGTGGTGCGGCGCCATGACGAACACGAAGTCCAGCGCGCCCAGCGGCCGCAGCTCGATGCCCGGGTGCGGGCCGTTGGCCATGGACACGCCGATGGCCAGGTCGGTCTGGCCCGAGACCAGCGCCTCCCACAGCCCGGTCATGACCTCGCTGCGCAGCCGCAGCCGGGTGCCCGGGCTCTGGCCGTCGGGCAGACGCTGGGCATAAAAGCCTTCGACCAGCTCGAACACCGTCAGCGCCGAGACCACCAGGTCGACCGCCACGGTGAGCGCGCTCTCCCAGCCGGTGGACACCCGCTGCACGCGGTTGGCCACGGCGTCCATCTCGGCCAGCAGGCGCCGGCCTTCCTGCAGCAGTTCTTCGCCGGCGGCGGTCAGGCGGGCCTGGCGCGAGCTGCGGTCGAACAGCAGCACGTCCAGCGCGTCTTCGAGCTGGCGCACGCTGTAGGTCAGCGCCGACGGCACCCGGCCGAGCTCGCGCGCGGCGGCGGCAAAACTGCCGCTGCGGGCGATGGTGTCCATCATCATCAGCGCGTCGGGGGTCAGCGCCTGGCGGCGGGAAGTGGCCATGCGGGGTGCTTTCGTGACGGCTCGGGGTTGCCGTGCCGGGGTTGCAGTGCCGGGGTTCAGTGCCGGGGTTCAGTGCATTTGAACGCAGACGACAGCGGCGATGCCACCGGCCGGCCGCCTGCCGCGTCACCATGGAGGTCTGCAACCGAATGGAGTGAACCGATGATCCTGCCCCGACTGTCTGCCGACCGAGGCTTTGCCGACCATGGCTGGCTGAAGAGCTTTCACACCTTCTCGTTTGCCAATTACCACGACCCGGCGCACATGGGCTTTGGCAACCTGCGCGTGATCAACGACGACATCATCGCCCCCGGCACCGGTTTTGGCACCCATGGCCACCAGGACATGGAGATCGTGACCTATGTGCTCGAAGGCGCGCTGGCCCACCGCGACAGCCTGGGCACCGGCGCGGCGATCCTGCCCGGCGAGGTGCAGCGCATGAGCGCGGGCACCGGCGTGCGCCACAGCGAGTTCAACCACGCGCCGGACGCGCACACGCATCTGCTGCAGATCTGGATCCTGCCCAGCGCGCGCGGCATCGCGCCGGGCTACGAGCAGAAGGCCTTCAACGAGGCCGACAAGCGCGGCCGTTTGCGCCTGGTCGCTGCGCCTGACGGCCGCGATGGCTCGGTCACCATCCATGCCGACGCCAGCATCAGCGCCGGCCTGTTCGACGGTGATGAAGCGGCCGAGCTGGCGCTGCCCGCCGGCCGCCTCAGCTGGGTGCACCTGGCGCGTGGCAGCCTGCGCGTGAACGGCCACCTGCTGCAGGCCGGCGATGCTCTAGGCCTGGTCGACGAGCCGCTGCTGCAGATCGACCAGGGCCAGGGTGCGGAAGTGCTGGTGTTCGACCTGGCGCACTGAGCCCGAACCGGCGCGGCGCCGCCGGCAGCGCCCGCTAACATCCGGCCAGATGGAACTGTTGTTGTCCAAACCGCTGAGCCTGTTGCCGCCGCTGGACTGGCTGGCACTGGCGTTTTTTTTCGCCAGTTGGCTGGCCTATGCCAGATTTGCCAAGCGGGGCAGTGCCCACCGCATGTCGCTGCTGGCCACCACCAACCTCTGGCGCAGGCGCTGGATGCTGCAGTCGACCTACCGCGAGAACCGCATCGTCGATTCGGCCGTGCTGCAAAGCCTGTCGGCCAGCCCGGCGTTCTTCGCCTCGACCAGCATCCTGGTCGTGGGTGGCCTGCTGGCCACGCTGGGCGCGACCGAGAAGGCCAGCGACCTGGTCCGTGAGCTGCCGTTTGCCGTGCGCACCTCGCTGCTGGTGTTCGACCTCAAGCTGGGTCTGCTGGCGGCGATCTTTGTGCACGCATTCTTCCGCTTCACTTGGAGCCTGCGTCAGTTTGGCTTCGGCGCGATGCTGGTCGGGGCCGCGCCCGAGGCCGGCCAGTTCGCCAGCGACGCCCAGCGCGCCGACTTTGCCGACCGCGCCGGCCGGGTGCTGGCGCTGGCCGCCGAGAGCTTCAACGACGGTCTGCGTGCCTATTACATGGCCTTTGCCGCGGCGGCCTGGTTCTTCTCGGCCTGGGCGCTGATGGCGGCCACCGCACTGGTGCTGTTCGTGCTGTACCAGCGTGAGTTCCGGTCCGAGGTGCTGGCCACGCTGCGCGAGGCACTGAAAGACTGAGGCGGTGAAGCCGAGGCCATGTCCGCCCACGAACGATTTGATAAATGCCGTTCGTTGACGTACGATCCATGCACCTTTACTGCCCGATGAGCACGCCATGAGCGCCCTGCTTGAGCCCGCCGCAGACCCGGTCGATCTGCAGTCCACCGCCGCCGCCGAGGCCGCCGTGCGCACTTTCGCCCGGCTGGCGCAGGCCTGGCAGCTCAGCCTGGCCGAGCAGCAGACCCTGCTGGGCGTGGGCCGTACCACGCTCTACCAATGGCGGGCGGGCAAGGTTGGCCCGCTCGACCGGCATGTGCTGGAGCGGCTGTCCTACCTGTTCGGCATCTACGCTGCGCTGCAGATCCTGCTGCCGGTGCCGCAGCGCGCCAACGACTGGCTGCGCGCGCCCAATGAGGCGCCGTTCCTGGGCGGGCAGACGGCGCTGCAGCGCATGCTGGGCGGCCAGGTCGCCGACCTGTACGTGGTGCGCCAGTACCTGGACGCCCAGCGCGGCGGGAAGGCCTGAGCATGTTGCCGGTCGGTGCCTTGCCGCTGGCCAGCCTGGATTGGCGGCCCTGCCACCGGCTGATCGCCAGCCGCTTTCCCACCGTCGGTCTGTTCGACCAGATCGCCGACCCGGCCGACCTGGAGGTGGTGTTCGCCATCGAGATGCTGAGCAACCCGCGCCTGCGCCAGGAACTGGGCCAGATCAGTCTGGTGCCGCCGGCGCAGCGGGTGACCGGGCCGGGCGCCACGCTGCTGATGTCGGCCTTCACCCACCTCAACCCCGAGGGCTCGCGCTTCTCGGACGGCAGCGTGGGCGTGTACTACGCGGCGGCCTCGCTGGCCACGGCGGTGGCCGAGGTCAGCCACCACCGCGCCCGCTTTCTGGCCCGCACGCATGAGGCCGAGATCAACCTGGACCTGCGCTGGATCCAGGCCGACCTGCTGCATTCGGCGCTGCACGACATCCGCCGCGCCAGCCTGGGCGGGGCGTTGACAAACGCCGCGCTGGACGCGGTCTACGACCCCGAGGTCTATGGCCACGGCCAGCAGCTGGGCCAGGCGCTGCGCGCTGCGGGCAGCGCGGCACTGGTCTATGACAGCGTGCGCGACGCGCAAGGTCAATGCGTGGCGGTGTTCCAGCCGCGCGCGCTGGCCAATGCCCGCGCCGCCGGCCACCTGGGCCTGCACTGGGACGGCCAGCGCATCAGCCACTGGTTCCACATCGGCGAGCCACAGGCGTTGACGCCCGCCGACACCGGTTGAGCGCCCGGCCCGGCTCAGCTCGGTCGGGGGATTGCCGGGGTCACGGCCTCGTCGCGCTCGACCCGGCCATCCACCAGCTCGATCACCCGGTCGCAGCGCGCGGCCAGCTGGGCGTCGTGGGTGACGATGACAAAGGCGGTGCCGCGTTCGGCATGCATGCGGCGCAGCAGCGCAAAGACCTCGTCGGACGAGGCGCGGTCGAGGTTGCCGGTGGGCTCGTCGGCCAGCACCAGCGGCGGGCCCAGCACCAGCGCGCGGGCGATGGCCACCCGCTGCTGCATGCCGCCGGAGAGCTCGCCCGGGCGCTTGGCCATGGCCTCGGCCAGGCCCACCGCTGCCAGCACCTCGCGCGCATGCTGCTGCAGTGCGGGGCTGACCCGGCCCTCGCGCATCAGGCCCGGCAGGGTCACGTTTTCCAGCGCCGTGAAGGCCGGCAGCAGGTGGTGAAACTGGAACACGAAGCCCAGCGTGCGGCGGCGCTGCAGGGTCAGCGCGGCGTCGGTCTGGCCGCGCATCTCCTGGCCCTGCACGCGGTAGCTGCCTTCGGTCATGCGTTCGAGCAGGCCGATGATGTTCAGCAGCGTGCTCTTGCCCGAACCCGACGGCCCGATCAGCGCCACGAACTCACCCGGTTTGATGTGCAGCGAGATGCCATGCAGCACCTCGGCCTGGTTCGGCAGGCCGATGTTGTAACTTTTGCGGATGCCGTCCAGCGCGATCAGCGGGGTCGCGCCGGTGGCCGGGGCGGTCGGATGGGGGCTGCTCAAGCGCGCCTCACATGCGGATCGCCTGGGCCGGGTCCAGCTGCGCGGCGCGGCGCGCCGGCGCCACCGCGGCCAGCACGCCGCAGACCGTGGCCACCGCCGCCACCAGCAAGGCCAGGCTGGGCGCCAGCGTGATGACGAACAGCGGCGCGCCGTCACTGCCGCGCACGAAGGTGCTGAACAACCACACCAGCACCGCGGCCAGCAGCACGCCCAGCACCGAGCCGACCGCGCCGACGATGGCGCCCTGCAGCAGAAAGATGCGCATGACCTGGCCCTGGGTCGCGCCCATGGCCCGCAGGATGCCGATCTCGCGCCGCTTCTGCACGACAGACACCACCAGCACGCTGGCAATGCCCAGCACCACCACCACCATCACCACGCCCCGGATCAGCCCGGTGCTGACCGACTGCGCATTCAGCGCCGACACCAGCTGTGCATTGGCCTGCTGCCAGCTCTCGACCTTGTAGGGCCAGCGGCTGGCCAGCCGGTCGGCCAGGGTCTGGGCCGACCAGACATCGTGCAGCGCCAGGTCCAGGCTGGTCGCGCCGCCGGGCAGGCCGAGCAGGCTTTGCGCCGCACGCAGCGGCAGGATCACGGTGCGGCGGTTGAGCTCACGCGCGCCCAGGTCGACGATGGCCGAGACCCGTTGAGGGTCGCTCACGCTGCCGGTGAGCAGGCTGAAGCGGTCGCCCACACGCAGGCCCAGGTCGTCGGCCAGCTCGCGGCCGATGATGGCCTCGCCCGGCGCCAGGCTGGCCACGCCGGCCACCAGCTTGCTGCGCAGGCCGATGATGCGGTCATAGCGGTCGAGCACCACACCTGAGACCGCGACCGAGCGCGAGGCCTCGCCGCGCAGCGCCAGCCCGGCGCCAGAG
>JANOWE010000110.1:0-3450 GCA_031417735.1 Betaproteobacteria bacterium
GGCCGGCGAGCGGCTGTGCCTGCTGGCCAAGCTCAGCATTCCGGCCGGTGCCCCTCAGGGTGCGCAAGACCTGCTCACGCTGCAGGCCAGCTTCAGCCACCTCAATGCCAGCCCGGCCCTGGTCAGCAGCCTGAGCCTGACCGACACCACGGTGGTCGGCCAGGCGGGCGCCGCGCTGGTGCTGCGCAAAGGCGCCGACAAGGCCAGCGCGCTGGCCGGTGAGCTGATCAGCTACACCCTGAGCTACCAGAACTTCGGTCAAACGCCGCTGGGCGCGATCCGCATCAGCGACAACACGCCCGCCTACACCAGCTTCGTCTCCAGCAGTTGCGTCGCACCGCCGCCCAGCGGACTCAGCTGCACGGTGCTGACCGCGCCGGCGCCAGGCGCGGTGGGCGCGCTGCAATGGCAGCTCAGCGGTGCGCTGGCGCCCGGGGCCTCGGGCCAGGTGGTGTTCACGGTGCGGGTTGACCAGTGAACGCGGTCGCGGCCCAGGCGACAGCCGTGAGGGCGCACGGATCGACCTTCCGCTGAGGGGGCTCGGCCAGGCCCCTTGGCCTGATGGTCGATAGCGCTCATTTCATTGGCGGCGGCTCAGCGCGGCGAGGTCTAAGCCGCCAGCCCCGCCAGCCAAGGTGCCGCAGCGGTGATGGCCACACCGCCCACCGCCTGCTCTTGCCGCAGGTGCTGCACCAGCTGCAGCGCCGTGGCGGCAGGGAACTGCGCCGCAAAGCGCTGCAGCGCCCGGTGCGGCCTGTCGTCGGCCAACTTGACCTCGATCAGCTCGGTCAGCGCGCCGTCACACGACAGCGCAAAGTCGACCTCGGCGCCGTCCTTGGTGCGCACATAGTGCAGGCCGGTGGCCTGGCCCTTGACGTCGGCCAGAAACTGCACATGCTTGAGCAGCATGGCCGCCACCGCGTTCTCCAGCCTGATGCCGTCGTCGCCGCGCACCAGGCCGATGTCGTAAAAGTAGACCTTGGGCGACTGCAGGACGGCGCGTGCGATGTTGTGGTGCCAGGGCTGCACGGTGAAGACGATGAACAGCGCCTGCAGGATGTCGAGGTAGCGCTTGAGCGTGGTGGGGGACACCGCCAGGTCGCGCGCGATCGAGGCCAGCGACAGCGGTGAGCCCACCCGCTCGCGCAGCAGGTCGACGAACAGCCGCATGCTGCCGATCTCTTGCACGCGGCTGAACTCCAGCACATCCTCGCGCACCAGGTCGTTGATGTACTGGGCCCGCCAGCGATCGGCTTGCACCGGGTCGTCGGCCAGGCAGGGCTCTGGGAAACCGCCTCGCGCCAGCAGATGGTCCAGCGCGTCATTGGGTGCGGCCTGACGCTGCTCGCACCATTCACGCACCGACAGCGGGTGCAGGCGGTAGGCGAAGTAGCGGCCGGCCAGTGACTCACCGCTCTGACGAAACGTCTCCATGCGCGCGCTGCCGGTGACCAGCAAGGCCTGCTCGGGCGACCGGCCATCGACCACACCCTTGAGCCAAGCCTTCCAGCCCGCCATTTTGTGGATCTCGTCCATCACCAGCAGCCGGCTGCGCGGCAGCCAGGTCTGGCGCTGCAAGACCGCGCGGTCGGCCGCCACATCCCAGTTCAGGTATTGCGCCGGCTGCAGGCCCTGCATCAGCTGCCTCGCCAGGGTGGTCTTGCCGACCTGCCGCGGGCCGGTCACCACCACCAGCTTGCGGCCCAGGTCCACCAGGATCAGGTCGTCAAGGTAGCGTTTCATTCAGCCATTATGGGTTTACATGGACAAAAGTCGCGACTATTATCCAGTTCTATTTCTTTTAGTCGCATCTCGGACTGAGTACGCAAAAAGTAAGGGCGCAGCGAGGCCTGTTGATCCGCGTGCCGCTGGCCCTGCCGCACAGGCAGCGCGGTGCGTCGGCAGTCCTGACGCACACTGGGCACCGATTCCACCGTCATCAACAAGGAGCAAACATGCCCCACCCCCCTGCCCTGGCCGCTTGGCATTCGGTCGTCAAAACGCGTGACAAAGCAGCGCTGGGCGCCTTGCTGGCCGACGACGTGGTGTTCCACTCACCCGTGGTGCACACGCCGCAGCGCGGCAAGGCCATCACCCTGCAGTACCTGATGGGTGCGACCCAGGTGCTCAACACCAGCCACTTCCGCTACGCCCGTGAAATCGTGGGCGAATTCGATGCGCTGCTGGAGTTCACGACCGAGATCGACGGCATCCAGATCAACGGCGTCGACCTGATCCGCTGGAACGATCAAGGCCAGATCACTGACTTCAAGGTCATGCTGCGGCCCCTGAAAGCGGTCAACCTGGTGCACCAGAAAATGGGCGCGATGCTCGAGATGCTCAAGGACTCTGGCGCGCAGCAACAAGCGACCGGCCAGTCCGAAGCGGCCTGACCGCGGCGGAATTGCCAGCAAAATACCGTGATGAGCACTTCCATCAACACCCAGTCGCTGGACATCCAGCATGACAGTGCTGCGGGCCTGTTCCATGCCGAGCTGCAAGGCCATCGCTGCGTGGCCGACTACCGCTTGTTGCCCGGCCTCGCCGGCACCGCCAGCCTCATGGTTTTCCACCACACCGCAGTGCCCGCCGAACTGGCGGGCCAGGGCATTGCCGCCAGGCTGGTGGCCCATGCGCTGGCCCATGCGCGCAGCCAGGGCTGGCGGGTGCAGCCGGTGTGCAGCTATGTGCGCGCCTACATGCAGCGCCACCCCGAAACACAGGACTTGCTGAACTGATGCACACCCAAGCGATCGAGGTGCTGGACTTCTGGTTCGGCCCCAGCCATCACCCCGGCCACGGCCAGACTCGCCGGGCCTGGTTCCTCAAGGACGATGCCTTTGACGCGAAAATCAGCCAGCAATTCGGCACGCTGATCGAATCGGCCCTGGCCGGAGACATCGACGACTGGCTGGGCCGCCCGATCGAGCCGCTGCCCGCGCTGGCCCAGGTCATCGTGCTCGACCAGTTCACCCGCAACAGCTTTCGCGGCACGGCACGTGCCTTTGCCGGTGACGCGCGGGCTTTGCAGACCGCCAGAGCCCTGGTCGCCACCGGGGCCGACCGACAGTTGAACGGCGTGCAACGCCAGTTTGCCTACCTGCCGTTCGAACATGCCGAAGACCTGTCGCACCAGCGCACCTCGGTGCAATTGTTCAAGCAACTGGCCACCGACGAGCCCGACCAGGCCGGCCTGGTCGAATGGGCCCAGCGCCATCACGACATCGTCGCCCGCTTCGGCCGTTTTCCGCACCGCAACGCGGCGCTGGGGCGGGTCAGCACCGAAGAAGAGGCTGCGTTTTTGCTGACGCCGGGCTCAGGGTTCTGACCCCATCCCGAGGCCGCACGAGTACCTGACCGCTTGGCGGTTCTGGGCTCTGAGCTGCCCTTCGTTTTTGGTTGAAGCCGACGTTCGTTGGCCGGCGCGCTGGCCGAGGCCACCAGGCACCC
>JANOWE010000111.1:0-17378 GCA_031417735.1 Betaproteobacteria bacterium
GCAGGCGGTCCAGATCGCGCAGCAGCGCGCCGCCTCCGGTGAGCATCATGCCGCGATCGGCGATGTCCGCGCCCAGTTCGGGCGGCGTCTGCTCCAGCGCATTCTTCACGCTCGAGACGATCTGGTTCAGCGGGTCGGTCAGCGCTTCGAGGATCTCGTTGCTGCTGACGGTGAAGCTGCGCGGCACACCTTCGGACAGATTGCGGCCCTTGACCTCGATTTCCTTGACCTCGCTGCCAGGAAAAGCGCTGCCGATGCTCTTCTTGATCAACTCGGCCGTGGGCTCACCGATCAGCATGCCGTAGTTGCGGCGGATGTAATTGATGATGGCCTCGTCGAACTTGTCGCCGCCCACCCGCACGCTGCCCTTGTAGACCATGCCGCCCAGGCTGATGACGCCCACTTCGGTGGTGCCGCCGCCGATGTCGACCACCATCGAGCCCGAGGCCTCGGACACCGGCAGGCCGGCGCCGATGGCTGCGGCCATCGGCTCTTCGATCAGGTAGACCTCGGAGGCGCCGGCGCCCAAGGCCGATTCACGGATGGCGCGTCGCTCAACCTGGGTCGAGCCACAGGGCACGCAGATGATGATGCGCGGGCTGGGCCGCAGGATCGAGCGCGGATGCACCATCTTGATGAACTGCTTGAGCATCTGCTCGGTGACGGTGAAGTCGGCGATCACGCCGTCTTTCATCGGCCGGATGGCCTCGATGTTGCCGGGCACCTTGCCCAGCATGGCCTTGGCTTCCTTGCCCACCGCCTGGATGGTTTTTTTGCCTTGCGGTCCACCTTCATGGCGAATGGCCACGACCGAGGGCTCGTCCAGCACGATGCCCTTGCCACGCACATAGATCAGCGTGTTGGCGGTGCCCAGGTCGATGGCCAGGTCGGTGGAGAAATAGCGGCGAAGTGATCCGTACATGGGGTGTGGTGTCGTCAGGACGGCTGGCGGGCAGTGGCTCGCCGCAGGCGGTGCCGAGGTGCGGGTCAGCGGTCGGTTGTGTGTATGGCGGTGCGTGGCCGCGTTGGCACGCGCGGACAAATGTGGCAGCTTGGGCCCGGCCCTGGAGAAGGCCTGCCTGCCTGGACAAGGATTTGGACGCCAACCCGGCCGGCCCGCCACAGCGGGGGACCCAAAGGGTTGCGGATAACCGAGGATAATACCCGATGACCCCGCAATTTCCCGGGCGCTAGACCCTGCGCCGGACCCCCTACGATGGCCTTGACCCCGCAGGACGTGAGTCGCATCGCGAACCTGGCACGCCTTGAACTCTCGCCGACCGAAGCGCCGGTGATGCAGGCCCAGCTGAATGCTTTCTTCGACATCGTCGAGCGCATGCGTGCGGTGGACACCACCGGCGTGGAGCCGCTGTACACCCCGCTGTCAGCGGTGTCGGAGGTGACGCTGCGCCTGCGCGACGACGCCGTCACCGAGACCGACAGGCGCGACGCCAACCAGCGCAGCGCGCCAGCCCTGCAGGACGGCCTGTTCCTGGTGCCCAGGGTGATTGAATGAGCGCCCGCCCGTCACCTTCTGAACCGCACCGCCTGGGTGTGGTCGAGCTGGCCACGGCCCTGGCCACGCGCCAGATCTCCAGCGTGGAGCTGACCCAGGCCCTGCTTGACCGTGCAGTGAAGCACCAGGACCTGGGCTGCTTTCTGCACATCGACCACGATGGCGCGCTGGCCGCCGCCAAGGCCGCCGATGCCCGGCGCGCCGCCGGCCAGGGCGGCGCATTGCTCGGCGTGCCGGTGGCGCACAAGGATATTTTTGTCACCACCGCCTCGCCCACCACCGCCGGCTCGAAGATGCTGGCCGGCTACCGCAGCCCCTTCGACGCCACCGTGGTGGCGCGCCTGGGTGCGGGTGAGTCGGGTGCCGGGCCGAACTCAGCGCCCGGCGCCGGCATGGTCAGCCTGGGCAAGCTCAATTGCGACGAGTTTGCGATGGGCTCGGCCAACGAAAACTCGGCCTACGGCCCGGTGCGCAACCCTTGGGACACCGGGCGGGTGCCCGGCGGCTCATCGGGCGGATCGGCCGCAGCGGTGGCCGCGCGCCTGCTGCCCGCGGCCACCGGCACCGACACCGGTGGCTCGATCCGCCAGCCGGCGGCCTTCACCGGCGTCACCGGCATCAAGCCGACCTATGGCGTGTGCAGCCGCTTCGGCATGATCGCCTTCGCCTCCAGCCTGGACCAGGCCGGCCCGCTGGCCCGGTCGGCCGAAGACTGCGCGCTGCTGCTGTCGGCGATGAGCGGTTTTGACGCCCGCGACAGCACCAGTGCCCAGCGCCCGCCGCAAGACTTTCACCAGCAGATGCTGATGGCACGCCCTGGCGCCAGCCCAGCGAAACCGCTGCAAGGCCTGCGCATCGGCCTGCCCGCAGAGTTCTTCCCCGCCGGCCTGGGCGAGGACGTGAACAGTGCACTGCGCGGCGCGCTGGCCGAGCTGGAAAAGCTCGGCGCCAGCCTGGTCGACGTGAGCCTGCCGCGCACCGAGCTGTGCATCCCGGTCTACTACATCATCGCGCCGGCCGAGGCCAGCTCCAACCTCAGCCGCTTCGACGGCGTCAAGTTCGGCCACCGCGCAGCCAACTACCAGGACCTGCACGACATGTACCGCAAGACCCGCGCCGAAGGCTTTGGCGCCGAGGTCAAGCGCCGCATCATGATCGGCACCTATGTGCTCAGCCATGGCTACTACGACGCCTACTACCTGCAGGCGCAGAAGCTGCGCCGCATGATCGCCGACGACTTCCAGCGCTGCTTTGAGCACTGCGACATCATCGCCGGCCCGGTCGCGCCCAGCGTGGCCTGGAAGCTCGGCGAGCAGGACGCCGACCCGCTGCAGGCCTACCTGGCCGATATTTTCACCCTGCCCGCCAGCCTGGCCGGCCTGCCTGGCATGAGCCTGCCCGCCGGCTTCGACGCCCAGGGCCTGCCGGTGGGCCTGCAGTTGATCGGCAACTACTTCGCCGAAGGCCAGCTGCTGCATGCGGCCCATGCGCTGCAGCAGGCCACCGACTGGCATCTGCGTGAGCCGGCCCAAACATGAGCACCACACCCGCCTTGATCCGTGGCTACGAGGTCGTCATCGGGCTGGAAACCCATGCCCAACTCAGCACCGCGAGCAAGATCTTTTCCGGCGCGTCCACCGCCTTCGGCGCCGCACCGAACACCCAGGCCTGCGCCGTCGACCTGGCCCTGCCCGGCACGCTGCCGGTGATGAACCGCGCTGCGGTTGACCGCGCCATCCGTCTGGGCCTGGCAGTGGGCGCGAGGATCGCACCGGTGTCGATCTTCGCGCGCAAGAACTACTTCTACCCCGACCTGCCCAAGGGCTACCAGATCAGCCAGTACGAGGTGCCGGTGGTCCAGGGCGGGGCGATCAGCTTTCTGCTCGGCGGCCAGCCGCGCAGCGTGCAGCTGACCCGCGCCCACCTCGAAGAAGACGCTGGCAAGAGCCTGCACGACGACTTCCATGCCGAAGACGGCCGGCCCGCCAGCGGCATCGATCTGAACCGCGCCGGCACGCCGCTGCTGGAGATCGTCACCGAGCCCGACATGCGTTCCGCTGCCGAAGCGGTGGAATACGCCAAGGCCTTGCATGCGCTGGTGGTGTGGCTGGGCGTGTGCGACGGCAACATGCAGGAAGGCAGCTTCCGCTGCGACGCCAACGTCTCGGTGCGCCGACCCGGCGGGCCGCTGGGCACGCGGCGCGAAATCAAGAACCTGAACTCGTTCCGCAACATGGCGCTGGCCATCGACTTCGAGCTGAACTGGCAGATCGACCGCCTGGAAGACGGCCTGCCCATCGAGCAGGCCACCGTGCTGTTCAACCCCGACAGTGGTGAAACGCGGGCCATGCGCAGCAAGGAAGACGCGCACGACTACCGCTACTTCCCCGACCCCGATCT
This sequence comes from Betaproteobacteria bacterium, assembly GCA_031417735.1. Taxonomy (GTDB): domain Bacteria; phylum Pseudomonadota; class Gammaproteobacteria; order Burkholderiales; family Burkholderiaceae_C; genus Pseudaquabacterium. Next base: position 3,917 of record JANOWE010000111.1, read on the forward strand.
GCCGCCGCTGCTGATCAGCCCCGAGTGGATAGAACAGGTGCGCGCCAGCCTGCCCGAACTACCTGCGGCCATGGCCAGCCGCTTCCAGCAGGACGACGGCCTGGACGCCTACGACGCGGCGCTGATGACCCAGAGCCTGGGCTTTGCGCGTTACTACGAGGCGGCCCGGGCCGGCTGTGGCGCGCCCAAGCTGGTGGCCAACTGGCTGCAGGGCGAGTTCAGCAAACGGCTGAACACCGAGGGCCGCGACATCGCCCAGGCCCCCGTGGGTCCCGGGCTGCTGGGCGCACTGATTCGCCGCATCCAGGACGGCAGCATCTCGCACAACGCCGCGCGCCAGGTGCTGGAGCGGCTGTGGTCAGGCGCTCTGCCCTCGGCGAGCGCCACCGGCGACGACCTGGCCCAGGTCGATGCGGCGATCGAGGCGCTGGGCCTGAAACAGGTGAGCGACGCCAGCGCTTTGGGAGCCATCGTCGACCAGGTGTTGGCGGCCAACGCCAAGTCGGTGGACGAGTACCGCGCCGGCAAGGACAAGGCCTTCAACGCGCTGGTCGGCCAGGTCATGAAGGCCAGCCGGGGCAAGGCCAACCCGGTCCAGGTCAACGACCTGCTCAAGGCTCGACTGGGCTGAGGCTGTGTGCGCCCGCGCCCGGCTCAGCGCGTGCTGGCGGACGCCGGCGACAAGGAGCCAGGCGCAGCACCGGCCCACAGCCGCCGCAGCCGGTCCAGCTCGGCGTCGTAGAGCTGGCTGATGCGCGCCAGTTCGGCCTCCTGGTTCTTGGCCGCCGCACGTTGTGCGGTCACGCCGGCGTCATTCGCGTCCATGCGCTGGCGCAGCAGCGCCGGCCTGGGTTTGCCTTGGTAGAACTCGGCCTCATTGAGCAAGGGCTTGCGCTCAGAAGCCAGTTCCTGCAGCCGCAGTTCGGTCGCCCGCATGGCCAGGCGCACGGTGTCCAGGGCGCCTTCACGCGCCTTGGCATGCGCCGCTTCATTCGGGAAGCGCGTCATCAGGTTTCGGTCACGACGCACAGCGTCGGCCGTGGCCGCACGTTGCTGCGCGGCCACGCGCTGGGCAGCGTCACGCTCGGCGCGCTCTTCGGCCGTCAGCGTGGGCGGCAGCACGCGCTGCAATGAACCGTCGCGGTTGAGCACTTTCTGCTCGCGGTCGATGCACTCGGCAATCGGGCGGTCGGAGGTCAGCCGCCGGCCACGCGCGTCTTCACAGGTGTAGATGCCCGAGGCCGACCGCTGTTGCGGCTGGGCCTGCAGGGGGCCGGCCAACAGCAGCAGTGCCAGCACGGCACCGGCGGCGGCCATCGGGCGGGTGCGGTCAGACACCATAGCGGTCACGGTAGGCCTGCACCCTGGGCAGATGCTGCGCCAGCTCGGGCGACTGGCTGTGGCGCAGGTAGTGCAACAGGTCGCCCAGCGTGGCCACCGCCGCCACCTGCAATTGCAGCACCTGCTGCGCTTGCTGCACGGCCGACAGCGGGCTGTGGTCACTGGCGCGCTCTTGCCGGTCCAGCGCGATCAGCACGCCCACAGGCTGTGCGCCGGCGGCGCGGATCAGGTCCACTGACTCGCGCACCGAGGTGCCGGCCGAGATCACGTCGTCGATCACCAGCACCCTGCCCTGCATCGGGGCGCCGACCAGGTAGCCGCCCTCGCCATGGTCCTTGGCTTCCTTGCGGTTGTAGGCAAACGGTGTGTCGTGACCGGACCGGGCCAGTTCCACCGCCACCGCCGCGGCCAGCGCAATGCCCTTGTAGGCTGGCCCGAACAACAGGTCGAAGCCCAGGCCGCTGGCCTGCACCCTGGCTGCATAGAATGCCGCCAGTCGGCCCAGTTTGGCACCGCTGTCGAACAGGCCGGCATTGAAGAAATACGGCGACAAGCGCCCGGCCTTGGTCTTGAACTCGCCGAAGCGCAGCACGCCACAGGCCACCGCAAACTGAACGAAATCTTGCGCCAGCGCGTCGCCGCTCGGGTCGGAAGATGCACTGTGCGGGGGTAGTCGGTTCGGGGTGGTTTCGCTCATCGGCCTGTGACTTGGCGGCCGTTGGCCGTCAGCTACGAACAATCGCCCGCCAAGCGGGCCTTCAACGCGGGAGACACACCTTGGCATTTCGACTCGTCACGCTCAACCTCAACGGCATCCGGTCTGCGGCCAGCAAAGGCTTCGTGGAATGGGCCACCGAGGCTGTAGCAGATTGTATGGGCGTGCAGGAAATCAAGGCCCAGGCCGATGACATCGCCGGGCGCTTCGAGTCGGTGGCCGGCATGCAGGGCCACTTTCACTTTGCGCAGAAGAAGGGCTACTCCGGCGTCGGCCTGTACAGCCGCAAGACGCCCAGCGACGTCATCATCGGCCTGGGCGACGAGGGCTTCGATGCCGAGGGCCGCTATGTCGAGACCCGCTTCGACACGCCGTCGCGCAAGCTCAGCATCATCAGCTGCTACTTTCCGAGTGGCTCGTCGGGCGACGAGCGCCAGGGGGTCAAGTTCCGCTTCCTGGACCATGTCTTTCCGCATCTGCTCGCACTGAAAGGCCAGCGCGAGTTCATCCTGGTCGGCGACGTCAACATCGCCCACCAGCAGATCGACCTGAAGAACTGGCGCAGCAACCAGAAGAACTCCGGCTTTCTGCCCGAAGAGCGGGCCTGGATGACCCGCCTGCTCGAAGACGCCGGACTGGTGGACGTGTTCCGCCAGCTCAACCCCCACCCCGATCAGTACACCTGGTGGAGCGCTCGCGGCCAGGCCTGGACCAACAACGTGGGCTGGCGGCTGGACTATCACTTGGCGACGCCTGGCATCGCTGCACTGGCCAAGCGCGAGCAGATCTTCCTGGATCGGCGCTTTTCAGACCACGCGCCGCTGATCATCGACTACGAATTCAACCTGTGATCTGTAGCCAACCCACTGGCCCTCACCACCCTGCAACTGTTGACCCGCGTATCACCGTGCGTGGCCAGGCCCTCGCAAGCCGGGGCTGCCGTCAACCGGCCAGCGTGCGCCCGAAGCTGTCGTGGAGGGTTTGTCTTGCCACGCAGCGTTGAACCCGCTATGTGAGCACAGCCGTCGGGCCAGCCGTTGTGCCGCTGTCGCAGCCGTTCACGCCCCCTGCTGACAGAGCGGCACGCAAGTCGCGTTGTGGCCGGGCGTGCAGAAATCCCTGCTGATAGGGACAGCCGGCCGCCAACAGCAGGTTGGACTGACGCTGCGTCTCAACGCCCTCGGCAATCACGTCGATGCTCAGACGCAATGCCAGCGCCAGGATGCACTCGGTCACGGCGCGTGAGGGTTCGTCTGTCTCGATGTCATGGATGAGCGAACGGTCAAGCTTGAGCAGACTGAAGCGCAGTTGGCCCAGGAGCGAAAAGTTCGAGTAGCCGACGCCGAAGTCGTCCAGCGCAATTCGAATGCCGCCTTCGGTCAGCGCGCTCAGCATGGCACGCACGACGGCGATGTCATTGAGCAGCGCCGTCTCCGTCAGTTCGATCATCAGCGCCTTGGCTGGAAATCCGGTCTGCGCCTGCAGGCGAGGCAGCACATGCTGTGCCCAGCCGTAATTGAACTGGTTCGGCGACACGTTGATCGACAGGTAGTCCAAGGTCCCGCCGATGACCAGCGGCAGCGCCTCGGGCAGCGCGCGGCGCAACATGTTCTCCATCATCGTATCCAGCAGTCCGAGCGCCTCGACCGTGCCCAGGAACACGCCGGGCAACCTGACCTCGCCGTCGGGCAGATGCCAGCGCGCCAGCATCTCGACGCTGGTGAATCGCCCGCTGCGACAGTCCCGGATCGGCTGATACCACGGTTCAATCTGATCCCCCAGCACCGCTTGCCGAACCTGGTCCTCCAGGCGCGCCTTGCGCTCGACCTCTGCGCGCAGGCCCGCCTCAAACGAGCGCACCGTGGCCCGCCCGGCGTGCTTGGCGGCATACAGCGCCAGATCGGCATTGCCCAGCAGTGAGTCCGCTTTGGTGCCGATCGGATCCGCTTCAGCCAGACCGATCGAGCATTGGCATGCAATGCTTCGCCCCTCGAAGCGCAGCGGCTGACACACGGCATTGAGCAGACGCTGAGCCAACTGCAGCCCGTGCTGGCGCACGCCTACGCCCTGCGCAATGACAGCAAACTCGTCACCACCCAGGCGAGCCACGGCATCACCCGGACGAACGGCCTCACTCAGTCGGCGTGCCACCGCCTTCAGCATGGCGTCCCCGGCCGCATGGCCGAGGTTGTCGTTGACCGTCTTGAAGCCATCGAGGTCGATCAGCAGCAAGGCGACGCCGTGGGCGGTGGCGGTGGCATCGGCCAGCGTCTGGTCAAGCCGTCGGGTGAAAGAAGCACGGTTGGCGATGCCGGTCAGCGCATCTGTATCGGCCTGGTCCTGCGCCAGTTGGCGCGCGGCCGTCAGCTCCTGGGTCCGATCGTTGACGCGCTGCTCGAGATCGGCCGCGAAAGCGCCCAGCGCCACGTTGGCGTCATACAAGGCGAGCGACTTCGCCTCCAGCAGTCGTTCGGCCTCGATGCGGGCGCACCGCTCGCGATCAAGTCGCCCCTCGAGCCGCCGCAAACGATCGATCTGCGCTTCGTCGGGCTGCAGCGTGTGCATTGGCCGGCTCAACTCGGGGGTTGCCAATTTATCAGACCAATTCGACGAAGAACCGAACGGACTGGCCCTGGTCTTCGTCCAGCGATTCGGTTCGGACCTTGGCCTGCACGCCGAACTGTGACGCGCTGCCGGAGATCAGCCCTTCGGCCAGGGCACCCAGTCGGCGTGGGCTGCGGTAGTCCATGATCAGCGTCGTTTCGCTGCGCTCGCGCACGGTGAAGGTGGGCAGTTCGGCGTCCGGGTACAGCTTGCGCACCTCCTTGTGGATATGCGCTTCGATGCTTTCCAGGAAGTCGAAGAAGTGGCTGCTGCGCGCGAAGAAGTCGGGGTAGTTCTGGGCGAACGCGCTGCTCAGGTGGGAACCGAAATCCTTCACCAGATCTGCCGCTGGCTCGCCTGTTTGCTTCGCCAGCGCATGACAGAGCGAGACCATCTCCGCGTGGTCGTAGGTTCCAACCGAGGTGTAGGCGCCCCCGCTGGGCAGGTCGCAGGCCCCGATGATGTCGTCCGCGGTATCCGCGCCGTAGCGGCTCTCGACGAAGCCGAGGAACTCGGTAAATACAATGCCCTTCATGGCATCTCCAAAGTGATCGAGCTTGTCCAGAAGCGCGTTGTCTGCTGCAGCACTGTAGCCAGCGCCAGGCGCCGCCGTGGCGGGATAAGCGCAGCGATCGACGCCCACTTCATCTGCCAATGCACAACCTGAACCCTTCAGCGCGCGGGTCGTTTTGGTCTGACGCGTTGACAGCGGCGCTGCGCGGGCATCACGTCACTGCGCGCCGCGTCGGACTCGCCCAGTAAACATCCCAAGGGCTGAACGACCGGTTTTGAGTTCTCGTGCCGGCGCACGGACGTCCAGCTATATCCGCTGTGACTCGCGGATCGGTTGCCGGCGACGCGCTTCCTGGCTGCCCGGACGGTTCCTTCACCGCACCCGTCGCCAATAATTGTCCGATGCTGACTCTACGCCTGCTGGGTGACGTAGCACCGCTGTCCCAACAAGGCGTGGCGCAGGAAAGGCTGCCTGGACGCGGGCCAGCGCTGCTGGCGCTCATCGCTCATTCAGGCCCGGCAGGTCTGACGCGTGACCGGGCCTGCTCGCTGCTGTGGCAGGACGCGCCACAAGCGTGTGCCCGCCAGCGACTGCGCCAAATGCTGAGCGACTTGCGTGGCCTCGATGTACCCGTGGTCGCGCGGGGCACCCAGCTCACCATCGACGCGGCCGCGTTGCAGGTTGACACCACCGAGTTCGACGCCATGGCACATCGGGGCGAAGTCAAGTCGTTGAAGTCGGCGGCGGCGCCGTATGCGTTGAGGATCATGGCCCTCATTGAGTTTCTCCTGGGGGTTCAGTGCTTGGCAGCGACTCTAAGGCCCATGTAAATCAATGAAAAGGCCATAGGATTGAGTTCACTATTCGTAAAAAAAATAATTGTGGATAACGACAACGTCCGCTTGTTTGTCCTGGCGGCCGAAAACCTCAACATCAGTGCCGCCGGTCGCGCGCTGGGCATGGCGCCGGCCGTGGCCAGCGCCCGATTGGCCAAGCTGGAAACGGCCGTGGGCGCCGATCTGTTGCGGCGAACAACGCGCAAGGTGACGCTGTCGCTGGAGGGGGCCGAGTTCCTGCCGTACGCCAAGGAGATGCTGGCGCAACAAGACGCGGCGCTGGCCGCCCTGGGGCTGGGCCGCCCGCTGGCCACCGGCACCCTGCGCTTTGCGGCATCGAGCACCTTCGCTCAGATCTACATCGCACCGCTGCTGCCGGAGTTCATGCATCGGCACCCCGGCATCAAGCTCGATCTGCGTTTGTCCGACACGCTGTTCGACCTGATCGAGGGCAGCTTCGACTTGGCCCTGCGCAACGCGGTGCTCGACGACAGCAGACTCAAGTGCCGCAAACTGGCCGATGACCAGCGCATCCTGTGTGCGTCACCGGGGTATCTGGGCAAGTTCGGCATGCCCCTTCACCCGGATGAACTCGCGAAGCATCAGCTGATCGCCTTCAGGGACGCCTTGCCAAGAGCACTGATCGGTCCTGGTGGGCGGTCGGGGCAGTTCGATCCGCGCAGCGCCAGGGGCCGGCTTGTCGTTGACGACGGCTTGAGCCAGAAGGTGGCCACCCTGGCTGGCGGCGGCATCTCGATAAACTCGCTGTGGAGCGTTCATCGCGAAATGGCCGACGGATCGCTGGTGCGTGTGTTGCCAGACCATGAGATCGACGGGCCGTCAGCCCTGTGGCTGGTCTACCCGAAGTCCAACGTCCTGACCTCAAAGGTCAGGGTCTTCATCGACTTCCTGATGGAGAAAATTGCCGCTGCTCCCGCATGGGCGGCGCAATGAGGCTCGGGACTTGCGGGCTTTTTTGTGCGAGTGACTATCACCTGGCCACGCCGGGCATCGCCGCCTTGGCCAAGCGCGAGGCGATTTACCTCGATCAGCGATTCAGCGACCATGCCCCGCTGACCATCGACTACGACTTCACGCTTTGAATTCGTGGGTTCAACCAAGCGGTTGCGCTTGCACGGCGATGGGTCAGAACCGGTTCACGGCCCGGGCGTCGGCAATGTGCGGTCAACCGATGGCTGCGGCCACGGGGACCTTGGCGCTGGTGGCAAAAGCGCGTGTCGCTTGGCACCGCCACGTTGCCGGCAGCAGACAGCGCGCCGCACACCATCGCGAAGTCGAACAGAACGTCGAGGACCGCACGAACTGTCGATCACGCCCTTGCCAGCATGCGTCGTCACGCCGGCCAGGCGCGCGCCGCAACCTTCGCTCGCGCCGAGCGCAGCGGCAATGGCCGGGTTGGCCTCGCTGTACTCCGAGAGCCGGCGCGCGGCCACTTCGCACGCCACGACCAGCCTGCGCTGGTGGCGATCGAATCGCTCGGCCTCCACATGGCCGGATGTTGCCCACGTGGCGACAAACATCGATTTGGCACGGGATTGCGGTTCACTTCCACCGCTGCCCGGCCCCGGCGGGACCGTAGGCTAGGCCATCAGATCGGCCACGGGACAGCGGGGCGCGTTTCCAGCGGCGATCTCGGCGGCTTGATGTGCCGGCCTCTGCAAAACGCCCCATCTCGATCAAGGCCGCACCATGCGCCAAGGATTGTTCCTCACGTTGGCGGCCGTTCTGGCCCTGTCCGGAACACCCAGCCATGCCGCAGTGCTGACCGCCACCGAGTCGACCTGGCTGGCGGCGGCCGCGCCGGTGCTGGCTTTCGCCAGGGCACAGCAGCTGCCCTTGTCCGTCATGGTGCAACCGCAGGACACGCCCGGGCAGACGCCGATCGGCCTGGCGTTCATCAATGAACGCTGCGTGCTGGTGCTGTCGATGCGCGGCAACCCCGAAGCCCAGGCCATGCTCGACCGGCTCGAACCCGGTTTGCGCAATCCGGTCATCGAGGCCATCGTCGCGCACGAACTGGGCCATTGCTGGCGCCACTTGCAGCACACCTGGGGAACCCTGCCCTCAGGTCTGATGGAAGTCAACGGCTTCAGCCAGGTGAGCGACGAGGCTGCCGATCTGCGCAAGGACATGTGGCGAACCCGGCGCGAAGAAGGCTTTGCCGATCTCGTGGGCCTGGCATGGACCCTGCTGCGCAACCCGTCCCGCTACGACGAGGTGCATGCCTGGCAGGTCAGCATGCGTGCCGATCAGGCCGTGGCCAGCGGGCCTCATGACACCCGGGTCTGGGTCAGGTTGGCCAAGGACAAGGCGGCGTTCAAGCCAGCGCGCTCGATATTCGAGCAAGTCGAGACGCTTTGGCAGGCCGGCCTGCTCGAAGGCGCCTGACACGTTCAACCGTCTTTGCCCGCGAGGGTGAACCCAAATTCCCGCTCACCCCGATCGCCCCGATGACCCCTTTCAAGAAACTTCTCATGCGTGCCCGCGCCCAGCCGCGTGTTGTCATCGCCGGGCTGGCCGCGCTGTTGTTGCTGGCAGGCCTGTTGCTGCTGTACGGCCAGGCCCTGCACGAGAGCGATGCGCGCAAGAGCCCGGAAGCCCGCCAGTTCGAGCAGGCGCCGGACGACTGGCTGGCCCATGAACACACGGTCTCGCAATTCCGACTGGCCCTTGACGCGGGCAGTCTCTCGGCGGTGGGCCTGGCCAACGCCCAGCCCGGGCTGGTGCTCTACACGCTGAAAGGCGGCGAAAAGGCCAGTGCAACAGTGCCTGGCTGCACGGCACAAGGCTGCGCGGGCACCGTGCTGGACCGCCTGGGCGACAAGAGCGCCGAGGCTGGTTTTGCGCTGGTCAGCGTCAATGTCGACCCGCGCACTGGCAGCCGCCGCATGCTGGACCTGGCCGACAAGTTGCTGTCGCCCCTGCTGCTGCTGGGCACACTTGTCGCGGCGCTGTTCGTGGGCACCAAGCTGCAGACTGGCATGGGGGGCGCCGCGTCCAAGCTGTCGGCGCGGCCACAGACACAGTTTGCCGATGTCATCGGCAGCGACGAGGCCAAGGCCGGGTTGAACCGGGTCAAGGCCTTCATGCACGACCCGGCGCAGTACGCGAGGCTGGGCGCGTCGGCCCCGCGAGGCGTGTTGTTGGTGGGCCCACCCGGCACCGGCAAGACCTTGCTGGCCAAGGCCCTGGCGGGCGAAAGCAAGGCCAACTTCATCGCCGTCGACGGCTCCTACTTCACCGCCATGTTCTACGGAGCCGGCGTCAGCAAGGTCAAGGAGCTGTTCAAGCTGGCGCGCAAGAACGCACCCTGCGTGCTGTTCATCGACGAGGTCGATGGCATCGGCAAACGCAGCCAGGGTGGCCAGGGTGGTGGTGCAGAGTCGGAGCTGAACCGCATCATCAACCGCGTGCTGGTCGAGATGGACGGCTTCGAGAGCCTGGACAACGTCGTCGTGGTGGCCGCCACCAACCACGAGGACAACATCGATCCGGCGATGCGCCGGCCCGGCCGCTTCGACCTGCTGGTGCGCCTGGCGCTGCCGACCTTGCCCGACCGCCAACAGCTGTTTGATCTCTACATCGGCAAGCTGGCGCATGACGGCACGGCCGACACGGCGGCGCTGGCGCGCATGACCGCAGGTCTGACACCGGCCGACATCGCCAACACCGTCAACACGGCCGCATCATGCGCGGCCGAAGCGGGTGCGCCGGCCGTGTCGTCCGAGCACTTGCTGCGCGCCATCGAGACCCACCAGCTCGGTGGCGAGGTGTCGGCCATCAAGGGGCTGCTCAGCGAGAGCACGCGTGAGCGCCTGGCCTACCACGAGGCGGGCCATGCGCTGGTCGGCCACTGGCTGCAACTCGGGGCCGTGGAGCGGGTGACCATCGAGCCGCGCGGCCAGGCCCTGGGCGTGACCTACATCAGCCGTGACACCGAAGACCCGCTGTACGCGCAGGCCGAACTGAGCAACCGGCTGGCGATGATGCTGGGGGGGCGCGAAGCCGAATTGCTGGTGAAAGGCAGCGTGTCCAGCGGCGCCTCGGACGACTTGAAGCGCGCCTCGGAACTGGCCATCAGCATGGTCGGCTCGCTGGGCTTCTCCAAGACCTTCGGCTTGCTGAGTGTGGCCGGCGTGCCCAAGGAACTGCTGGGCCCCGACATCCAGGCGGCGGTGCTGCAGGAAGCGCGCGCGATGCTTGAGCAAGCGCAGGCCCAATGCCAGCAACTGCTGACGTCGCGGCGTTGGCAACTCGATGCCCTGGCGCAGGCCTTGTTGCAGCGTGAGGTGCTCTGTGGCGACGCGTTGAAGGGGCTGCTCGCCGAGGCTGATGGACCGCTCGCCCGCGTTGGGAACCTGGCCTGAAGCCCTTCGCCGATGCGCCGCAGGATCAACGGGGTTCTTCGCACCTGATCTGTGCGGCCAACCGGACGAAGCGTGATGGGCATTGACTGGACCGTTCGCCAGCGCACAGAGCTGCGGCCCGACAAGGCCTAAATTGGTTCACTCGGGACAGGGCCGATGTGCGCCGGCCTGTCGCGCTTGCCCAACCCGCGCCGTCAAAGGACATCCATCGTGAACCGAATCGTCTGGCTGGTCGGTGCCGTCGTCATCATCCTTTTTGTGCTCGGCTATTTCGGTCTGCGCTGAGGGGATGATCTTCGCGCCCGCAGAGGGCCAATGGCTGACGGCCGGGAGAGCCACCTCAAAGCCCGACCGTGGACGACCGTTTCAGCGCCGTGCCGACAGTCTTGGCGCGCCCATGAACTCGGTCCTCCCGTGAAGCCTGGCTTGCCTTGGGTGGTGCTTGTGCAGGTTTTTGTCGTATCGACTATCACCTGGCGAGGCCCGGCATCGCGGCCTTGGCCAAGCGCGAGGCGATCTACCTCGACCAGCGTTTTTCGGACCATGCGCCGCTGACCATCGATGACGACTTCACGCTCTGAGGCAGTCCATGCTCGAGCGGGGTTCGAGCTTTCCTGTCGAGGCCTCAGTGCCAATCGATGCGGGTGGCTGCAATGCGGCGTTCGACTGAGCTCGGGCGCACTGGTCGGCGGGTCAGCCCCCGGCCATCACGTGACGGTCAGGGCCAGCCGGCGCTATGTGATGTACCGACTTTGGAAATCAGCGTGCTCTGCGCTCGCCTGGCCCCGCCACGGGGTCCCATGGATTGATCAAGGGCACTCCGGTCGCTGCGAAGTTCGCCACATTGCGGGTGACCACGATCATGTTGTGGACCATCGCGGTGGCGGCAATCAAGGCATCACGCTCGGATCCTGGGTCGGGCACATGCAGGGCTGCACAGCATTGCGCCACGGCAGTGACCACTGGCAATACGCGGGCCAAAAATGCAGGCAACACATGCTGATCCAGCCAAAGCCTGAGCAAGGCGCCCTGCCTGGGGTACCGGCGGTGCACCAGCAGCACGCCAGTTTCCAGTTCCAGGACGGTGATGGCCGAGACATAGAGCACATCGGCGGACACACCGCAGGCCCACGCCGTAACGTTCAGATCGGCCTTGCCCGCCTTGGCCTTGCGCAGTTCCGAAACGACTTTGCTGTCGAGGACAAACATCAGCTCAGATCGGCTGGCTTGGCCATGCGGCCCAAACGCGGCGTCAATACACCAGCCAGGACTTCAAGGACGTGCTCAAGGAGTACGGCATCACGGCCTCGATGAGCCGGCGCGGCAACTGCTGGGATAACGCCTGCAGCCAGACGCTGTTCGGGTCGTTGAAGGTGGAACGACTGCACGGTCAACGCTTCGTGACGCGGCGCCAGGTCAAGGACGAAGTCATCGCCTGGCTGCTCTGGTACAACCAGACCCGACTGCACTCGACGCTGGCCTACGTCAGCCCCGTGCGGTTCGAGCAAGACTGGCTTGCGACTCAGGCCAAGCAAGTCAATTCGTGACTCGGCTATGGGGTACGGATTCCGGGGGCAAGGTCAGCTTGAACGCTTCACCACGGTTGAGCACCGCCCAGGCCATGCGTGCGTTCTTCGCCGCGATGGCCACCACCGCCTTCCAGTAGCCTCGGCGCTCCTGCACGGCGATTGCCCAGCGGCTCAAACTGTCGGTCTTGCCCTTGGCCGCGTTGAGCACGGCCCTCGCACCCATGACCAGCAAGCTGCGCAGGTAGGCGTCGCCGGCCTTGGTGATCCGTCCCAGCCGAGCTTTTCCGCCAGAGCTGTATTGCCCCGGCACCAGCCCGATCCACGCCGAAAATTGCCGTCCGCGGCTGAACTCGCTGGCATTGCCCACCATCGCCACAATCGCCGTGGCCGTGATCTCGCCAATCCCCATCAGCTGCATCAGTTGCTGCGCCGGCGTGCAGTCGCGGGCCATCGTGCGGATGTGGGCGTCGTACTGCTTGATCCGTTCGTCCAGGTGCGTCACCTCGCTGAGCAGGTCGCCGATGACCAGGTTCGCATAGCCGGGCAGATCCTCCAGATGGTTGCACGCTTCGCGCCGCACCACCTCGGCCTTGAGCGGCAGCACCACGCCAAACTCACTCATCAGCCCACGGATGCGGTTGATGCAGGCCGTGCGGGCGGTGACAAACCCCTGCCGTGCCCGGTGCACCATCAGCCGCGACTGCTGCTCTTCGGTCTTGACCGGCACAAAGCGCATGCTCGGGCGCTGCATCGCCTCGGTGATCGCTGCGGCGTCGGCCGCGTCGTTCTTGCCGCGCTTGCCCGTCATCCGCAATGGCGTGACCAGCTTGGACGCCATCCGCCTGACCGTGTGACCATGCGCTTGAAACTGGCGCGCCCAGTAGTGCGCACCAGAGCAGGCCTCCATGCCGATCAATCCCGGCGGCAGCGCCGCGTGTCAACGCGTTGAGCTTTGCTCGCGCCACCCGTGGCTGGCGCAGATCGACCTTCCCGCTCTCATTGACCCCGTGCACTGCAAAAACATTCTTCGCAAGATCGATTCCCGTCGCAATAATGGCCATGGGACTTCTCCTTCCGGGTGAGTTGATGAAAGTTTGCGCTTCCCATCATGGCACTTTGTTGCCGTTCTCCGCTCAGCGGATAACTCGGGGTGGGGAAGTCCCTTCCATTCGTTAGGCGTCTGAAATCAACCGCGGCGCGACTTGGAGTTTGCTTCCTGCATGCGAAGTAGATAATACATGCCCGACCGTGCCGCAGCTCTCCGGGCACCCTTCTCCCGAAGGTCTACAAATAGCCCACCCACAGCAGCCAAAGCCTTTGCTGTTGCCAGCGAAGGGGGCATAGTCGCATACGCGGACGCGAGTTCCGGGATCTGCTTTACGAGATCAAAGCCTCTATTTACCCAACCTCTGGTAGGTTTTGAAATCTCGTCAGAAAGCTCTGCTAAGGCTGGCGCTATGTCCGTCTGCACAAGAAACTGAGCCGCCTTTGTAATCTCCTCGGAGTCAGCATCACGCGAAATGGCTAGGTTTAGG
>JANOWE010000112.1:0-30217 GCA_031417735.1 Betaproteobacteria bacterium
GACCCAGATGGGCAAGGACCTGGAACGCGCGATGTGGCGCATGTACGCGCCGCACAAGGTCAAGTTCGCCGTGTCGGGCTGCCCACGCAACTGCGCCGAGGCCGGCATCAAGGACGTGGGCGTGATCGGTGTCGATTCGGGCTGGGAAATCTACGTCGCCGGCAACGGCGGCATCAAGACCGAAGTCGCTCAGTTCTTCTGCAAGGTAAAGACCGCCGACGAGGTGCTGGAGTACACCGGCGCGTTCATGCAGTTGTACCGGCTTGAGGGCTGGTACCTGGAGCGCACCGTGCACTACATCAACCGCGTCGGCCTGGATTACGTGAAGAAGAAGATCCTGGACGACCACGGAGGTCGCAAGGCGCTGTGGGCCGAATTGCAGCATGCGCTGGACGGCGAGCCCGACCCCTGGTTCGAGCATGCCAAGGCCTCGGTCGACACCCGCCAGTTCAACGCCGTGGAGGTGCTGTGATGGCTGATTGGACCCTGGTGTGCCACGTCGACGACATCCCCGTGCTGGGCGCGCGACGCGTCGAGCGCGCCAAAGGCATGGCCGTGGCCGTGTTCCGCAACGCCCAGGACGAGGTCTTTGCGCTGCTCGACCGCTGCCCGCACAAGGGTGGCCCGCTCAGCCAGGGCATCGTCTTCGGCCGCAGCGTGGCCTGCCCGCTGCACAACTGGACGATTGCACTGACCGATGGCCAGGCCGCCGCACCCGATGTCGGTTGCACGGCGCACTTCTCGGTCAAGGTCGATCAGGGCCAGGTCTACCTCGACCGCGACGAACTCAGCAGCCGTGCGCTCGATCTGAGCCCGCCGCTGGCCGGCCCCTGCCACAAGGCCCTGGCCTGACGGTCTGGCAACGATGAAAGAAACCAGGAGCACCTGCCCCTACTGCGGCGTGGGCTGCGGCGTGATCATTCAAAGCCAGGGCGCACAGATCACCGGTGTGCGTGGCGACCCCGAGCACCCGGCCAACTTCGGCCGGCTGTGCAGCAAGGGCAGCAGCCTGCACCTCACGGCCAGCGCGGCCATCACCCGCCAGAACCGGCTGCTGCAGCCGATGCGGCGGCTGCAGCCCGGCGCCACGGCCGAGCCGGTGGCCTGGGATGTGGCTGGCCAGACCATCGCCACGCAGCTGGCCGACATCGTGCAGCAGCGTGGCGCCGAGGCCATAGGCCTGTACATCTCGGGCCAGCTGCTGACCGAGGACTACTACGTCTTCAACAAGCTGGCCAAGGGCCTGCTGGGCAGCAACAACATCGATTCGAACTCGCGGCTGTGCATGTCCAGCGCGGTGGCCGGCTACAAGGCCACGCTGGGTTCGGACGCGCCACCGGCCTGTTATGACGACCTGAACCACGCCCACACCGTGTTCATCAGCGGTGCCAATCCGGCCTGGGCCCACCCCATCCTGTTCCGCCGGCTGGAAGACGCGCGCCGCGCGAATCCAGAGCAAAAACTGATCGTCGTCGACCCGCGCCGCACCGAGACCGCGGCCATGGCCGACCTGCACCTGCAACTGCTGCCCGGCAGCGACGTGGCGCTGTGCCATGGTCTGCTGCACCTGATGCTGTGGGAGGGCTGGACCGATGCCCGTTTCATCGAACAGCACACCGAGGGCTTCGCCGAGCTGAAGGCCTTGGTGCGCGACTTCAACCCCGCCGTCACCGCCGGACTGACCGGCTGCCGCGAGGCCGACCTGCTGCAGGCCGCGCGCTGGTTTGCCACCAGCCCGGCCACGCTCAGCCTGTATTGCCAGGGCCTGAACCAAAGCGTGAACGGCACGGCCAACAACGCCGCGCTGATCAACCTGCACCTGGCCAGCGGCCAGATCGGCAAGCCCGGCGCCGGGCCGCTGTCGCTGACCGGCCAGCCCAACGCGATGGGCGGGCGCGAGGTGGGCGGCATGGCCAACCTGCTGTCCGGCCACCGCAACCTGGCCAACCCGGACCACCGCGCCGAGGTCGCCGCGCTGTGGGGCGTGGCCGACGTACCCGCCAAGCCGGGGCTGACAGCGGTGGAGATGTTCCAGGCCGCGGCCGATGGCCAAATCAAGGCGCTGTGGATAGTCTGCACCAACCCGGCCCAGTCCATGCCCGACCAGGCCACCGTGCGCCGCGCGCTCGAACGCGCCGAACTGGTGGTCGTGCAGGAAGCCTTTGCCACCACCGCCACCGCCCGCTATGCGCATTGGCTGCTGCCGGCCAGCAGTTGGGGCGAGAAGGACGGCACGGTGACCAACAGCGAGCGGCGCATCAGCCGGGTTCGGCCCGCCGTGGCCGCGCCCGGCCAGGCCCGGCATGACTGGGCCATCGTGGTCGACATCGCGCGGCGGCTGGAGGCGCGCTTGCGCCCCGGCGCGACCACGCTGTTCCCCTACACCAGCGCCGAGCAGGTCTGGTGCGAGCACCGTGAATCGACCCGGGGCCGCGACCTGGACATCACCGGCCTGAGCTATGCCCGGCTTGACGACCAGGGCCCGCAGCAATGGCCGGTGGCCGAAGGCGCGGCACAGGGCCAGGCGCGGCTGTATGAAAACGGGTGCTTCGCTACCGCCAGCGGCCGGGCGAAGTTCGTCGCCACAACGCCCCGCCCCTTGGCCGAGCCCCGCGACGCCCGCCACCCCTTCAGCCTGACCACCGGCCGGCTGCGTGACCAATGGCATGGCATGAGCCGCACCGGCACCCTGGGCCGCCTTTTCGGCCACCAGGCCGAGCCCGCGCTGGACCTGCACCCGCAGGAGCTGCGCCGGCTGGGCCTGCAGGCCGGCGATCTGGTGCAGGTGAGCTCACGCCGGGGCGCCATCGTGCTGCCGGTGCAGGCCGACGAAGGCCTGGCGCCGGCGCAGGCCCATGTGGCCATGCACTGGGGTGACGAGGTGCTCGGCGGCGCTGCGGCCGACGGCCAGCCGCTGGCGGGGGTGAATGCGCTGACCACCGGCGCCTTCTGTCCCGACGCCAAGCAGCCCGAGTTGAAGCACAGCGCCGTGCGCCTGAGGAAGGCCGACCTGCCCTGGCGGCTGCTGGCAGCGGCCTGGATGGACGAGGACCAGGCGCTGGCCAGCCGGGCTCGGCTAGGCGGGCTGCTGTCGCGCTTTGGCTTCGCCAGCGTGGTGCCGTTTGGCCGCAGCGACGACAGCGAAGCCTTCGGCCTGCGCCATGGCGTGCTGTTGCGCGCGGCGGCCGCCATCGCGCCTGCGCCGGCGCTGCTGGCGCAGATCGAGTCGCTGTTCGGCCTGGGCCCGGAGCGTGCCGACGTGCTGCGCTACCAGGATCCCAAGCGCGGCCAGCGCCGGGCCTTCGGCCTGGTGCGCGGCCCGGCGGCAGGGCCCGACGGCATCGAATCCAAGGACGGCGACGATGCAGCCACCGCCGACACCCGCCTTCAGGCCTTCGTGCTGGCCGGCGACACCCGCGCCGAAGCCTGGGTCAAAGACCTGCTGCAGCAGCGGCTGCCGGCCCAGGTCTACGGCCGTGCGTTGCTGGTGCCGGGCACGCGGCCACCGGTGGCGCTGGTGCCGCGTGGACGCCAGGTCTGCAGTTGCTTCGACGTCACCGCACCGCAGATAGAGGCCCTTCTTCGGGGCTGCACCGGCAGCGCCGAACACAGGCTGGCGCAGCTGCAAGGCACACTGCGCTGTGGCAGCAACTGTGGCTCCTGCCTGCCGGCGCTGCGCCAATTGGTGGCGCAGACCCCCGTCGGCGCGTTGGCAGCGGGGAGCCCGACGAGAGCCCTGGCCGGCTGAATCTGCCACTTGAAACCTGGAGTCCGAGCGTTGAGCATTGCCCCTTACATCAAGGAAATTGGCCGAGGCCATGCCGGCGCCCGCGCGCTAAACCAGGCCCAGTCACATGAGCTGATGGCCCAGGTGCTGGACCGCCGTTGCAGCGACCTGGAAATCGGCGGCTTTGCCTTGGCCATGCGCATCAAGGGCGAGACCATCGACGAGCTGCTGGGCTTCATGCAGGCCACGGCTGAGCGCTGCCTGGCCCTGCCCAGCGACCGGCCGGTGATCGTCATCCCCAGCTACAACGGTGCACGCCGGCTGCCCAATCTGTTGCCGCTGCTGGCCATGCGCTTGTCGCAAGAAGGCGCGCGCGTGCTGGTGCATGGCCCCCGGCTGGACAGCGGCCGCGTCACCAGCCACCAGATCTTCCAGGCCCTGGGCCTGCCCGAGGCCCGCAGCGCCGAAGAAGTGCAAGAACGCTGGCAGCGGCGCGAGCCGGCCTTCATCGCCACCGACACGCTCAGCCCCTCGCTGCAAAACCTGCTCGACGTGCGGCGCGTGGTGGGCGTGCGCAATTCGGGCCACACCGTGGCCAAGCTGCTGCAGCCGGTGGTGGGCGCGCCGGCGCTGGGCCTGGCCAGCTACACCCACCCCGAGTTTGGCAAGCTGATGGCCGAAGTGGCCGAACGCTCGCACTCCAACCTGATGTTGCTGCGCGGCACCGAGGGCGAAGCGGTGGCCGACCCACGCCGCTGCCCCAAGATGGACACCTGGCTGGCCGGACAGTGGCGGGCCGAACTGTCCTGCCCGGCGCAGGACGGTGTGCTGGTCGACCTGCCGCTGCTGCCGCGCAGCATCGACGCCGCCACCGTGGCGGTCTACATCCAGGCCGTGCTGGCCGGTGGACAGCCCGGTCCGGCGCCGCTGCAGATACAGGTCGAGTTGCTGGTGCAAGGCCTGCAAGGCCTGCAAATCCTGGTCTGAGCCGGCCGGGGCGGCTGGCCCGCCGGTGATTGCCGATAATCGCTGCCCATGAACCGCTTCGACGCCATCGTCATCGGCGCCGGCGCGGCCGGGCTGTTTTGCGCCGGCATCGCCGGCCAGCGTGGCCTGAAGGTGTTGCTGATCGACCACTCGGCCAAACTGGCCGAGAAAATCCGCATCTCCGGCGGCGGGCGCTGCAACTTCAGCAACACCGGCACCACGCCGGCGCAGTTTTTGTCGGATAACCCCGATTTCTGCCGCTCGGCGCTGGCGCGCTACACGCCGGCCGATTTCATCGCCCTGGTGCGCCGGCACGGCATCGCTTTCCATGAAAAGCACAAGGGCCAGCTGTTTTGCGACGACTCGGCCGAGCAGATCATCCGCCTGCTGGTGGCCGAATGCGATGCCGGCAGCGTGACGCGCTGGCAGCCGTGCACGGTGGCTGCGGTGCGCCATGGCGCGACTGGTTTTGAGCTGGACACCGACCGGGGCAGCGCCAGCGCGCCGAAACTGGTGGTGGCCACCGGCGGCTTGTCGATCCCGAAGATGGGCGCGACCGACTTCGGCCACCGGCTGGCGCGGCAGTTCGGCCACCGCATCATCGAGCCACGGGCGGCCCTGGTGCCGCTGACCTTCGACGCCGCCACCTGGGCGCCGTTTTCAGCGCTCGCAGGCGTGTCGCTGCCGGTAGAGGTGCGCTGCGGCAGCGGCAAGCAGCAGGGCCGGTTTGCCGAAGACCTGCTGTTCACCCACCGGGGCTTGAGCGGGCCGGCGGCGCTGCAGATTTCAAGCTACTGGCGACACGGCCAGGCGCTGCAGATCAGGCTGCTGCCCGAGACCGATGCGCCCGCAGCATTGCAGCAGGCCAAGCACCACAGTCAGCGCCAGCTGGGCAATGAGCTGGCCACCCTGCTGCCCCAGCGCCTGGCCAGCGCCTGGCTGGCCCATCTGGGGTTGGAGCCCACGCTGACCATGCCCGCGCTGCGCGACCGCGACCTGAACCGGCTGGCCGATTCCTTGCTGCGCTGGTCGGTGCAACCCGACGGCACCGAGTCCTGGCGAAAGGCCGAGGTCACCGTCGGCGGCGTGGACACGCGTGAACTGGATTCGCGCCAGATGGCCAGCCACCGCGTACCAGGCCTGTTCTTCATCGGCGAGGTGGTCGACGTGACCGGCTGGCTGGGCGGCTACAACTTTCAATGGGCCTGGGCCAGTGCGGCGGCCTGTGCACGCGATTTGGAAATACCCCCGTTTTCGCAGTAGAATCCCTGTCTTTGCCAGCAAACCCGCGCACCGACTCAGCGCACGAGAACTACAGCCAAGTCCGGACTTGGCAAGCCAGGCGGGCGGCCCAGGGCGCAAGGATCATTGACCAGCGATCCACACGCGTTTCACAAGCAGCCCACAGGCTTATCCACCGCAGAGCACCGAGCGCAACATTTCAGGATCCAAGTAATACATGACCACGATTCGCGTCAAGGAAAACGAGCCTTTTGATGTCGCACTGCGTCGCTTCAAGCGCACGATCGAGAAACTGGGCCTGCTGACCCAACTGCGTGCACGTGAGTTCTACGAGAAGCCCACCGCCGAACGCAAGCGCAAGAAGGCTGCGGCCGTCAAGCGCCACTACAAGCGTGTTCGCAGCATGCAGCTGCCGAAAAAGCTGTTCTGAACCCGGGGCCGGGTGCCTTGCCCCAGCCCATGTTTCAACAGTAGCCAGAACGCCCGCGCGGGACGCCGCAGCGGGCGTTTTGCATCCCGTAGACCCACGCAGAGTTCGCACCATGAGCCTCAAAGACACCATCACCGAGCACATGAAGGACGCGATGCGCGCCCGCGACGCGGCCCGCTTGCTGACCATCCGCATGCTGCTGGCCGCCGTCAAGCAGCGTGAGGTTGACGAGCGCATCACGCTGGACGACGCGGCGGTGGTGGCCATCGTCGACAAGCTGATCAAGCAGCGCAAGGACTCGATCGCCGCCTTCGAGACCGCGGGCCGCACCGATCTGGTGGACAAGGAAAGCGCCGAACTGCTGATCCTGCAGGGCTACCTGCCGGCGCGCCTGTCGGCTGACGAGGTGACGATCGCGGTGGCCACCATCGTGGCCGATCTCGGCGCGGCCGGCCCTGGCGACATGGGCCGAGTGATGGCCGCCGTGAAGGGCCAGCTTGTCGGCAAGGCCGACATGGCTGCGGTCTCGGCCGCGGTCAAGGCCGCGCTGTCAAAGTAGATTCCAAGCTGCGGCCCATCCAACCCCGAACCCGACCCGCACCACCATGACCAGCCCACAGCGCTCCGCCCTGCCGATCCGCCAAATCGCCGACGCCGTGTGTGTGGCGCCCCAGCTCGACCCTTCGGCCATGGCCGAACTGGCCCGCCTGGGCTTCAAGAGCGTGGTCAACAACCGGCCCGACTTCGAGCATGGCCCCGACCAGCCGACCAATGCGGCGATCGAAGCCGCCGCTGTCGCGGCCGGCCTGACTTACCGCTTCCTGCCGGTCGAAGGCGGTTGGCAGACGCCCGAGCAGATCGCCGAATTTGCGCGCCTGCTGGCTGAACTGCCCACGCCGGTGCTGGCGTTTTGCCGCTCGGGCGCACGCTCGACCCGGCTCTACCAGCAGGCCGTGGCGCTTTAAGCGAAACCTGACCGGCTGCCGCGCAGCCGGTCAGGCGTCAGCCCCAGACTTCCGCAGCCGTCTCGACCACCAGACGCAGCTTGTTGCGCTGGTCTTCCACGGCGATGTTGTTGCCATGCACGGTGCTGGAGAAGCCGCATTGCGGGCTCAGGCAGAGCTGGTCCATGGGCGCGAATTTCGCCGCCTCGTCGATGCGGCGCTTCAGCGCGTCCTTGCTTTCCATCGCGCCGAACTTGGTCGTCACCAGACCCAGCACCACGGTCTTGCCCTTGGGCAGAAAGCGCAGCGGCCGGAAGTCACCCGAGCGCTCGTCGTCGTACTCCATGAAGTAGGCGTCGAGCTGCATTTCCAACAGCAAGGCCTCGGCCACCGGCTCGTAGTTGCCGGCCGCAGCATGCGTGCTCTTGAAGTTGCCCCGGCACAGATGCATGGCCAGGGTCATGCCGGCCGGTTTGTGCGCCACGACCTTGTTGATGAAGCCGGCATAGCGGTGTGGCAGCTCGTTCGGGTCGTCGCCGCGCTGGCGCGCCGCCTCGCGCATCTTCTCGTCGCACAAATAGGCCAGGTTGGTGTCGTCCATCTGCACATAGCTGCAGCCGGCGTCGGCCAGCGACTGCAGCTCCTGGCCGTAGGCCCGGGCCACATCGTCGTAGAAGGCCGGGTCCAGCTCGGGGTAGGCCTCGCGGCTGATGCCGGCACGGCCACCGCGAAAGTGCAGCATGGTCGGTGAGGGGATGGTGACCTTGGGCGTCAGGCCGGCGCCTACCTGGCTTTTCAGGTACTCGAAGTCGGCGAGCTGGATGTTCCTGGCATGGCTGACCTTGCCGACCACCTTGATCACCGGCGGCGCCAGTTCCTCGCTGCCGTCGGGCCGGATCACGGTGAACGGGATGTCGGTCTTCACGCCACCCAGCTGCTCGAGAAAGTCGAGGTGGAAATAGGTGCGGCGGTACTCACCGTCGGTGATGCTCTGCAGGCCCACGCTTTGCTGGAACTGCACGATCTCGGTGACGGCCTTGTCTTCGACCAGACGCAGCTGCTCGGCATTGATCTGGCCCTTGGCGCGTTGCTCACGCGCGTCCAGCAGGTATTTGGGGCGCAGAAAACTGCCTACATGGTCGGCTCGGAAAGGGGGCTTGTCGCGGTGGGTCATGGCTGTCTCCTGGGGTGTTGGTCAGAACGGGTGTGTCGGATGATTCGGGTGATTCGGGCCAAAGGAACTCAAGGCAGGTCGCTGCGGAAGGCGCTGTCCAGCACCAGGCAGGCACCAGTGCCGACCGCGCGCGAGACACAGGCGCACAGGCTGTGGCCCGCCGCGCGTTCGGCGGCGCTGAAGAACAAGTCGCGGTGCTCGATGCTGCCGGCCTTGACCGCGAGCACATCGATGCGGCACAGGCCGCATTCGCCCCGGCGGCAGTCCCACAGGGTGTCGATGCCACGGGCTTCCAGCTCGTCGAGCAGGCTGCGGTCGGCCGGCACTTCGAAAGCCGGTCCATGACGCGGCAACTCGACGCGGAAGGCCTGGTTGGCCAGCGCACCGCCGGCGCCAAAGATCTCCAAGCGCAGCAGCTGCGGTGGCCGGCCGGCGCCGCCCAGGCTGCTTGCGCCGCGCGCACCATGGACAAGGGACCGCACAACAGCAACTGGCCCTGCGGTTGCAGGTGGCCGATCTCTGCGGCCAGGTCCAGGCGCTGGCCCTGCTCACCGATGCGCAGCGCCACGCGTTGCCCGGTGCGGCGGGCGTCACCGCCGTCCTTGTCCAGCGCGACCAGCTCAGCCGCATACACCGCGTCCTCGGCCCGGCGCACCGCATAGGCCATGCGCCAGCGCGCACCACGCGCTGGCAGCGCCTGGGCCATGCCCGGCAGCGGCGTGATGCCGATGCCACCGGCCACCAGAAGATGCTCAAGGCGGTGATGCGGCGCACGGTCGCACGCTGCCATTGCTGTGAATCACGCATGTCGGATTCCGATGTCAGGGCGCGGCATCAGCGCCCGGCCAGGCGGATCAACCTGGCCCCGGGCAAGCGTTGCAGCGCCTGCTGGCTTTGCAGCGCCAGCTGCAGATTGGTCTGGGCGATGCGGGCATGCTCGCGCATCAGGCTCTCGGCGCGCGCGCCCTCACGCTGGGCAATCGCCTCCAGCACCGCGCGGTGCTGGGCCTGCGCCACGACCAGCGCGTCGCGCGCAGCTGGGCCGGTGGCGCCGACCATCACGAAGCTGTTGGCCGACGCAAACGGCAGCGTGGCCGCGCGCTGGATCTGGCGCTGCACCAGGCTGCTGCCACAGGCCTCGGCCAACAGCTGGTGGAAGCGCCCGTTCTGCTGGGCGTAGCCGTCAAACGCGGCCTCGCTCAGTTCCGGCGGCGCCAGCAGCGCGTCGATGCGGGCCACGCAGTCGCGCAGGCCGGCCATCACCACCGCAGCGGCGCCCCGTTCGGCGGCCAGCCGCGCGGCCAGGCCTTCGAGCGTGCCGCGCAGCGCGATGGCGTCGACGATGTCGGTCTCGCTGAAGTCGCGCGGCGCATGGCCGCCGCCGACCATCGCCTCAAGCAGGCCTTCGTCGACCAGGCGGGCCAGTGCCGCGCGCACCGGCGTGCGTGACACGCCCAGCCGGTCCACCAGCGTCAGCTCAGGAATGCGCTGACCGGCCGGCAGTTCGCCGCTGATGATCAGTTCACGCAGCCTCAACAGCGCGCGATTGGTCACCGAGCCGACGGCCTCGCCAGCCTCCGCGGTTTCGCTTGAAGGCGGCACAGACTTGGCGGCCTCGCTCATATCAGCTTGTCGATGACAAGGCGGCAGTCGCACTTGACGCCGATCATCCTGCCGTCATCGGTCCAGCCCGGGTCGTCGTTCCAGTGCAGGTCGGGGATGCTCGCTTCACCGGCCAGCGCCGGGTCGCCGGGCCAGACCCAGACCAAGCGGTGCTTCTGCCGCACCGGGTAGCTGCGCACGCAGGCCGATGGGTTCAGTGTCTCCTGCGACGGCATGTGGGTGCAGCGGCCAGCGGCATTGAATACAAGGCCGTGGTAGCCGCAGACCACCTCGTCGCCCTCCAGCCGACCCATGGACAGCGGCAGCAAGCGGTGCCTGCAGGCATCCTCCAGCGCCGCCGGCGCGCCGTCTTCCAGGCGGTGGAGCACCAGATTCTGGTTGCAGCTGGTACGCGCCGGCAGGCTGCGGCCCAGCGCCACGTCGCAAGCCGCTGCGTACCAGGCATTGAGTGGAAAATGCGCCATCAAACGGTTTCGCTGTATACAGTCGGTATTCTGCGTCGGCTGTTGTTCGTCCTCATGCGGGTTTCCACGCACAAGCCGGCCATGGGCAGGCAGGTGCCGACCGCCCAGGCCGCCAATGCGGCGGACTCAGCCGATGTCCAGCTCGGGGTAGCGCCGGAAGATGCCCTGCTCGTTGAACGGCAGCCGGCGCGGGCTTTTCAGGTAGGCCGCCACCTTGGGCAGCGCCGCCACCCGGTCGTGCAGATGCCGCACGGCCGGCGCCTTGGCCAAGGCATTTTGTGCCGCCAGCGGAAAGGCATAGCGCAGCCCGGCCACCAGCTGGAACAGGGACAGGTCGGCATAGCCCAGCTTGCCGCCCACCAGTTGCCGCGAGCCACCGGCGTTGCGCTGCAGCACGGCCTCGAACCAGGCCATGTATTTGGGCAGGCGCTGGCCGCAGAAGGCCCGGGCCCGGCGCAGGGCCTCGGCCTGCTGGTCTTCGTAGTGCAGCGCGCTGTCCACCGGGTGGTGGCTGTCGTGGGCCTCGGTCACCATGTCGGCGATGGTGAGCTGGATCTGGTGGGTCCAGATCCGGGCCTGTTCGCTGCGCGGCACCAGCTTCAAGGCCGGCGCCAGGTAGAGCAGGATGGCGGCGGTCTGGCCCACCAGCACCTCACCATCGCGCAGAAAGGGCGGCGCCAGCGGCGGATGCGTCTGCCGGGGGTCGCCCAGCGCCAGCAGCAACGCCGGCAATCCCTGACCGCCGGTTTCCGGTCCACGCGCCACATCCACATAGACCGCGCCCGCCGCTTCCAGCGCCAGCCGCACAAATTCGCCTCGGCCCTGGATGCCGGGCCAGTAATAGAGTTCGTATGCCATGGCGGCACTGTAGCCGCTGGTGGATGGCGCGGCGGCGTCGTCAGGGCTGGCGGCTGAACCAGGATCTGCGCCGGTGCAGCGCGCGCCCGTTCGGCCACTTGCACCAGCAGATTGCAGCACCGCGCCCCTGGGCATCCACCGCCTCCGCACAGGGCGATGGCTGGTTAGCATGGGCCCTGCCACGCCGCCCAGGCCAAGCATTTGCAGGAGAAACCGCATGTACGTTGGCCACTGTTTCCACCGGCACCCGGACCGCCCGGCCTTCATCATGGCCGGCAGCGGCGAGTCGGTCAGCTACGCCGAACTGGAGCAGCGCAGCAACCGCCTGGCCCATCTGCTGCGCGCCGAAGGCCTGAACCGGCTGGACCACTTTGCGGTGTTCATGGAGAACAACAACCGCTACCTCGAATGCAGCGCCGCGGGCGAGCGTTCGGGCCTGTACTACACCTGCATCAATTCCTACCTCACCGCCGAAGAGCTGGCCTACATCATCGACAACAGCCAGTCGCAGGTGCTCGTCACCTCGGCCATCAAGCTGCCCGTCGCGCGCGCCGCGCTGGCGCAGTGCAAGCGCGTCAAGCGCTGCCTGGTGGTGGACGGTGGCCCGGCAGTGGCCGCGCTGGACGACCCCAAGTTCGTCGACTTCGCCCAGGCCACCGCCGCTTGGCCGGACACGCCGATTGCCGACGAATCGCTCGGCACGGCGATGCTGTACTCGTCGGGCACCACCGGACGGCCCAAGGGCATCCTGCGGCCGCTGCCCGAAAACCCTCCGTCAGAGCCGCTGCCGCTGTTCCATTTCCTGAGCAAGCTGTGGCAATGCGAGGACGGCATGCGCTACCTGTCACCGGCGCCGCTGTACCACTCGGCGCCGCAGTCCAACGCCGCGCTGACGCTGCGCCATGGCGGCACGGTGGTGGTCATGGAGCACTTCAACCCCGAGCGCTACCTGGCACTGGTCGAGCAGTACCGCATCACCCACAGCCAGCTGGTGCCGACCATGTTCAGCCGCATGCTCAAGCTGCCTGCAGGCGCGCGCCTGGCGCATGACCTGTCGTCGCTGAAGTTCATCGTGCATGCCGCCGCGCCCTGCCCGGTGCCGGTCAAGCAGCAGATGATCGACTGGTGGGGGCCGATCATCCACGAGTACTACGGCGCCACCGAAGGCCTGGGCTTCACCGCCTGCAACAGCGCCGAATGGCTGGCCCACCCGGGCACCGTGGGCCGCGTGTTGCTGGGCGAGCTGCAGGTGCTGGACGAGCAGATGCAGCCGCTGCCGGCTGGCCAGCCGGGCGAGCTGTGGTTCAAGACCGCCAGCCCCTTTGTCTACTTCAACGACCCCGAGCGCACCGCCGCCACCCGCTCGGCCGACGGCACGATGAGCACGGTGGGCGATGTGGGCTATGTCGACGACGACGGCTTTGTGCACCTGACCGACCGCGCCACCTTCATGATCATCAGCGGCGGCGTCAACGTCTACCCACAGGAATGCGAGAACCTGCTGATCACCCACCCCCAGGTGGCCGATGCGGCGGTGTTTGGCGTGCCCAACGACGACCTGGGCGAAGAGGTCAAGGCGGTGGTGCAGGTTTTGCCCGGCGTGCTTGCCGACGAAGCCCTGGCGCAGGCGCTGATCGCCTTTTGCCGTGAGCACCTGGCGCCGATGAAATGCCCGCGCAGCATCGACTTCAGCACCGCCCTGCCCCGGCTGCCCACCGGCAAGCTGTACAAACGCCCGCTGCGCGATGCCTACTGGCAGGCGCACGGCAAGAGCCGGCTGGTGTAGACCCTGGCGAGCTTGTCGCACAGATCGTCACATCGGCCCAAGCCCGACAAGCTCCTATCATGCGGCGCCACGCCCCCATGACCCGACCCGCCCACAAACGCCGTCTGAACCGCCGCATCGCCAGCCTGGCCCTGCTCGCGTTGCTGTGGGCGCAGGCACTGGTGCTGGGCCACTCGGTAGCCCATGCGGGCTGGCAACAGGTCCAGGCCCAGGCCCAGGCCGAGGCGGCGGGAGCGCCCACAGCCGCCACGGGACACCTCGCCGCCACGGCGCAATGCCTGCTGATGGACCACCTGCTCGCGGGCCAGGCACCCGGCGCGGTGGCAGCGGCGCTGGCCTGCACGGTGCGGGTGGCCGCGGCACCGCTGCTGCTGCCGCCCACGCCCGCCGTGGGTGCGTCCTGGCGCCGCTACGACGCCCGGGGCCCGCCCCTGTCCTGATGCCGTGTCGTCGGGGCGGCCACGCTGCCCCGCTCTTCCAGCACCTGCCGCCAGGCCGCACCCCTTGCCGGGCCGGGCGGCACCAGGACCCTATCGACATGAAACACGCCCTTCCGGCGGCCCTGGTGGCCGCCTGTACGTCGGCCTGGGCGCAAACCCCTGGCCCCGCCATCCCCGATGCGGCCGCGCCGCAGTCGGTGCTGATCACCGGCAACCCGCTGGGCAGTGCTGAACTGGCCACCCCGGCGTCGGTGCTTTCGGGCGACGCCCTGGTGCAGCGCCGGGGCAGCTCGCTCGGCGACACGCTGTCAGGCCTGCCCGGCGTGTCGTCCAGCTGGTTCGGCCCCAATGCCAACCGGCCGGTGATCCGGGGCCAGGACGGCGACCGCATCCGCCTGTTGAGCAATGCCGGTGCGTCGCTGGACGCCTCGGGCCTGAGCGCCGACCACGCCGTGCCGATCGACCCGCTGGTGATCGAGCGCATCGAGGTGCTGCGCGGCCCGGCGGCCTTGCTCTACGGCGGCAGCGCGGTGGGCGGCGTCGTCAATGCCATCGACAACCGCATCCCCAAGGCCGCGATCGACGGGCTTGGCGGCGCGCTGGAAACGCGGCTGGGCGGCGCGGCGGCCGAGCGCGCGGCCTCGGCCCTGCTCGAAACCGGTGGTGGTGGCTGGGCCTGGCATGCCGACGCCTTTGCCCGCCGCACCAGCGACACCCGCGTGCCTGAATTTCAGCGCCCGCAAGCCGACGGCAGCCGGCAGGCCAGCCGGCGCATCGTCAACTCGGCCAGCCAGGCCGAAGGTGGCGCGGTGGGCGCGGCCAAGGTCTGGAACCAGGGCTTCCTGGGCCTGAGCCTGGACCGCTTCCGCAACGACTACGGCAGCGTGGCCGAGGACGAGGTGAGCATCCGCATGCGGCGCGACCGCCTGGCCCTGGCCGGCGAGTGGCGTGGCCTGGCCGGCCCCTTCAGCACGCTGCGCGCGCAGGCCTCGCACACCCACTACCAGCACCAGGAGGTCACGGGCGACGGCGTGGTGGGCACCACCTTCAACAACCAGGGCGGCGATGTCCGGCTGGAGGTCGTGCACCGCGCGCTGCCGCTGGCTCTGGGCGCCATGGCCGGCGAACTGGAAGGCACGCTGGGCTTGCAGGGCGAGACCTCGCGCTTCTCGGCCCTGGGTGAAGAGGCCTTCGTGCCCAGCACCCAGACCCGGCAGACCGCCGTGTTCGCGCTGGAGCGCTGGCGCTGGCGCGACGGCCATATCAGCGCAGGAATTCGGGCCGAGCAGGTCCTGGTCGAGTCGACCGGCGACACCGACAACCAGGCCACCACCGCCAGGTTCGGCCCGGCCCGGCAACGCCGCTTTGCCCCCCGCAGTGCCGCACTGGGCGGCGTGCTGCAGCTGAGTCCGACCTGGCAGGCCAGCGCCAACCTGTCGCTGACCGAACGCGCGCCGACCTCGTACGAACTGTTCGCCAACGGCGTGCACGCCGCCACCGGCACGGTGGAGGTCGGCAACCCGGCGCAGGCGCTGGAGCGCGGCCGCAACCTCGACTTGGCCCTGGCCTGGCGCGACGGTGCGGCGCATGCGCGCGTCAGCGTGTTTGCCCACCGCTTCAGCAACTACATCGTGCTGACGGACAGCGGCCGGCCCGACCAGGTGCAGGCCGACGGCAACCGGCTGCCGGTGTTGGCCTTCGTCGGTGTTGCGGCCCGCCTGCGGGGCCTGGAGTTCGAGGCCAGCCAGCCCCTGCTGACCGGCACGACACGACTTGCGCTGGACGGCAAGCTGGACCTGGTGCAGGGGCAGGATCTGGCCACCGGCAACGCCCTGCCCCGCTTGCCACCGCTGCGCGCCACGCTGGGGCTGGACCTGGCGCGCGCGGCGTTCACCGCACGCATCGAGTTGCAAAACGCGCAGGCTCAGAGGCGCGTGCCCCCTGGTGAGCCCGGCACCCCTGGCTGGACCATGGTCCATCTGTTGGCCAGCCAGCGGCTCACGCTGGGCGGGCAGGACGCGCTGCTGTTTCTGCGCCTGGCCAATGCCGGCAACCGGCTGGCCTTCAACGCGGCCACCACGGCCACGGTGCGGGCGCTGGCGCCGCTGCCCGGGCGCAACCTCAGTGGCGGGCTGCGCTTGTCGTTCTGACGCGTGCCCGGTCTGAGCGTTGGCAGCCGGTTGCGCTCAGCATGTCTCGGCGCCGCAGCCCGTCGGCCGCCGCGCGCGCCACGCCCAGCGCCGAGACCACCACCGCCAGCCCGGCCACCGTCAGCGCCGAATGGCCGAAGCCGGCAAAGCCGCGCACCACGCCCGCGGCCAACGACACTGCCATGGCCAGCGCCAGCAGCGAATTGCTCACGGCGCGGCCAGTTCGGCGTGCTCAGCCCAGGTCGACAAAACCGGGTTCAAGCAGCTTCAGGCGCTGCACCTTGCCCGAGGGGCCGCGCGGCAGTTCGGCGACGAAGCAGATCCGCCTGGGCGTCTTGTAGCGGCCCAGCAGCGGCTCGCAGAAGGCGCGCAGACCGGCCTCGTCCACACTCTGCCCGTCACGCAGCACCACGCAGGCCAGGATGTCCTGGCCATAGTGACGGTCGGGCATGCCCACGGCCGCTGCGTCCAGCACCGCCGGGTGGCGCAGCAGCACTTCGTCGATCTCGCGCGGGGCGATGTTCTCGCCGCCCTTGATGATCAGCTCCTTGATGCGGCCGGTGACGAAGTAGAAGCCGTCGGCGTCGCGGTGACCCAGGTCGCCGCTGCGCAGCCAGCCGTCGGGGGTGAAGCTGGCTGCGGTGGCCTCCGGGTTCTTGTAGTAACCCAGCATCACGTTGGGGCCGCGCAGGCACAGTTCACCGGTCGTGCCATCGGCCACCGCTTGAAGGTCGGCATCCACCACCCGCGCCTCGCAGCCCGAGGCCCGGCCCACCGAGCCCAGCTTGCGCTGGGCGGCGTCCATCGGGTTGGCGAAGCACGGCGCCATGGTTTCGGTCAGGCCCATGGTCTCGACCAGGCCGATGCCCAAGCGCTGCTCGAAGCCACGCAAATGCTCTGTCGGCAGCGCGGCCGAGGCCGAGCGGGCGAAGCGGATGGCGCGCAGCGCAGCCGCCTGTGGCGCAGCGGCTTCCAGCAGGTAGGACACCATGGTCGGCACCAGGTTGAGCCAGCTGCACTGCATGCCCAGCGCCTGGGCCCAGTAGCGCGCCACAGAGAACCGCGGCGGCATGACCAGGCTGCCGCCGGAGGCCAACGGCGCCAGCATGGTCACCGCAAAGGCGTTGATGTGGTACAGCGGCAGGACCGCCAGCACCCGGTCTGCCGCCGTCAAACCATGCTCGGCCACGATGGCCCGGGCATTGGCGACCAGGCTGGCCTGGCTGAGCATCACGCCCTTGGGCCGGCCGGTGGTGCCCGAGGTGTACATCAGCAGGCCGGTGTCGGTGGCTGCCGTGGCGCTGGGCTCAGCCGGCGCGGTGTCTTGCTCGCCCGGCAGCGCCAGCGCATCGGGCTCGGCCACCAGCATCGCCACCGGCCGGCCCAGGCCCTGCAGCATGGCCTGCACGCGCTGCTCCCAGTCGGGCGAGACGATGACCAGCGCACAGTCGGAATGGCCCAGCACATAGGCCATCTGCTCGGGCTGGGCCAGCAGGTTGACCGGGTTGACGCAGCGCCCGGCCCACAGCGTGCCCAGCAGCACGCGCAGCGTGTTCAGGCCATTGGGCATCACCACCGACACCGTCTGGCCGGGGCCGACGCCCTGGGCCTGCAGCAGCGATGCGATGCGCCGGCAGCCTTCTGCCAGCGCGCCATAGCTCAGTGCCGTGCCGTCCTCGGCCAGGGCATAGGCCTGCTCTGGCCGCGCTGCGGCCTGCGCCTCGATCAGCGCCTGCACGGTGCCTGGAGCACTGCCTGAAGTCATGCCTGACCGTATTTGTCAAAGTAGGCGCCGAAGATGTCGCGCTCGGTCGGCATGCATTCGGCAATGGGCCGCGAGATGCGGGTGGTGTTGAGGTAGTGGCGGTAGTTCATGTTGTCGGAGAAGTTGTTGCCACCCCAGGTGCCGCAGCCCATGGACAGCGAGAACGGCAGGCCGTTGTCGAAGCTGCCGCCGGTGGCGATGCAATGGGCCTGGTCGACGATCACACGCGACACCGGCAACTCCTGGCCCAGGCGCAGCGCACGCTCGGGCCGTGTGCTGTGCAGGCCCACCGAATGGCCAGCGCCCTGGTAGGCGTAGATGCGGCGCACGATGCGCAGCGCGTCGTCAAAGTCGGTGGCGGTGTAGACGGTGAGCACCGGGCTGAGCTTTTCACCCGAGAACGGGTAAGCGGGGCCAAAGCCATGGGCCGCGTCTTCTTCGACCAGCAACACGCGGGGCCGGTTGGCCGCCACCGCGCTCAAGCCGGCGCGCTCGGCGATCACCGCCGCGCTCTGGCCGGTGGCCGCCGCTGAGAGCCTGCCGTCGGGCCACATCAGCCGCTGCAGCGCGGCTTTGCCATCAGCGTCCAGCAGCACCGCACCCTGGGCCTGCAACTCGGCCAGCAGCGGTGCGTGCACCGCCGCCAGCACGACCAGGCTGTTCTCCGACGAGCAGCTGGTGGCGTTGTCAAAGGTCTTGGAACGCAGGATGCGCTCGGCCGCCAGCCCCAGGTCGGCCGTCTCGTCGACGATGCCGGCCACATTGCCCGCGCCCACGCCAAAGGCCGGCGTGCCGCAGGTGGCCGCAGAGCGCACATTGGCCTGCGAGCCGGTGGCCACCACCAGGTCGCACTGGCGCATCAGCTCGGCCGTGCTGAGCTTGTTCACCGGCGACGGCAGCAGCTGCACCAGGTCATGCGGCGCGCCGATGCGGTCGAACTGGGCGTGCATGAAGTCGACCAGCAGGCGCGCCGTGCTCCAGCCCTTGGGCGACGGCGCCACGATCACCGCATTGCGGCCCTTCAGGGCATTGATGATCTTGTTCGCTGGCGTGGCCGCCGGGTTGGTGGACGGGGTGATGGCACAGACCACACCCACCGGCCGGGCAATCTCGACGATGCCCAACTCGGGATACTCGGCCACCACGCCGACCGACTTCGCGCCCTGCAGGTCACGCAGCAGGCCCAGGGTCTTGCGGTGGTTCTTGCGCAGCTTGTCGGCCACGTCACCCACGCCCGTGTCGGCCACCGCCAGCTCGGCCAGTTCGCGGTTGCGGCCGGGTTCGATGATGGCCCAGCCGGCGGCGGTGACCAGCTCATCCACCCGGGCCTGGTCGTAGCCATCGGCCACCTGCTGCGCCACACGGGCCCGTGCCACCAGGGCTGCCACCATCGCAGCCACCGGGCTGTCGTTTGTTGATTGCTGCGGGTTCATGTCATTCCAGCTTGATGTTCGCGTCCTTGACCAGCCTGGCCCACTTGGCCAGTTCGGCGGTCACCACCCTGCCCAGCGCGTCGGCCGTGCCGCCCACCGCCTCGCTGCCCTGGCCCAGCAGTCTTTCCTTCACGTCGGCATCGGCCAGCACCTGATTCAGGGCCTTGTTCAGCCGCTCAATAATGGGTTTAGGTGTCTTGGCCGGAACGAACATGGCGTACCAGGAATCGACCTCGAAGTCGGCAATGCCGGCCTCCTGCACCGTGGGCACCTCGGGGAAGGCCGCGCTGCGGCGCACCGTGGACACCGCCAGCGCGCGCAGCTTGCCGGTCTTGACGAACTGCGCTGCAGCCGGGATGGACACCCACAGCATCGGCACCTGGCCGCCCATCACGTCGGTGATGGCCGGGCCGCCGCCCTTGTAAGGGATGTGGGTGATCTTGATGCCCGCGCGCAGGTTCAGCAGTTCACCGGCCAGGTGGCTGGGCGAGCCATTGCCCACCGACGCAAACTGCAGGCTCTCGGGCTTGGCCTTGGCCAGGGCCACCAGCTCGGCCAGGTTCTTGGCCGCAAAACCCGGCAGCACGACCAGGATCTGCGGCAGCGAGGCCACCGTGCCCACCGGCTCGAAGTCCTTCACCGTGTCGAAGGGCAGTTTGGGAAAGATCGCCGGGTTGATGGTGTGCGAACTGAGCGTGAACAGCACGGTGTAGCCATCGGCCGGCGCCTTGGCCACGATGTCGCTGCCCAGCGAGCCACCGCCGCCGCCGCGGTTGTCGATGACGACGGTCTGGCCCAGCGCCTGCTGGAACTTGCCCTGCACGATGCGCGCAATGACGTCGGTGCCGCCGCCCGGCGGATAGGGCACGACGAATTTCAGCGGCTTGTCGGGGTAGTTGGCTTGTGCCACCGCGCCCGGGCTGGCCAGAGCGCACAGCGCCAGTGCAGCGATCGACTTCCAGTGCCCTTGCCAGTCGTGCTTCATGCCAGTCTCCTTGGGGTTGTCTTGATAGAACTTGTTCTGGGCTCGGCCGGGGGCCGGTAGCCCAGCAGCGCGCCGGCCTGCTGCACCGCCGCCAGCAGCGCCTGGGCCAGCGTCTGGGCTTGCGCTTTGCCAAAGCGCATCGCCGGCACGCTGATGCCGATGGCCGCCACCGGTTCGCCCCGCGCGTTGTGCACCGCCGCGCCCAGGCCACAGACGCCCAATCGCCACTCCTCGCGGTTGAAGGCGTAGCCGCGTTGGCGGCACAGCGCCAGGTCGGCCGCCAGCCGGGCCGGGTCGGTGATCGAGTTCGGCGTGTGTGCGGCCAGCGGGCCCAGCCGCAGGGCCAGCGCTTCGGTGTCCAGGTCGGCCACTGCCAGCAGCGCCTTGCCTGATGCCACGCAATGCGCCGGCGCCCGACCGCCAATGCGTGAATAGGCGGCCACCGGCAGCGGGCTGTCGAACTTGTCCAGGTAGACGATCTCGGTGGCTTCCAGCACGGCCAGGTGGATGGTCTCGCCGCTGGCCTGTGCCAGCGTGGCCAGGGCCGGCCGCAGCAAGGTCTTCAGGTCGGCAGCGGCCTCGACCAGCGCGCCCAGTTCGAACAGGCGCAGGCTGGGCCGGTAGGCGCTGCTGGCAGGGTCCTGCAGCGCCCAGCCGCACCCGACCAGCGTCTGCAAGGTGCGGTGGGCGTTGCTGCGCTGGATGTCGAAGGCCGCCGCCACGTCGGTGACACGGCAGTCATGTTGCTGGCGCACCAGCCAGTCGAGCACGGCCAGGCCTTTGGCGAGGGTGGAATCCACGGGATGGTTTACCTGTGGTAATTGTTCTATTATTTGATACGTTATTCGATATAATAGAACAACGATAGCGGCCTGGGACGCGTCCTGTCAAGCGCCACGTGGCTCGGAATCTGTCAGGACCGACGGCGGACCGACGAGCGGCCTGCAGGCGTCAGCGTCGCCTGCGCCAAGACCCTGTCGACAAAGGCCTGTGCCGGCGGCGACATCACGCGGCTGCGGCGGGTGATCAGTTGGATGGGCGGCACCGCAACCAGCGGCACGTCCTGCAGCACGCGCAGCACGCCGAGCCGGCCGTAGTGCCCCGCCAGCGAGGCCGGCATCAGGATGGCCATGTCGCTGTGCTCCAGCAAGGTCGTGGCGGCGCGAGTGGACGCCGTCTCGGTGATGTCCAGCCGGCCCTGCACCCTTGCCTCACGCGCCGCCGCCTCGAAGCGCGCCCGCTGCGGCGAGCCCGGTGGCTGCAGCAGCCACGGCCATTGCGCCAGCTCCGGCCAGGTGCGCAATTTGCGCGATGCCAGCAGCGGGTGTCCGGCACGCACCACCACCACCTGGGCCTCGTCCAGCAGCGGGCGGCTGTCGAAATCGTCGACGTGGTGGCCTTCGGTCAGGCGGCCCAGCGCCAGGTCAACGTCACCGCGATCCAGTTGCGCCAGCATGACGTCGCTGGTCTCGACCAGCAGGCTCACCGCCACATCGGGATGCTCGTGCTTGTAGGCACCGAGTACCGGCGCCAGCAATTCCGGCAGCGCGCCCCAGGTTGCGCGATTGCCCGAGTTGGGCCACCAGCAGCAACTGCCGCGTGCGGATGCGCATCAGCACCGCCGTGTCGGGGTTGACCATCGTCATTGATCAGGCCCTTCAAGACATAGATAAATTGGCATGCATTTTTCAAGAACTTCGGTTTGTCAGGCATGGCAAGAATGCCTAAGCTCGCGGCCTGGGCCGCAGGGTCCTGAGCCATGACCAGAGACAGAGAGAGACAGCCACCATGAGCCTTGCCCCATCGACCGGCCGCCGCCTGGCGCTCGCCACCGCCACCGCCCTGGCCCTGGCCTTGGCCTGGGCGCCCGCCGCAGCCCAGCCCAGCTACCCGGACAAGCCGCTGCGCATCCTGGTCGGCGCCTCGGCCGGCGGGGGCACCGACATCCTGGCGCGCCTGCTTGCCGACAAGCTGGGCCCGGCGCTCAAACAGACGCTGACGGTGGAGAACCGCCCCGGCGCGTCCAACACCATCGCCGCCGAAATGGCCGCCCGCGCCGCGCCCGACGGCAGCACCCTGCTGCTGGCCACCAACACCGGCCAGGCCGTGGCGCCGCATCTGCTCAAGCTCCGATTCGACCCGCTCAAAGACTTGCAGCCTGTCGGCCTGGTCGCCATCGTGCCCAATGTGCTGGTGGTGGCCGCCAACTCGCCCCACCGCACGGTCAAGGACCTGGTCGCCGCCATGCGCGCCCACCCGGGCGACATCAAGTACGGCTCGTCCGGCATTGGCAGCACACAGCACATCGTGGGCGAGGCCTTTGCGCTGTCTACCGGCACCAAGGCCATCCACATCCCGTACAAGGGCAGCTCGCAGGCCCACATCGACATCATCGGCGGCAATGTCGACCTGATGTTCGACACCACCTCTTCGGCCATGGGCCAGGTCAGGGGCGGCAAGCTGCGCGCGCTGGCGGTGACCACCGACAAGCGCTCACCCGAACTGCCCGACGTGCCCACGCTGGCCGAACAAGGGGTCAAGGGCGTCGACATCCAGACCTGGTACGCGCTGTACGTGACCGGCGGCACACCGCGCGGCATCGTTGACCGCCTGGCAGCGGAGCTGCAGCTGGCGCTGAAACTCCCCGACGTGGCGGCCCGCATCAAGGCCCTGGGCGGCGAGGTGGTGGCCATGTCGGTGGAGGCCTTTGCCGACATGAACCGGGCCGAGTTCGAGCGCTATGGCAAGCTGGTGCGTGACGCCAACATCAAGGCGGACGGGCTGTGAGCGCCCCCGCCACCACCCGCCCGCGCCTGGCCGTGCTGCTGGGCGATGCCGCCGGGGTCGGCCCGGAGATGGCGGTCAAGCTGCTGGCCCGCGAGGCCAACCTGCAGGCCGCCGATGTCTTGCTGATCGCCGACCCTGCCGTGCTGCACTCGGGACAGGACATTGCCGGCCACACGCTCGACGTGACCGAAGTCCACAGCCTGGTCGACGTCAGCTTTCAACCGGGCCGCATCACGCTGTGGTCGGACGATGTGCTGGCGGGCAGCATGCCGCCGCTGCGTGAGTCGGGAGAACGTGCCGGCCGCGCGGCCATGCGATCGCTTGAACTGGCGGTGGCGGCGGTGGTGGCGGGCGTCGTCGACGGCATCGTTTATGCGCCGCTGAACAAGCATTCGCTGCGTCTGGGCGGGCTGGACCATGAAGACGAGTTGCGCCATTTGCAACACGCGCTGGGCGTGGGCGACTTCGTCTGCGAGTTCAACATCACCCAGGGCCTGTGGACCTCGCGCGTGACCTCGCATGTGCCGCTGCGCGAGGTCGCCGAGCTGATCGACGAGCCCGGCATCGCCAACGCGGTATGCCTGATCGACGACGCCCTGAAGCGCGCCGGCGTGGCGACGCCCCGCATCGCGGTCTCGGGCCTGAACCCGCATGCCGGCGACGGTGGCTCCATCGGGCTGGAGGAGATCGAGGTCATCGCACCGGCGGTCAAAAACCTGCAGGCACAAGGCCTGGCGGTGAGCGGCCCCTATTCACCCGACACGGTGTTCATCGCTGCCCGCAGGGGCGACTTCGACGCGGTGGTGTCGATGTACCACGACCAGGGCCAGATCGCGATGAAGCTGATGGGCTTCGACCATGGCGTGACCCTGCACGGCGGGCTGCCGGTACCGGTGGTTACATCGGCCAGCGGCAGCGCTTTCGACATCGCCGGTCAAGGCATCGCCAATGTCGAGGGCCTGCAAAGCGCGTTTGATCTGGCGGTACGCCTGGCCAGCGCGGGCCGGTCCAGGACCCTGCGCTGAGCCTGGCCGCAGGCTTGCAGGGACGAACGGCCTGGCGTGTGCGCGCCATCGCCCGGCCAGTGGCGCCTTGCGGTCCCATGATGTCGCCATCTATTGCGGCCCGATGAGGCAACACGGACTACAGTTCAGGCAGCTCTCCATCGAGGTTCGTCATGAGCCACTTTCGCTGCTTGCTTTTCACCCTTGCCAGCCTGATCGTCGCAGCCCAGGCCGCCCTGGCGCAGCCGCGCTTCGACTTCGACACCAGCCCGGGCCACCTGCCCAAGACCGTGGTTCCCGAGCGTTATGCGCTGAGCTTGACGCTGGACCCGGAGGCCACGCAGTTCACTGGACAGGCGCTGCTGAGCTTGCGCGTGCGCGAGTCGGTGGCAGCCATCACGCTGCACGCCAGCAAATTGACTGCCCGGCGGGCGTACCTGGGCCGGCGCCTGCTCGCAGTCACCACGGACGAGATCAACCAGACCTGGACCCTCACGCCCACCGATGGCCAGCCCATTGCGCCTGGTGCGCACCTGCTTTCGCTGGACTACGACGGCCAGGTCGGGAGCACCGGCTCGGGCCTGTTCCAGGCGCCCTACCCCTTGTCTGGCAAGACCGTGCGCATGCTGGCCACACAACTCGAGGCCATCTTTGCGCGCAGCGTCTTCCCCAGCTTCGACGAGCCCGCCTTCCGCACCGTCTTCGAGCTGACGGTGCGCGCACCCATTGGCTATGAGGTGCTGTCGAACATGAACCTGAGCTCGTCGGTCGACGACGGGCCGATGCGGATTCATCATTTTGCGCCTACGCCACCGATGCCTGCCTACCTGGTGGCGGTGGCGGTGGGCCAGTTCGACGCGCTGGCTGCCCACGCCGCCGGGGTGCCGCTGCGCGTGCTCAGCGCGCCCGGAAAACGCGACCAGGGCGCCTATGCGCTGGCCGCGCTGCAACAGCTTCTGCCCTATTTCAACGACTATTTCGGCCTGCCGTATGCGCTGCCCAAACTCGACCTGCTGGCCGTGCCCAGCAACCGCCGAGGTGCGATGGAGGACTGGGGGCTGATCAGCTTTGCCGAGCGCGCGCTGCTGGTCGATCCCGCCACCAGCGGCACGGAAAAGCGCCGGCGCGTCTTCGACATCGTCGCGCACGAAGTGGCGCACCAGTGGTTCGGCAACCTGGTCACAGCCGCTTCCTGGCAGGAAATCTGGCTGAATGAAGCTTTCGCCACCTGGCTGGCGAGCAAGGCCAGCGACCATTTCAACCCCGAGTGGCAACTGCCCTTGCGCCAGCGCCAGGACCTGGAGGGCGCGTTGGCGCGCGATGCCGGCGCGGCCACCCGTGCCATCCGCTCCGGTCCGGTTCTGGAGGACCGGGTGTTCGACGTGTTCGACGACATCACCTATGCCAAAGGCGGCGCGGTACTGACCATGCTGGAACGCTGGATCGGCCCCGACAACTTTCGCCGAGGTCTGGCCCAGTACATGCAGGACCGCCAGTTTTCGAACGCCACCGCGGGCGACCTCTGGTTCCATTTCGGCAAGGCTTCCGGCCACGATGTGGGCAGCGTGGCCGCGACCTGGACCGACCAGCCCGGCTTTCCACTGGTCGAGGTGAGCAGCCGATGCGAAGACGGCCAGACCCGGGTTGAACTGGGTCAGCGGCGCTTCACGACATCGGGGCACGCCGCACCGGCGCTGTGGCAGATTCCGATCGTGCTGTCCCATGACGGGATCGTGCGCACGGTGCTTCTGGACCAAGCCACGCAGACGCTGCTGCTGCCTGGCTGCCCGGCGCAGCCAACCCTGCTCAACCCCGCCGGCGACGGTTTCTACCGCGTGGCCTATGCGCCTGCGCAGAAGGCCAGGCTGGCGGCAGCCTACGCCAAACTGCCGGCCGCCGCGCAGGTCACACTGCTGAGCGACAGCTTTGCGCTGGCCCAGGCTGGCAGCCTGCCGATGTCGGATTACCTTGACCTGCTGACGGCCCTGCCCAAGGTGCAGGGACCG
Source organism: Betaproteobacteria bacterium (assembly GCA_031417735.1). Taxonomy (GTDB): domain Bacteria; phylum Pseudomonadota; class Gammaproteobacteria; order Burkholderiales; family Burkholderiaceae_C; genus Pseudaquabacterium. The sequence continues at coordinate 25,806 of JANOWE010000112.1, forward strand.
GGCCGCTCGGCCTTGGTCGCCCAGGCCGGCACCGGGCTGAACTTTCTGGCTCTTGCGCTGGCCGCCACACCGGCCCAGGCACCGCTGTTGGTCGCCGCACGCGCGCTGCTGGCGCCTGAACTCGATGCCGTGGGCTGGCTGCCGCACGCTGGCGAGTCCAGTGAAACCGAGAGCCTGCGCAGCGCACTGATTGTCCTTTTGGCAAAGTTCGACGACCCGACCACGGTCGCACAGGCGCTGGCGCACTTCGATGCCGACGAGGCGGGTCGCCAGCCCTTGCCAGCGGCCATTCGAAGTGCGGTCATCGAAGCGACAGGCCGGCATGCAGACGCGCCGCGATTCGAACAACTGTCGGCGCGTCTGCTGAAGGCGCAGGGTGAACAAGACCTCTGGCTCTACGCACGGGCGCTTTCGAGCAACCGTGACCCGGCGCTGGCCCGTCGGGTGCTGGCGCTGTCGCTGCGCAGTGAGCTGCCCAACAACGTCGCGCCCTGGCTGCCTGGCATGGTCGGCGAACAGCCCGCCCATGCAGCCATGGCCTACAGCTTCGTTGCCGAACACTGGGCCGAGCTGGCCGAAAAAGCAGGCGACATGTTCGGCTCTCGCGCCTGGCTTTTGCCCTCCGCCAGCCACAGCTTCAACGATCTGGCGGCAGCGCAGCGGCTGCGGGCTGATCAGCAACGCCTGGCCGGCGCGCCGGGGGCTGCGCCAGCAGCCCGCGTAACGGCGCAGATTGAATTGCAGTCCCAGGTCAGGGAGCGCGAGTCCGAGCGGCTGATAAAGGCCCTGGAAGCGACAGCGCGCCTGCTGCGATCACGACCTTGATGCTGCCGTGCGCGGCCGACGCAGTCGCCCCGAGGCGGGCGCAGGGCTGCAAAAGCCGGTTCAACGCCGGCGCCGCCCCGCCAGCATCTGCACCAGCTCGTCGAACATGGCGCTGTCCAGCGCTTGCGACAAATCAAGCGCAGTGCAGTGGTCGTAGCAGGCGCTCAGGTCAAGCCCCACACCCAGGCCATAGATCTCGGTGCCGCCGGGGGCTGAGCGCCTGGCCACCACCTCGCGCAAATGCCGGTCGAGGTACTGCGCGTCGTTGGCCAGCGCGGTGGCGCCGTCCATCGGGCAGCCGTCGGAGATCACCACCAGCAGCCGGCGCGGCTCATCGCGATCGGCCAGGCGCTGGCAGGCCCAGTCCACGGCCTCGCCGTCGATGCCTTCGCGGAACAAATCGGACTTGAGCAACGCCGCCAAATCACGCCGGGCCCGACGCCAGCCCTGGTCGGCGCTCTTGAAGACCAGGTGCTGGGCCTCGTTCAAGCGGCCCGGGTGGCGCGGCCGGCCGGCGCGCTGCCAGTCGCGCCGGGCCCGGCCACCGTTCCAGGTGCCGGTAGTGAAGCCCAGCACCTCGGTGGCCACGCCTGCCTGCTCCAGCGCGCGAACCATCAGGTCGACCAGCGTGGCCACGGCCTCGATGTGCTGGCGCATCGAACCGGAACAGTCGATCAGGAAGGCCAGCACCGCGTCGGCCACGGGTTCCTGGTGTTCGACGCGGAACAGGCGCCGCTCGGACGGTGAGCTGACCAGCCGCGCCAGGCGCCGGCCGTCGATTCGGCCGACCTCCTGGTCGTCGTCCCAGCCGTCACGCACCGGTTGTGCCAGCAAGGCCTTGAGCTGGCGTGCCAGCCGGCCCAGGTTCACGGCCTGGGCCGCGATGCGTTTGTCAAGGTGCTCGCGGTACTCCAGCAACTGGGCCGGGCGCACCAGGCTGGCGGCGCGGTCTTCGCGGTCGTAGGCAGTGGTGAAGACGCGGTAGCCACCGTCGGCGTCACTGAACACTCGGCTTTCACCCACCTGCACCTGGCTGGTGCCGGTTTCCAGTTCGCCGTCAAAGTCCACCAGCAGCGTGAAGCCGCGCTGCCTGGCGCTTTGCTCGGCTTGGTCTTGCTCGGCGGCGCTCGCATCGCCTTCGCCCGGCGGTTCGGCTTCTTGCATCAGCAGCAGCAGCTCGGCGGCGATGGCCAGTGCATGCGGCGCGTAGGCGACCTGGTCAAAGCGCTCGCGCCGCAGCCCGGCCAGTGCGTGGCCGATACGCGGCGCCAGCCGCATGCGGCTGCTTTCGATGAAGTCTTCGGTGGCTTCCAGCACCGGTGTGGCGGTGACCCGGCTGCGGCAGACCTGGGCCACGGTGTACAGCAGCATGCCGCGTACCGTGTCGGTCAGGCCGCTGTTGTAGAAGGCCATGGACCAGGCCTCGAAACGGTGGCGCAGGTTGTGCAGCAGGCCCGGCATGTCGGCAGGGGCCAGGGCCTCGACGCGGATCTGTTCCAGCAGCTCGAAGACCCAGCGCTGCTGTGCATCGGCCGGGATCAGGCTGCGGTGCAGCGCGGCGTCGGACAGCGCCAGCCGCAGCGCGATGCCATCGGCCGCACCGCGAAACGAGGCGAAGTCGTCGTCTTCAAGCGAGGGCTGCAGGTGGGGGCCGAACAGTGGCAGCAGCCTGTTGCCCTGGTGCAGCCGACGGGCGCGGAAGTGCAGGTCAGGCAGGCCGCTCAGGGCCCGGATGGACGCCGCGCACAGCTCCTCCACCCGCTGCTGCGCACGGGCTGCAGCGGGTGCGCTGTCGGCGCCGACCGGCCCGTGGCTCATGCCGGCGGCGCCGGGTGCTGCAGTGATTCGGCCAGTTCCAGATCAAAACAGCGCTGGAAATATTCGGCCACGATGGGTCGCTCGGCCTCGTCGCATTTGTTCAGGAACGACAGCCGGAAGGCCAGCACCGGGTCGCGGAAGATCTCGCAGTTCTCGGCCCAGGTGATCACCGTGCGCGGCGACATCAGCGTGGACAGGTCGCCCGCCGCAAAGCCCTTGCGCGTCAGGGCTGCCACGGCCACCATCTGCGCGATCAGCTTGCGGCCCTGGTCATGGTCCTTGCCCGGCACGCGGGCCAGCACGATGGCCACCTCTTCTTCACGCGGCAGGTAGTTCAGCGTGGCGACGATGTTCCAGCGGTCGATCTGTGCATGGTTCAGGCGCTGCGCGCCGTGGTACAGGCCGTTGAGGTTGCCCAGGCCCACGGTATTGGCGGTGGCAAACAAGCGAAAGTACGGGTGCGGGCTGATGACCCGGTTCTGGTCGAGCAGGGTCATCTTGCCGTCGCGTTCCAGGATGCGCTGGATGACGAACATCACGTCGGGCCGGCCGGCGTCGTACTCGTCGAAGATCAGCGCCACCGGCCGCTGCAGTGCCCAGGGCACGATGCCGGGCTGAAATTCGGTGACCTGCTGGCCGTCCTTGAGCACCACGGCGTCCTTGCCGATCAGGTCGAGCCGGCTGATGTGGCCGTCCAGGTTGACCCGCACGCAGGGCCAGTTCAGGCGCGCGGCCACCTGCTCGATGTGGGTCGATTTGCCCGTGCCATGCAGACCCTGCACCATCACCCGCCGGTTGCGGGTGAAGCCGGCCAGCAGGGCCAACGTCACATCCGCGTTGAAGCGGTAGGCGTCGTCGATGTCGGGCACATGCTCGTCGCGCTCGCTGAAGGCGGGCACCTTGAGGTCGCTGTCAATGCCGAAGACATCGCGCACAGACAGGCTCAGGTCGGGGTGAAGCTGGAGGGTGTCGGTCATGGCAGATCGGTCAAGGCCGTGCTGTCCTGTGGTTCGGTTGTCAGGCAGGCGCGTGGGTGGACGCCTGACGGTCTTCTTGGTCAATCGCCGCCAGCGCCTGCGCCGCGCGCTGCAGCGCCGGCAGCAGCTGCAGGGCCTTGTCGGCCGACATGCGCATGCTGGGTGCCTGCGCGGCCACCGCCAGGTTGGACCGGCCGTCGGCCGCCGGCACCAGCACGGCCACGCACAGCAGGCCAGGCAAAAACTCCTGGCTGTCCAGCGCAAAACCGTCGCCCTTGACTCGGGCAATCTCGGCCTCCAGCGCGTCAAGGTCGGTCAGCGTGGCGGGGGTGAAGGCTTCCAGCGGTACATGGGCCAGCAGGCGGCGACGCTGGGCCGGCGCCATCTGGGCCAGGAACAGCTTGCCGCTGGCCGAGCAATGCGCCGGCACGCGCGAGCCCGGGTGCAGGTAGAAGCGCAGCGGCGCGGCGGTTTCCACCCGGTCGAGGTAGATCACCTCGCTGCCCGACAAGGCGGTGAGGTTGCAGCTCTCACCCACCTCTTCCACCAGCCGGCGCAGCACCGCATGGCGGGCGCCATGGGTGGTGTTGTTCAGCAGCAGGTTCTCGGCCAGGCGGCGCAGGCGCACGCCGGTGCTGTAGTGGCGGCCGTCACGTTCACGCAGCAGCAGGCCCGCGCCTTCCAGCTGCTGCAGCATGCGGTGCAGCGTGGGCTTGGGCCGGCCGGTCTCGTCCACCAGTTCTTGCAGTGAAAACGGCCGGTCATGCGCGGCCATCACCTCCAGCAGTGAAA
>JANOWE010000113.1:0-23763 GCA_031417735.1 Betaproteobacteria bacterium
GGTGGCTCACGCATGCGAAGCCGTGCAGCATCGACAGCGCGATGCCGATGGCGATGGCGCCGAAGACCGCCAGCCACAAGGAGCCACTGGCGGCGCCGATGCTCGCGGCTGCAAAGGCCGTGGCCAGCATCTTGCCTTCGAGGCCGAGGTCGATCACGCCGGCGCGTTCGCTCAGCGTGCTGGCCAGCGCGCACAGGATCAGCGGCGTGGCCACCCGCAGCGTGGACGCCAGCAGCCCGCCCAGCATGGCCTCATCCATGGCCGGCCTCGGTGGCCGCAGCGGCAACCGGATGACGCCTGAACCAGCCATGCAGCCTGACCAGACCGGGCACGGCCACCGTGGCCATGGCCCCCGAGAACAGCACGATCAGGCCTTGCAGCGTGGTCACCATGTCGCGGCTGAAGCCGGGAACCTCGAAGCTCAGCTCGGCTCCGCCCTGGAACAAGGCGCCAAACAGCAGCGAGGCCATGACGATGCCCAGCGGGTGGTTGCGCCCGATCAGCGATACCGCAATGCCGGTGAAGCCGGCACCGGCCACAAAGTCCAGCAGCAGCCGGTGCTGCACGCCGGCCAGCTCGTTGATGCCGACCAGCCCGGCCAGCGCGCCCGAGGCCAGCATGGCACCCATGACCTGGCGCCGGGGCCGGATGCCGGCGTAATGCGCGGCGTCGGGCGACAGGCCCACCGCGCGCAGCTCAAAGCCGGCCCGGGTGCGCCAAAGCAGCAGGGCCACGGCCACCGCCGCGCCCAGCGCCAGCAGCAGGCTCAGGTTCAGCGGCGTGCGTGGCCATTCAATGCCCAGCGCCGCCAACATGGTGTGCATGCCGGGCATTTGCGCGCTGGCCGGAAAGGGGCGGCTTTCCACCGTCATGCCGCCGGGTGCCTTGAGGTGGTTGACCAGCAGCCAGGCCAGCAGCGCCGAGGCGATGAAATTGAACATGATGGTGGTGATGACCACATGACTGCCGCGCCAGGCCTGCAGCGCCGCCGGAATCGCCGCCCAGGCCGCGCCGCCGAGCATGGCCGCGAGCACCATCAGCGGCAGCAGCAGCGCGGCCGGCAAATGGCCGCCCAGGTTCAGCGCCAGAAGCGAGCAGGCCAGCCCGCCGATCGTCGCCTGGCCCTCGCCGCCGATGTTGAATAGCCCGCCATGAAAGGCCACCGCCACCGCCAGCCCGGTGCAGATGAAGGTGGTGCTGTAGTACAGCGTGTAGCCGATGCCGGCGGGGCTGCCGAACGCGCCCTTGACCAGCAGGGCGAGCACCTGCAGCGGGTCCAGTCCGATGCCGGCCACCACCGCCGCGCAGACCAGCAGCGCCATGGACAGATTGACCAAGGGCAGCAGCACCAGGTCCATCCAGCGTGGCAGCTCGGCGTTTGCCCTCATTCGCTTTCAGTCGTAAGGCCGGCCAGCACCGATCTGGTTGCGTTCACCCCGGACCCAGCGCAGAGGCCGGCCCAGCGGCATGGCGTCGAACACCGTGCTCGCTCTTCGCCAGCCGGCACGCTCGAACGCGCGCAGCGACGGGCCATTGGAATGCCAGATGCGTGCGAACAGGCGCTGAAAACCCTGGCCCAGCATCGCATTGGCGGAATGGTTGATCAGCCTGCCGGCCAGGCCCCGGCCACGCATGCTGTCCAGCGTGATGACCTGCACCAGCTTGGCCTGGCCCAGGGCCAGTGGCCAATAGTTGCGGTGCCTGGCATAGCGCTCGCCATACCAGTAGATGCAGCAGGCCACCAACTGGCCCTCGCACCAGCAGCCAAAGGCCTGCGCGTCGGCGCCGCAGTAACCCGACTGGTCGCGCATCTGGGCATGAACGCTGGCCGACAGGTCGACTGCGTCGATGGCTTCGATGCGCGAGTCGCCTTCCGGCACCTGCGCCGCGACCTCGTGGCGACTGTCAATGGCGTAGATATGGTAGGCCGCATAGTTTCCCAGCAGCAGCCGCAATACGCGCTTGACCAATTCACGCATGGTTCAGGCTGACGCCCTCAGCAAGCGCCGGATCTTGGCCTTCAGGCCCCAGCGCTGCGCCAGCGCGCCCAGCGCCGAAATCGCGCGGTCAAAACCGGCATGGCCATACAACAGAGCCAGGGCATAGGTGGTCTTGCGCACAAACATCACATTGGCGCAGGCCACCTCATGGGTTGCGAACAGCCGCTTGTGATCGGATTGGCCTTCGGTGAAGTCGAAGAATGGCGCCCGCTTTTCTTCAAACATGTTCTCCACCGCCAGCCACTGCAGCACAGTGCCGACCGACCAGCTCAGGTATTCGGGGTCGTAACCGAGGTAAGCGTACAGATAGGCGCCGTCCTGCACCGGGCTGTAGAGGTAGGACACAGGCCGCTCACCGTCGAACAGCAGATAACCCCTGGCCTGATCCTGTGCCGCCAGCGCCAGCATGCCGTCGACAAACTCTGGCTCGGCAGGAATGCCTGCGTCCAGCAGCCGCTCTTGATAAGTTTTCTCCGATACCGCGCGGGCATGGTGATGAAACTCTTTCAGCTCGACTGCGGACCGATAGACTCGCCACTTGATCTCACCTCCGCTGTGCGCCTCGAATTTTCGAACCTTACGCAAGATGGTCGAACGGGTCTTGCCGGAAAACTTTTGGGCATACTGCTCGAAGCTGCCCGTCAGATCAATGTAGCAGTGCCGGTACTGGAGCGGCACATAACGCAGAAAACCCTGCACGGTCGACAGCAAGGGCAAGGCGTGGGCGATGGGCAAGGCATGCACAAAGCAGCCCGCCACGCCGGGCTGGCGCGCCGCATCGGGCACCACCGAGGCCTCGGTGATGGGCTCGTGATCGGCCAGACTGACGCCGCGCACCAGCAACGGCAGGTGGCTTCTGAACAAGGTCAGGTCGCTGACATTGAATTTCAGCGGCACCAGGCTGCTGTGCCAGCCGCTCATTGAAAAACCCTGCGGCCCAGCTGCGACACCATACGTGCAGCCGTCTTCCAGCCCGGCGACGCCAGCGGCGCCGGCCAGGGCGGATCAATCTTGGCTTCCAGACCATGGAAGCCCCGCACCTGAAACAGATTGACGTTCTTCGCCAAGAAATTGCACAAGCGCTCAAACCGCCGCACCATGGTCTTGTCGGCGCGGGTCTTGTCAGGCGTGAGCAATTCAAAATTGTGCGACAGGAATACCATGCTCTTGCGCCCCGATTCCAGGCCTGCCCACAGCAGCCCTTCCATCTCGGACGAGCTGCAGGCCGTGAGTTGCACATGGCGCAGACCACGAATGCCATCGTCGTAGACCGACATCGGGTACTCCACGACACCCTCGGCCATGAACGGGTCGAACATCAGCTCGCCAGGCCTGACCCCGCTGTCAGGGCCAAACTGGGTCGCGTTGTAACTGCTGTCGTAAGCGATGCCCAGTTCTTTCAATACCAGCAGGGTGTCGCGGTTGAAACCAAAACTGCCGGCGCGAAAACAATTGACCGGCGCCGCACCGGCATCCAGCAAGCGCTGCCGCGCCAGTGAAATCAATTGCAGCTGCTCGGCCAGGCTGAACTGGCGCAGGAATTGGCGTTTGCCGGTCACCCCGAGCAACAAAGGGCTGCGCGACTCGTCGACCCATTCGGTGTGCAGATGCAGCTGTATTTCCTGCTGCCCGGCGTTGAGCAGGCCCACGATGTCCTGCAGGGCCGGCTGGCCAAAACGGAAGCTGAACAGCGGCTCGACGAAAAAGACGCCCAGCAAACCATGCTCTTGCAACAGTTTCAATTGAAACGGGAGGCCATAGGCACCGGCAGCGGTCGACCCGTAGACATACTGTTCAAATGCCCGGGGAAACTTTTGATCGATATCGCGCCAACCATCGCACCATACTTCAACATCGGTTGTCAGAAATACATCCATCGCGGTTCGCAGGGTTGGTGGAGCGGGGGGACTATGCCACAGCCCAGTGCGCACTGGCGCCGGCCATCAAGCGCCCCAACGCCAGTTTCGTGCAATTGGCGATGGCCAGCTCACCGGCAATGCGGCCACGGTCCATCACCAGCACCCGGTCGGCCAGGGCCAGCACCTCGTCGAGCTCGGAGCTGACGAGCAGGATCGCGCCGCCGGCGTCGCGCATGGCGCGCAGCCGCTGGTGGATGAACTCGATTGCGCCGATGTCCACGCCACGCGTGGGCTGGCCCACCAGCAGCACGGCCGGCGGCGTCTCGGGCGCCAGCGCCTCGCGCGCGAGGACCAGCTTTTGCTGGTTGCCGCCCGAGAACTTGGCCGTCGCCAGCGCCGCATTGCGCGGCCGCACGTCGTAGGCGTCCATCATCTCGGCGGCGCGCCGCTGCATGACCAGGCGCTTCATCCAGCCCAGGCGCCAGACGCCGGCGGCGGCAAAGCGTGGCCGGCGCTGGTAGCCCAGCACTGCCGACTCCCAGGCCGCAAAGCGCAGCACCAGGCCGCAGCGGTGGCGGTCTTCGGGCACATGGGCCAGACCGGCGGCGCGCGCGGCGGACGGGTCCAGCCAGGCCTTCCGGGCCTCAAAGTGCTTGCCTGCCAACTGCAGCTGGCCGGCCTGCGGCCTGAGCATGCCCGACAGCAGTTCCAGCAGCTCGCTCTGGCCATTGCCCGAAACGCCGGCGATGCCGACGATTTCTCCCGCATGCAGGGCCAGGGACACACCGTCCAGCCGGGGCACGCCCAAGGCATCCACCCAGCGCAGCCCCTGCACCGCCAGCAGTTCGGGCCCGGGCCTGGACGGGGCGGCGGCGGCATCACGGCCCAGGTTGACACGCCGGCCGACCATGGCCTCGGCCAGTGCGTCCAGGCTGGTCTGGGCCACCGGCGTGTCGAGCACCACCCGGCCGGCGCGCATCACCGTGACGGCGTCGCACAGCGCCATGATTTCCTTGAGCTTGTGGCTGATCAGCAGCAGCGTGGTGCCGGCTTTGACCAGCCCGCGCAGCGTGGCGAACAGCGCCTCGGTCTCCTGCGGCGTCAGCACCGCCGTGGGCTCGTCCAGGATCAGGGTGCGTGCACCGCGCACCAGCGCTTTCAGAATCTCCAGCCGCTGGCGCTCGCCCACGGGCAGGTCGTGCACCAACAGATCCAGCCTCACTTGCAGGCCGGTGTCGGCCATCAGCGCATCGAGCTTGGCGCGCATCTGCCCGCGCGCGGCATCCAGCCGCCAATGCGGCTCGGCGCCGAGCATGATGTTGTCCAGCGCCGACATGGTTTCAACCAGCATGAAATGCTGGTGGACCATGCCGATGCCCAGTGCGATGGCCTGGCGCGCGCTGGCGATCAGCGCGGGCCGACCGTCGATCTCGATGCGGCCGCTGTCGGCCTGGTAGAAGCCGTAGAGCACCGCCATCAGCGTGCTCTTGCCGGCGCCGTTCTCGCCCACGATGCCATGCGCCGTGCCGGCCGCCACCGTCAGGCTCACATCGTCATTGGCCCGCACCGCGCCAAAGCGCTTGTGGATGCCGCGCATCTGCACGGCGGGGGGCACGGCGGGGGGCACGGCGGCCGGCAAATCCGACATGGAGACGGCAGGCCTGCCGTCTCAGTACTTGCAGGCGTTGTCGGCCATGTAGTCGGCGACCTTGATCTTGCCGGCGATGATGTCGGCCTTGGCCGCGTCGACCTTTTTCTTCATGTCGGCCGAGACCAGTTTCTCGTTGTGCTGGTCCAGCGCGTAGTCCACGCCGCCCTCCTTCAGGCCGAGCGACGACATGCCCGGCGTCGTGCCCTTGAACAGCTTGTAGACCGCCACATCCACGCGCTTGACCATGCTGGTCAGCATCACGCCCGGATGCAGGTGGTTCTGGTTGCTGTCCACGCCGATGGCCAGCTTCGCCCCGTCCTTGGCCGCCTGGTAGACCCCCACGCCGGTACCGCCGGCCGCAGCAAACACCACGTCCACGCCCTTGGCAAACTGGGCCTTGGCCAGTTCACCGCCACGGGTCGGGTCGTTCCAGGCCGAGGGCGTGGTGCCGGTCATCGCCGACGTGACTTCGACTTTGGGGTTGGCAAATTTGGCGCCCTGCTCATAGCCGCACTGGAACTTGCGGATCAGTGGAATGTCCATGCCGCCGATGAAGCCGACCTTGCCGCTCTTGCTGGCCATGGCCGCCATCATGCCGACCAGGAAGCTGCCCTCCTGCTCCTTGAACACCACCGACTCCACGTTGGGCAGCTTGACCACCGAATCGATGATCGCGAACTGCAGCTTGGGAAATTCCTTGGCCACCTTCTCGATGGTCGAGCCCTGCGCAAAGCCCACGCCGACGATGGGCGTCGCGCCCTTGTCAGCCATGCGGCGCATGGCCTGCTCACGCTGGGCCTCGTTGCTGATCTCGAAGTCGAGGTAGGGCTTGCCCGACTCCTTCTTCCAGCGCTCGGCGCCGTTGTTGGCCGCCTCGTTGAAGGACTTGTCGAACTTGCCGCCCATGTCGTAGATCACCGCCGGCTCGGCGCGGGCCAAGGGGCTGGCCAGAACGCACAGGGCAGCGCCCAAGGCGGTGACCGTGAAGGCCGCGGGATTCAGGCGCGATCTGGCAGGCGATGCGGGGTTCATGGACGGGTCCTTGGCGAAGGTTGTAAGTGGCGGGCAGGATAGCAAGACTCGGGCCGCCAACCTCCCCGTAGTTGCCTGCCCCATCGCGCGCCCGCATCGCCGATCCTGGGCAGGCGCTGCGCATTAGCATCGCGCCATGGCTGTCCACACCGACCCCGCCGACACCGGCGACGAGCCTGCATCGCTGCACAAGCGCGCACGACGCATGCCCAAGGTGCTGCTGCACGAGCACCTGGACGGCGGCCTGCGCGTGGCCACGCTGCTGGCGCTGCTTCGAGAGCGCGGCATCACCCCGCCGGCCGACGACGAAGACCTGCTCGCGGCCTGGTTCGACGCCCGCGCCCATGCTGGCTCACTGGACGAGTACCTGCGCGGCTTTGCGCTGACCGTGGCGGCCATGGCCACACCCGAAGGCCTGGCCCGCGTCGCGTTCGAGGCCGCCGAAGACGCCCGCGCCGACGGCTGCGTGCTTGCCGAGTTCCGCATCGCGCCGCTGCTGTTCGAGGCCCATGGCGTGCCGGCCGAGGTGGCCGTGCAGGCCCTCCTGGCCGGCCTGGCGCGCAGCCCCCTGCCCAGTGGACTGATCGTCTGTGCGCTGCGCCATGAAGACGAGGCCTCGGTGGCCCGCGCCGCCGCGCTGGCGCTGCAGTTTCACCACCGGCCCGGGCCGGCCGGGCTGCCCCGGGTCATCGGCTTTGACCTGGCCGGCCCCGAGACCGGCTTTCCGGCCACCCGCCATGCCAGGCTGCTGTGCCAGCTGCGCGACGAAGGCCTGGGCCTGACCCTGCATGCCGGCGAGGCCGATGTGGGTGAGCGCGTGCTGGAAGCGGCCCGGCTGGGCGCGCAGCGCATCGGCCATGGCGTGCGCCTGGCCGACCTGATCGATGGCCCTGACGCGGCGGCCCAGCTGGCTGAGCTGAAGGCGCTGGGCGTGCACCTGGAGGTCTGCCCGACCAGCAACCTGCACACCGGCGCCGCCGCGTCGATGGCAAGGCACCCCATCCATGCGCTGTGGCGGGCCGGCCTGAGCCTGAGCTTTCACACCGACAACCGGCTGATGTCGCGGGTCACGCAGTCGAGCGAGGCGGTCGGCCTGCTGCAGGCGGGCTTTGGCTGGCCCGAACTGCTGCGCATGGGCCTGGACGCGGCCCAGGCTTCGTTCCTGCCTGAAGCACAGCGTGCAACGGCCCGCAGCGCGCTGCTGGACTGGGCCGGGCAGCAGGGCCTGGCGCCCGCGCCGCGCGGAAGCCCCACACGGCTTGCCTGAATTCCGCCCACTGCCGACCTTGCCCTCACGCTCTTGCCCTGCCACCCATGCCCACCTCATCAGCCGCCCCCGTCCGCCGCCTGACCCTGGCCCTGGCCACGCTGCTGGCGCTGCTTGGCTGTGCGCCCGTGCCCGCCCTGCCCGGCGCAGCGCCTTCCGCCCCCTACCCCAGCGCGACCAGCCCAGCGCCGGCCGGCCCGGTCACGCTGCGGGTGATGGCCTTCAACGACTTTCACGGCAATCTGGAGCCGGCCAACCTGAGCCTGGGCCTGGCCGACCCGCGTCAGCCCGGCAAGACCCTGCGCGTGGCCACCGGCGGCGCGGCGGCGCTGGGCGGGCTGGTGGCCACGCTGCGCCAGAGCGCTGCGCACAGCGTGCTGCTGAGCTCGGGCGACATGGTCGGCGCGGCGCCGCTGGTGTCGTCGCTGTTCCGCCATGAGAGCACGGTCGAGGTGCTGAACCAGATCGGCGTTGACGCGGTGACCGTGGGCAACCATGAGTTCGATGCCGGCGTGGTCGAACTGCAGCGCCTGCTGGCTGGCGGCTGTGGCGACAACCCGGCCAGGGCTGTGGCCCAGTCCTGCGCGCTGGGCGCGGGCTATGCCGGCGCCAAATTTCGCGTCATCACCGCCAATGTGCGGGGCGCCAACGGCCAGCCGCTGTTCGCGCCCAGCTGGGTCCAGGCCTACGGGCCGGTGAAGGTCGGCTTCATCGGTGCGGTCACGCGCAGCACGCCCGGCATCGTCGTGCCATCGGCCGTGGCCGGGCTGCGTTTCGATGACGAGGCCGACGCCATCAACCGCAGCGCCCGGGCCCTGCTGGCCCAGGGCGTGAAGGCGCTGGTGCTGAGCATCCACGAGGGCGGCGAGATCGGCCTGCCCGGCCAGCCGGCCGACTGGAACGACAAGGCCTGCCCGGGCTTTCGCGGCGCCATCGTCGAGATCGCGCGGCGCGTCACGCCCGCGGTGGCATTGATCGTCAGCGGCCACAGCCACCAGGGCTACAGCTGCCGCGTCAACGGCATTCCGGTGCTGCAGGCGGTCTCGGCCGGGCGCGGGTTGTCGGTGGCCGAGCTGGTGATCGACCCGATCAGCGGTGAAGTCGACCGCAGCCAGACCCTGGCGCGCAACCTGCCGGTGCTCAACGAGCGCACCGAGCCGGCACAGCGCGAGGCCCTGGCCAGCGCCGAGACCCCAGCCTATGCCGCCGCGCTGCGCCAGACCCGGCCCGACGCGGCAGTGGCCGCCACGGTAGCCGCCTACAGCGCCGCCGCCGCGCCGCGTGCCCAGCGGCCGGTGGGCCGCATCGTCGGCAGTTTCGACCGCCGGGGCCCGGTCGACAGCAGCGCCGGCCGGCTGATCGCCGACGCCCAGCTGGCCGCGACCCAGGCCCCCGAGGCCGGCGGCGCCCAGCTGGCGTTGATGAACCCCGGTGGCATCCGCAGCGACCTGCTGTGCCGCAGCACACCGCCCTGCACGGTGAGCTTCGGCGAGGCCTTCACCATGCAGCCCTTCGGCAACACGCTGACGGTGATGAGCCTGACCGGCGCCGAACTCAAGAGCGTGCTCGAGCAGCAGCAGCCGGCAGGGCGCGACGCGCCCCACTTCCTGCAGCCCTCAGCCGGCCTGCAGTACGCATGGCATGCCCGCGCCGCCCAGGGCCAGCGTGTGCGCGCGCTGAGCCTGAACGGCCGGGCGGTGCAGGCCGATCAGCTGCTGCGGGTCACGGTCAACAACTTCATGGCCGAAGGCGGTGACGGCTTCGGCGCGCTGAAAGCCGGCCGTCAGCGCCTGGGTGGTGTGTCCGACATCGACGCGCTCACGGCGCATTTGCAAAGCCAACCTGCACCAGAGACCCAGCCACGCATCCGCTGGCTAGACTGAGACGCTGTCATAGGCCTGCCATCGACCCGGGCCAAAGTGGCCGCCAAGCATGCGGCGCTGACGCATCGCACCAACACGGGGCAAATACCTCTGGTCCAAGGAGCCGGTTCTGGGCGAAGCTGGGGCCGAATCTTGCCCAAATGTTGCCCGAATATGGCTGATCGTCCGCTCGATACCTGAACCCTCAGCAAGGACTGCACAAAAATGAACCACCCCCGTTGGATGGACCTGTCCCGCACCGCGTTCAGCGCTGCGGTGGCCATCGTCGTCGCCGCGCCGGCACTGGCGCAGAACACCACCGGCGCCGTTGGCGGCCAGGTCAGCGACGCCAGCGGCACAGCAGTGGTCGGCGCCAGGGTCACGATCCTGCACACCGAGTCGGGCTCGATCAACAGCGCCGTCACCGACGCTGCCGGCCGCTACAGCGCGCGCGGCCTGCGCGTGGGTGGTCCGTACACCATCACCATCAGCCATGCCGGGCAGGTCGAAAAGCGCGAGGGCGTGTTCCTGGCGCTGGCCGAGACCCTGACCTTCGATGCCAGGCTGGGCACGGCCACGGTGGTGGTGACCGGGCAGGCACAGAGCCAGACCTTCAGCCGCAGCAACATGGGCGCGGGCACCAGCCTGAGCAACGTGCAGCTCAATGCACTGCCCTCCATCCAGCGCAATCTGCAGGACTATGCGCGCACCGACCCGCGGCTTGCGCAGACCGACAAGGACCGGGGCGAGATCTCGGCCCTGGGCCAGAACAGCCGCTTCAACTCGATCACCATCGATGGCGTCAACACCAACGATCCCTTCGGCCTGGAAAGCAACAACCTGCCCACGCTGAAGCAGCCGATCTCGATGGACGCGATCCAGTCGGTGCAGGTCAACATCAGCAACTACGACGTGACGCAGAAGGGCTACACCGGCGCCAACATCAACGCGGTCACCAAGAGTGGTGGCAATGACTTCCATGGCAGCCTGTACCACGTCTACCGCGACGACAAGCTGGCCGGCGACCGCTACAACCGTCCGCCGCAAGACAATTATTCAGCGCCCCCGGTGTTCAAGGAAACGACCTCGGGTTTCACGCTGGGCGGGCCGATCATCAAGGACAAGTTGTTCTTTTTTGCCGGCTACGAGGAGCTGAGCAGTTCGCGCACCTCATCCGCCTTTGGCCCGGTCGGCAGTTCGCTGACCAATGTGGGCATCACGCCCGCGCAAATTGCCGCAGCCCAGGCCGCTGCCAAGGGCTACGGCTTTGACGCCGGCACGATCGACGCCCCCGGCAGCCCGGAGCTCAAGGTCAAGGACACGCTGCTCAAACTGGACTGGAACGTCAACAACGACCACCGTGCCAGCCTGCGCTACAGCAAGACCGCGCAGACCGAGCCCGTGTTCGCTGGTTTCAGCGCCACCACGCTTTCGCTCAACACCTATTGGTACACCGAGACCAAGACCAACGAGTCATTGGTGGGCCAGTGGTTTGCCGACTGGAGCTCCGACTTTTCGACCGAGTTCAAGCTTTCGCAACGCAAGTTCGACAGTGAACCCAAGGCCATCGCCGACTTGCCGCAGGTGGCGCTGACCTTCACCGGCGCTCCGCCGGCCGGCACCACCGGCGCGACCCGCACGCTGCGCTTCGGCATGGAGCAGAACCGCCATTTCAACCGCATCGAAACCAAGACCATCGACGGCTACCTGGGCGCCACCTGGACCCGAGGCGAGCACGAACTGAAGTTCGGCGGCGACTACCAGACCAACGACATCTTCAACGCCTTCGTCAACAACAGCAAAGGCGTCTACGAGTTCCGGGGCGCTGACCCGGTGGCGCTGTTCATCTCCGGCATACCGACCAGCTACACGCTGCGGGTGCCAATCAACGGCCTGACGATCAACGATGGCGCAGCCAACTGGACGCTGAACAACCTGGGCCTGTTCATGCAGGACACCTGGAAGGTCAACCAGCAGCTGACCGTGGTGGGTGGCCTGCGCATGGACCGCAGCTCGACCAACGACCGCCCCATCGTCAACCCGGCTTTCAAGACCGCGTTCGGCTACGACAACACGTCGACCCTGGACGGCAAGACCCTGCTGCAGCCACGCCTGGGCTTCAACCTGAACCTCACACCCGAAGGCGGACGCCGCCTGCAGGTGCGCGGCGGAGCGGGCTTGTTCGAGGGTGCTTCATCCAACGTCTGGCTGACCAATCCGTTCCAGAACACCGGCATGGCCAACGCCTCGTTCAGCTGCGGCACGGCCACGGTGGCGTGCAGCACGATCCGCTTCACGCCCGACACCAGCAAGCAGCCCACGCTGATCGGCACCGTGCCGGCGGCTGCCGTCGACGTGCTGGCGCCCAACCTGCGGCAACCCGCACTGTGGAAGATGAACCTGGCCTTCGACCACGAACTGCCCTGGTTTGGCCTGCAGGCCGGCGCCGAGTGGGTGCACACCGAAGTTCAATCGGCCCTGCAGTACCGGCACCTGAACCTGGGCGCGCCCACCACCACCGGCAAGGACGGGCGGCCGATGTTCTACAACGCCGCAGGCCAGTCCGCCGCCGGCTGGAACGGCAGCGACGCGCCACTGACCGGCGTGCGCAACAAGTCGGGCGCCAACGCGGCCTTCGGTGATGTGATGCTGGCCGAGAACACCAGCAAGGGCCGGGGCGATTCGGTCACCCTGTCATTGGCCGGCGCCGTGGCCCGCAGCCTGAACTGGAACCTGGCATATACCCACACCAAGGCCACCGAGGTCAGCCCGCTGACCTCGTCCACCGCCAACTCGAACTGGAACGGACGGGCCACCTTCGACCCCAATGAGGAAGTGGCCGGCCGCTCGGCCTATGAAGTGCGCGACCGCGTGACCAGTGGCGTGACCTGGTCCAAGGCCCTGATCAGCAGCTACAAGTCGTCGCTTGGCATGTTCTATGAAGGCCGGCGCGGCAAGCCCTACAGCTGGACCTACCGCAACGACCTGAACGGCGACGGCATAGCCGGCAACGACCTGATGTACATCCCGAAAGCGTCCGGTTCAGCTGAGGTCGCGTTTTATGGCGCCACCGTCGCCGAACAACAGGCCAACGAGGCGCGGTTCTGGGACATCGTCAACGCCAACCCCGACCTCGCTGCGGCCAAAGGCAGCGTGCTGCGCCGCAATACCGGCTCGGCACCCTGGGTCAACACCTTCGACATGCGGCTGAGCCAGGAGTTGCCAGGCTTCACGAGCAAGCACAAGGGCGTGATCTCCCTGGACTTCCTGAACCTGGGCAACATGCTGAACAAGCGCTGGGGCCGCATCGACGAGGTGGGCTTCAACGGGGGCACCGTGGGCGGCGTCAACAGCCGAGGCGGCAATGCCCGCAGCTTCGTCAACTACGCTGGTCTGACCTCGGATGGCAGGTACATCTACAACACCCAGACCGAGGTCGAAGACTTCACCACCAAGCAGACCAAGGGCGAAAGCCAATGGGCCGTGCAGGTGACCCTGCGCTACGAGTTCTGATCCGCCGCACGGCGCCTGCAACTTCTGGCCCGGAACGCGTCGCAAAGGCGACGCTGCTGCGACGCTTTTTTTGATGTCTGGAATTTGCCGAGCCGCCGGCCTGAGGGTGTGTGTTCGGCGAATGAGGGCGGGCTCGACCGAGGCGACGTCGCTCGGCGATGGTGCCGGCATGCCGCCAGCGGCCGCAGCACCGGTCACTCCGGGTAGGACAAGGCCAGCGGACTGCGCGGCTCCTTCACCGACAAGCGCAAGGCTCCCGCGCTGGCAGCAGCGGGGAATCTAGCGTCGCACACTGAATCGAGCCCGGGATTTTCCGGGCCCGCAGCGGCCCGCGAAGTCGGGTCCGATCCCGTGCCGGGCAGCATTCAGAAAGCTGTGTGGCGTTTCACCACCCTGAACGCGCCGGCCTCTGCGCCTGCGCAGCGGGGCCATTCATCCAAAAAGGAACATCCCATGAATCCCACCCTGCTGCTCACCGCCCTGCTGGCCGCCGTGAGCCTGAGCGCCTGCGACAAGCCCACGGTCGTCAACGTGCCCGTTCCGACGGTCACCGTTCCCGGCCCTGCGGGGCCGCAGGGAGCCACTGGCGCCACGGGTTCCACCGGGTCCACCGGCAGCACCGGCAGCACCGGTGACACCGGAAAGCCAGGCGATGGCACGACGGTGATCGTCGTCCCGCCTGCCGCCTCGGCGCCGCGCAACTGATCTTCAACTTCCACCCGCACGCACCAGGAGAATCTCATGTCATTGGGCACCATACTGTTGATCGTTCTGATCCTGATCCTGATCGGCGTCTTCCCGGCCTGGGGCCACAGCCGCAGTTGGGGCTACGGCCCCAGCGGCGGCATCGGGTTGGTGGTGGTGATCCTGCTGGTGCTGCTGCTCATGGGGCGGATCTGAAACGTCGCGCTGTCGTCGGCCCGGCCGGCGGCGGCGCGCTGGCCGAAGTCATGGGCTCGGCCCATCATCAGATGGCCAGATGGCCAGCAGGCGCCAGCGCATCGTTAGAATTTGGACGACGCTCCCGACCTCAGGCCGCCCATGGTTCCCCACCTCGTTACCGCACTGAACGGCCCCATCAACGAGCTGGAGGCGCGCATCCTCGACTCCATGCCGGCGATCGAACGCTGGTTCCGGCTTGAATGGATGGAGCACACGCCGCCGTTCTACACCTCGGTCGACCTGCGCAACGCCGGCTTCAAGCTTGCACCGGTGGACACGCGGCTATTTCCGGCCGGCTTCAACAACCTCACGCCCGAGATGCTGCCGCTGTCGGTGCAGGCGGCGATGGCGGCGATCGAGAAGATTTGCCCTGAGGCCAAGAACCTGCTGCTGATCCCTGACCGCAGCCCGCGCAACAGCTTCTACCTGATGAGCTTGCGTCGGCTGGTGCAGATCTTCAGCCAGGCCGGGCTGAACGTGCGCCTGGGCTCGCTCGACCCGGCCATCACCGCGCCGACCACGGTGGCCCTGCCCGACGGCGACAGTCTGGTGCTCGAGCCGCTGCTGCGCAGCAAGCGTCGGCTGGGGCTGAAGAACTTCGACCCCTGCACCATTTTGCTCAACGACGACCTGTCCAGCGGCGTGCCGGAGTTGCTCAAGGGCTTGCACGAGCAATACCTGCTGCCGCCGCTGCATGCGGGCTGGACGCTGCGCCGGCGCAGCAACCACTTCCAGAGCTATGAAGAGGTGGCCAAGAAGTTCGCCAAGCTGCTGGGCATGGACCCCTGGCTGATCAACCTGATGCATGGCCGCTGCGGCGAGGTCAACTTCGACGAGAAGGCCGGGCTGGACTGCGTGCAGACCAACGTGGACGCCTTGCTGACCAAGATCCGGCGCAAGCACAAGGAATACGGCATCAACGAGAAGCCCTTCGTGGTGGTCAAGGCCGACAACGGCAGCCAGGGCCGGGGCATCATGACGCTGCGCGACACCAAGGACCTGGCCAACATTGCGCCGTCCTGCCTGCAGGCGCTGCGTGGCGCCGACGGCGCGGCGCCGGTGACCGAGGTCATCATCCAGGAAGGCGTGCCGACCTACGAACGTGTCAATGCCGCGCTGGCCGAGCCGGTGGTCTACATGATCGACCGCTATGTGGTGGGCGGCTTCTACCGCGTGCACGCCGAGGCTGGCAACGACGAGGGCCTGACCGGCCCCGGCGCCCGCCATGTGCCCCTGGCCTTTGCCGAGGGCCATCACCTGCCACGCCCCGGCGCCAAACCCGGCGCGAGCGCGCCGAACCGCTTCTACATGTACGGCGTGATCGGCCGGCTGGCGATGCTGGCCGCGAGCTACGAGCTGGAAGCGACCGACCCCGACGCCGAGGTCTACGACTGAGGTCAAGCCCCCGGTGCGCGGCCTGTGGCGCCGCCGCTGCAGTCTCGGCGCGCGGCACCAACAAAGGCGCAGAATTCGCGGTTTCGGCAACCGGCCCCGCTGATTCGGGCGCCAATCCATGTGAGCAAGGCCAACACCTCCGGCGCCAGGCCGAAGCAGAGTCCTGCCGCGCTGGCCACGTTGACGCTGGCCGCGCTGGGCGTGGTCTATGGCGACATCGGCACCAGCCCGCTGTATGCGCTGAAAGAAGTCTTTCACGCCGGCCATGTGGCCACCACACCCGAGAACATCCTGGGTGTGTTGTCGCTGATCTTCTGGACGATGACCATCGTCGTCTCGTTGAAGTACGTGCTGCTGATCCTGCGCGCCGACAACAACGGCGAGGGTGGATTGATTGCCATGCTGGCCCTGGCCACCACCGCAGTGAAGGACAAGCCGCGCCTGCACAGCATGCTGATGACCGTGGGCCTGTTCGGTACCGCCGTGTTCTATGGCGACGGTGTGATCACGCCAGCGATCTCGGTACTGTCGGCGGTGGAGGGCCTGGGGGTCGCTGCGCCCAGTCTGAACGACTGGGTGATCCCCATCACGCTGGTGGTGCTGACCGGCCTGTTCGCGGTGCAGCGCCTGGGCACCGGCGGCATCGGCAAGTTCTTCGGCCCGATCACCCTGGTCTGGTTCATCACCCTGGTGGCGCTGGGCCTGCCGCAGATCATGGCCAACCCGGCGGTGCTGGTGGCAATCAACCCGCTCTATGCCTTAATCTTTGCGCTGAACAACCCGCTGGTGGCCTTCATCAGCCTGGGCGCGGTGGTGCTGTGCGTGACGGGCGGCGAGGCGCTGTACGCCGACCTGGGCCACTTCGGCAAGAAGCCCATCCGCATCGCCTGGTATGTGGTGGTGATGCCCGCGCTGACGGTGAACTACTTCGGCCAGGGCGCGATGCTCCTGGTCCGGCCCGAGGCGGTGGAAAACCCCTTCTACCTGATGGCGCCCGACTGGGCCCGCCTGCCGCTGGTGTTTCTGGCCACGGCGGCTGCGGTGATCGCCTCGCAGGCGCTGATCACGGCCGCGTTCTCGGTCACCAAGCAGGCCATCCAGCTGGGCATCCTGCCGCGCATGCAGGTGCGCCATACCTCCGTGCGCGACACCGGCCAGATCTACGTGCCCTTCGTCAACTGGGGTCTGTATGTGTTCATCGTGCTGGCGGTGGCGCTGTTCAAGACCTCGTCCAACCTGGCCTCGGCCTATGGCATCGCGGTCACGCTGGACATGAGCATCACCACGCTGATGACCTTCTTCGTCATCCGCTACGGCTGGAAGTACCCGCTGCTGCCCAGCCTGATGGCCACCGTGTTCTTCTTCATCATCGACATCACCTTCTTCGCCTCCAACATGCTCAAGCTGCTGGCCGGCGGCTGGTTCCCGATCGTCATCGGCATGGGCATGTTCCTGCTGATGCTGACCTGGATGCAGGGCCGCAAGCTGATGGTCGCGCGCCTGCGCGACGAGGCCATCGACCTGGACAGCTTCCTCGAAGCGGTGTTCGTGCACCCGCCCACCCGCGTGCAGGGCACGGCCGTGTTCCTGTCGGCCGAGACCGGCATGACGCCCAACGCATTGCTGCACAACCTCAAGCACAACAAGGTGCTGCACGAGTACAACCTGTTTGTCACCGTGCGCCACCATGAGGTGCCGTGGATCCGCATGAACAAGCGCATCGAGATAAAAAGTCTGGGCCACGACTGCTGGCAGGCGGTGCTGCACTTCGGCTTCAAGAACGAGCCCGATGTGCCCGAGGCGCTGCAACTGCTGTCAGGCCGCGGCATTCCACTGCCGGACATGGACACCAGCTACTTCCTGAGCCGCGACACCGTCAGCCCGACCCTGGGCGAGGGCATGTCGCTCTGGCGCGAACGCCTGTTTGCCAGCATGCACCGCAACGCGGCCGGTGCGGCCGACTTTCTGAACTTGCCGTCCAACCGCATCGTCGAGCTGGGCGCGAAGGTCGAGATTTGAGGGCCGGGGCCCGCCCGGCTAGATCACCGCCGGCGACAACAGCCTGATCGTGCCCGCAGCCGCATCAATCTCCGCCGGCAGCCCCAGCGGCACGGTGAACTTGCGCTTGATGTGGCCGATCATCGCGCCCCGGTAGACGGGCACATGGAGCGGCAGAAAGTAGTCGTCGAAGACCTCGTCCAGCGTCAGCGTGCCGTAGCCCTCTCCGGGCTTGCAGTTGGTGAAGGCGCCAATGACCACACCGGCCAGGCGGTCGAGCGCACCCATCAGCTTCAAGGTGGCCAGCATGCGGTCGACGCGGTAGATGTATTCGTTGATCTCTTCGATGAACAGGATCGCGCCGTCAAAGCTGGGCAGGTAGGGCGAACCGGCCAGTGACGTCAGCACCGCCAGGTTGCCGCCCACCAGCGGGCCGCGCGCCAGGCCGGGGCGCAGGGTCTGGATGCGGTTGTCCTTCTGCGCGAGCTGGTCGCCCTTGTCGGCCAAGTTGCGCATGGTCAGGGCTTCAGCGTCCATCAGCACGGCGCGAAACTGCGCCACGCTGAAGGCATTCCATTCAGACACCAGCACCGGGCAGTGGAAACTGACGATGCCAGCGCGCGCGGTCACCGCATTGAGCAGAGCCGTGACGTCGCTGAAGCCGCCTATCACCTTGGGTGAGCGACGCATGGCCGCATAGTCCAGCAGCGGCAATACGCGGTTGGCGCCCGAGCCGCCGGTCAGCGACAGCAGGCCTTGCACGCCGGGGTCGCTGATGAAGCCGTTGATGTCGTCCGCGCGCTGCTGCGCAGTGCCGGCAAAGTGGCCATAGCGGGCGCGCAGATGCGGCGCGTGCTTGACTTTGAAGCCCAGCGCAGCCAGCGTCTCGGCCGCCACCTCGTAGGGCTCGCGCTCGAAGACAGCGGCCGAGGCGTTGAACAGGCCGATGGTGTCGCCGGCTTTCAGGCGGGGTGGGCGAAGCAGCGGCAGCGGCAGCGCTTGGGCTTGGGTCTGTGCCCGGGCCACAGGCGCCAGTGCAAGGTCTGCGGCCGCCGCGGCGGCACCTGCCAACAAGGCGCGTCGGTTCGCCATCAGTCGACCCTGGGCAGGTCACGCCGCACCGCATCGCGGTCGCCATGGTCAAAATGCCACCACTCGGTGGCGATGGCGCGAAACCCGCCCCGCGCCATCGCCGCATGCAACCAGCCGCGCTCGGTGAGTTGCGCCACGCTCAACACGCCCAGCGCCAGGTGCTCGGCGTCGAGCATCGGGTGCGAGCGCAGGTTCATCTCATCGTAGCCACTGCCCATGTCGCTTTCCACGCCTTGTGCATCGCGCAGTGTGACGTCCACCGCCATGCCGAAGGAATGGATGGAGCCACGCGCCGGGTCGGCGAAGTAGGCCTGCGCTGGGGTGCCCGCCACGTCGGTCCAGATCGCTTGCTGCACCCGCTGCGGCCGCAGCGCGTCCAGCACCAGCAAGGTGTAGCCGGGTCGGGCATCGGCCAGCCAGGCCGCAGCGGACTCCAGCCCTTGCGCTGCCTCGCGCCGCAGCCAGGCGCAGTCCAGGCCGGCGTACAGCACCCGGCCGACGAAGTTGTTGGTGCTGGCGTAGCGCAGGTCAAAGGCCACCCCGCACAGCCCGGCCAGCGGGCGGAAGTCGGGGTGGTGAGGGACGTCTTCGGCGCGAAGCGGGTTGGGCAAGGTCAGAAGAACTTGTAGTTGGCCCGAAGCGTGAAGGCCCGGCCGCGCGGATCGGCCACCCGAGGATCCCAGCCGGCACCGGCCGCAAAGTCCAGGTTGTGGGCGGTGAACGGCGGATCGGTGTTGAACAGATTCTTCACCCCGCCGGTCAATGTGAGGTTCTTGATGCCGGTGTAGGTCAGGGCCAGGTCGTAAGTGGTGTGGCTCTTCACCTCGGCCACGAAGCCTGCCGGCACCACGCCACTGGGCACCTCATCCATGTAGCCAGCGGTGTAGGCCTGGCTCACACTGCCGCCCCACGGACCTTGGCTGTAGCCCACGGTAGCCTGGTGCTTCCAGCGCACGAAGAGGTCTCGTGAATTCCATTGACCCGCGGTCTCGACATACGGCTGCGAGGCGAAGATGCGTGACCTGTGGCTGTCCATGTAGGTGCCGTCCAGGTTCAGGTTCCACTTGCCGGCTGCCACACGGCCGTTGGCGCGCAGGTTCAGATCCACACCCCGGGTGATGTCGCCGTCGGCATTGACGAAACCGGCCCGGATGTAGCCCCCCGGGCCGTCCAGCCGGTTGTCGCTGCCGCGCACCAGGTTGTTCGGGAAGGTGGCGTAGTTGGCCACCACCTGCTGCGGTGTCAGCTCATAGATCAGTGCCTTGCGCCTGATCTCCCACAGGTCGGCGCTGACGCTCAACCAGTTCGTGGGCGACACCACAAAGCCGATGGTCCACTGCTTGGAGGTTTCAGGCGTGAGGCCAGGATTGCCGCCCTGACGCGAATTCGGCCGGATGGCGCAGACCGCCAGGTCGGCGCCGGTAACGTTGCCGGCCGGGCAAAGCACCGGGTCGGCAATATTGCCTGGGACCGGCGACTCAGTGGTCACGCCATAGAGTTGGAAGAAGCTGGGAGCACGAAAGCCTGTGTTGTAGGAGCCGCGCAGCAGCAGTGCGTCGATGGGCGAATACTTCAGCGAGAACTTCGGATTGGTGGTGTTGCCAAAATCGCTGTAATGGTCATTGCGCACGGCCAACGTCGCTTCCATGCCCTTGATGACAGGTACTGCCACTTCGGCAAACACCGCCACGATGTCGCGTTTGACCTTGGGAAATTCGGCGTCAAACGGGGCCTGGTAGACCGGCCGGGTAGTCACCGAGCCGTCGCTGAACTGGTACGACTCCTGGCGAATGTCGAAACCGGCGGCCACCGCCACGGGCCCGGCGGGCAACTTCAGGATCTCACCCGATAGGGTGCCGTCGGCCTGCAACTGCGTGGACTTGCCATCGAACAGGCGCGTGCCCCTGGCGCTGGCACCGGCGATCAGCGCCAGCGCCTCGGCGGTCTGGGTCTGACCCGGCAGCAGCCAGGGATTGATCTTGCCACTGCCCAGCGCGGCCACCATCAAGTCGGTGAACAGGTAGCCCGGACCCAGCAGCGATTGCGCCTTGCTGCCGGCGCCCGACAGCCCCAGCTTGTAGTCCCAGTTGCCCCACACAATGCCCTCCATGCCCACCAGCAGGCGGTAGGCATCGGTGGTGGTCTCGATGGTGCGGCCACCGCAGATGGTGCAGCGCCAGCGGTAGGCGATCTTCTTGGTGTTGTCGAAGGTGGAGATCAGCGACGACAGGTCCTGGTAGTAGGGTCCGCCCACCGGGTACTGTGCGCCAGCAATGCTGCCGGTGGTGGTGATCTGGTAGGGCTCGAACTGCTTGGTGGCCTTGTTTTGCGAGGCCGCCAGTTCGGCGAACACAAGGTGGTCGGCGCCAAGCTTGAAGCCGCCTCTGGCGACCAGGTTGGTGCGCTCTATCGGCTGGATCAGCACCGCCGAGCCGCCGTAGTCGAAGGCGCAGCCGTTGGCAAAACCCAGGTTGCCCCAAAGCAGCGTCTGGTACTGCGACTGACCCGGGATGGTGTCGCACTTGCCCTGGAAACTGAGCAGGTTGGCGCGGTTGTAGGTTTGCGTGCCGGTCGTCGGCAGCCGGTAGCTGGCGCCCAATGCCGTGCCTGCGGAACCCGTCTGGGTGGCGAAGGGCGTACCCGTGGTGTCGGGTGACAGGCCACGTGCCGGCTGAAAGCCGTTGGAGAAGTCACGCTCGCCGCCCGACAGCTTCCTTTGCTGGTCATGCGTCAGACTGATCATCAGGTTGTAGCCGTCGATGTCCAGGCTGCCCTTGCCGCCCAGCAGCGAGGCGCGGTAGATGTTGCCGCCGCCTTCTTGCGTGGCATCAGCCAGCAACGTGCCTTCCAGCCCGTTGTAGTCGCGGCGCAGGATGAAGTTGATGACGCCGCCGATGGCGTCGGTGCCATAGATGGCCGAGGCGCCGTCCTTGAGCACCTCCACGCGGTCCACCGCCGCCAGCGGGATCGAGTTCAGGTCGACCGCATTGCCCTTGGCGCCGTGGGTGGAAATGCGCCGGCCATTGAGCAGCACCAGGGTGCTGTTGGCACCCAGCCCGCGCAGGTTGGCGCTGGAGTTGCCGTTGTTGTTGCGGTCGGTGGTACCCAGTTGGATGCCGACGTTGGACGACAGGTTGTCGGCGCCGGTGCCGTTGGCACTGATACGGGCAATGAGCTGTTCGGCGCTGACGATGCCCGCACGCTCGATCTCGTCGCGGCCGATGACCTGCACCGGCAGCGCGCCCTCGGTCTGGCTGCGCTTGATGCTGGAGCCGGTGATCTCCACCCGCTGCGAAGCGGCCTGGGCTTGAACCACCTGGGGCAGGCTCAAGCCCAGCAGGCCCACTGCCTGGACGATGCGCGTCAACTTCATGAACCTGCTCCTGCGGCCGCAGCCGAAAAATGCCCTCGAAGCCGCCGCTGTTCATGGCCAGCAACGGAGATGAAAAATTACTCTACCGTAGGACACAGGGCCGAAACATCGGGCATTGCAGCAGTGTGATGCGCATGCGCCACGTTCAGTCCGAGCCCTGCACCACTGGGACCAGGGCCGCGCTTCAGGGTCCGGCAGCGCACAGGCGCATGGCGCGCATCGCCAGCCGAATGCCGCGCGCTACAGTCGCCCGGCATGGCGTCACCCCATCCAACGTCCGACCCGGCTCGCAGCCCCTGGCGCTGGATCCCCACGCTGTATTTCGGCCAGGGCCTGCCCTATGTGGCGGTGATGATGCTGGCGGTGGTGATGTACAAGAACCTGGGCGTGTCCAACACCGACATCGCCCTGCTCACCAGCTGGCTCTACCTGCCCTGGGTCATCAAGCCGCTGTGGGGCCCGCTGGTTGACTTGCTGGGACGCAAGCGGGTCTGGATCGTGGCGCTGCAGTTCACGCTGGGAGCCAGCCTGGCGCTGGTGGCCTTGGTGGTGCCCGCGCCGGCGTTTTTGCAATTGAGCTTGGCATTGTTCTGGCTGATGGCATTTGCCTCGGCCACGCACGACATCGCCGCCGACGGCTTCTACATGCTGGCCCTGCCCCACCACAGCCAGGCGGCCTTTGTGGGTGTGCGCAGCACCTTCTACCGCCTGGCCATGATCACCGGCCAGGGCGGCCTGGTGATGCTGGCGGGCTGGCTGCAGCAGGTCTACGCCGGTGAGCCCGGCGGCGTGGCGCTGGCCTGGCGCTGGGTTTTTTTGCTGCTGGCCGGGCTGTTTGTGCTGATGGCGCTGTGGCATGCGGCGGTGCTGCCCCGACCGCAGGCCGACCAGCCGGCACCGCGCGTGTTCGGCGCCGCTGCGCTGCTGGGCGACGCGCTGGCGGTGTTTGCCGCCTTTTTCCGTCAGCCCGGCATCGCCCGCATCCTGGCCTTCCTGCTGCTGTACCGGCTGGGCGAGGCGCAGTTGCTGAAGCTGGTCGCGCCCTTTGTGCTGGACGGCCGCGAGCAGGGTGGCCTCGGCCTGTCGACCCAGGCCCTGGGCCTGGCCTATGGCACGGCGGGCGTGGTGGCGCTGACGCTGGGCGGCCTGCTGGGCGGCTGGTTCATCTCGCGCCTGGGCCTGAAGCGCGCACTGTGGCCGCTGCTGGCGGCCATGCACCTGCCCAACCTGGTCTACGTGGCCCTGGCTTGGGCCCAGCCGCACAGCCTGTGGCTGGTCAGCGCGGCGATCGCGGTTGAGCAGTTCGGCTACGGCCTGGGCTTCACCGCCTACATGGTGTTCATGCTGATGGTGGCCGAGCGGCCGGGCATGGGCGAGGCCAGTTACCTGAGCGGCCAGCCCCGCCCGGCCAACCCGCACGCCACGGCGCACTATGCGCTGTGCACCGGCTTCATGGCCCTGGGCATGATGCTGCCCGGCATGGCCTCGGGCTGGTTGCAGAGCCTGTGGGGCTACACCGGCTTCTTCGCCTGGGTCTGCCTGGCCACGCTGCCGTCGCTGCTGGCGGCGGCTCTGCTGCGCATCCCAGCCGAGTTTGGGCGGCGCAGTGCTTCGGGCTGAGCACTGGCTGACGGTTCAGGGCTCGTTGCTGACCTTCTCTGACCAGCCAGGTAGCTGACGGTTGATGTCTTGCGCTTGAGCGGAGGGGCGGGCTGCCCTGTTCCACTGCGTGTCCCCCGCCGCCGGAAAACCCACCCGGCGGCTCCTCCTTTACCTCCG
>JANOWE010000114.1:0-5512 GCA_031417735.1 Betaproteobacteria bacterium
AGGCCTGGGCCAGCAGCTGCATGGTGCCCAGCGCCGCACCGGTGCCGCCGAGCTTGAGCTCCTGAGGCTGCGCCTGCGCGGTCGCCCCCGGCAGCAGGGCCAGCGCCATCACCGCCGTCAGCGACATCAGCGCCCTGCGCAAGGCCAGGCCTGCGCGTTGCGAGCAGACTGGGCCGGGGATCGTGAAGGCCAGCGGTGGGCAGGACGGATGCATGGTGCGGCTTTGCTGGTGGGCCTGAGCCAAGTGTCTGAACAGGGGGCACACGGGGCTGAAAGCGGGGCTGCCCTCGGCACTGAGCCGCCGGCAGTCCTGTGATTTGAGGTGTCCCGATGCAGCTGTCGGCCCGTGGGCAGCCCGGCTTGAGCCGCCGGGCCGAGCCAAGACTCTGGACCGGTCATCCGTCACACCCTCGGGCCTGGCCCGGTCCAGGACTCAGAGTGGTGTCAGCCGGCGCATCGCCAATTCGGTGCTGGCGATGCTCACCAGCAGCCAGGCTGCGCCCGAGGCGAAGCCGGCCAGCACATCGCTGGCGTAGTGCACCTGCAGAAAGACCCGGCTGGCGCCCACGCAAGCCACCAGCGCCACCGCCAGCAGCAGCGTTGGCAGGTGCCAGGCGCGCGGTAGCAGGCGCAGCGCCAAGTAGGCCAGCATGCCGTAGGCGACCAACGCCGACGAGCTGTGACCGCTGGGAAAGCTGAAACCCGGCTCGGACACCAGCCCCTGCGCATGCTCGGGCCGCACGCGCTCGAAGATGCGCTTGAGCGCCGGGTTGAGCAGCCCGTTGCCGCCCACCGCCAGCACCCAGCCGGCGGCCAGCAGGCGCTGCCGGCGCCACCACAGCAGCCCCGCCACGGCCACACCCAGCGTGGTCAGCGTGGCCACGTCGCCCAGGTGGGTCAGCCAGGCAAAGGCCTGCAGCGTGGCCGCGCCCGCATGGGCGGCCAGCGCGGCGGTGAAGGCCTCGTCCAGCCGGGCCAGGCGACGGCCGTCGCCCAGGTGTTCGGCCAGTTCGGCAAACAGGGCCGCCGCGCCAATCAAGCCCGCCAGCCCGGCACCGCCCAGCAGCCACACCGCGCCGGCCTGGCCGCTGCTGGCCCGGGCCAGCGGCAGGGCATGGGCCTGCAGCAGCCACCAGGCCAGCACCACGAACAACAGCAGCAGGGCCAGCCAGCCGGCAAACAGCGGCAGCGCCTGCTGGCCGGCCCAGCCGGCCAGGGTCAGCCAGTCCTGCCGCAGCAGCCAGGGCTCAAGGCCCATGGTCGGCGTCCAGTGGGTGCAGCGCGACGGGCTCGAAGTCATCCCGACCGGGGTCATGGTCCCAGCGCTCGACGCTGCAGCGGCGCGCTGTCAGTGGCCCGGCTCTGGCCTGCGCACGAATGACATTGACCGAGTTGCCGGCCTCGGCCCGCACCCGGTGGCTGACGGCGGTGCCGGCCTGCACGGCCCAGATCGGGTTGGGCAGCCCGGCCATCTGCCGGTGCAGGGCCAGCACATAGGGCAAGTGGATGTGGCCGCCCAGCACCATGTCGGCACCGGCGGCCGACCAGGCCCGCAGCGCCTGCTCATGGCCATGCAGCAGGTTGTGTCGGTCTTGCGGCCGCGTCACGGCCACCGGCTGGTGCACCACCACCAGGCGCCACTGCGCCGGCCGCTGCTGACGCGAGCGCTGCAGGCGCTGCGCCACGGCCTGCACCTGGGCGGCCGAGACCTCGCCGTCGGCATGGCGCCACCAGCGCGTGGTGTTGACGCCCAGGGCCAGCAGGTCGGCGTTTTCGAACTGCGGCGCCAGCTCGGCGCCGAAGGCGCGGCGGAAGTTCCGGTACGGCGCCAGCAGGCGCTGTGGCAGGTTGAACAGCGGGATGTCGTGGTTGCCCGGGATGATCAGCGTGGCCGGCACCGCCAGCCGGTCGACAAAGGCCCGCGCGCGCTCGAACTGGCTGCGCCGTGCGCGCTGGGTGATGTCGCCCGACATCAGCAGCAGGTCGGGCCGCAGCCTGGCACACAGCCGCTCCAGCGCGACCACCACCTCGGGCCGCTCGGTGCCGAAATGCGGGTCGGAGACCTGCAGGACCAGGCTCACTGGTGCACCCTCGCGCTGCGCTCGGTCCCGCCAGGCGGGACGGAGCGCCGCCTTCGGAACGGCCGGGCGGCGGTGCTCATGCCGCGGCCTGGGCCGGCAGCACCAGCATCAGCGGCTGTGGCGAGACCTGAAACACCAGCGGCAGCCGCAGGCGGATGATCTCGCCGTCGGTGGCGACCTTGATGTGCCGCGCGCCCAGGCGCCGTGCCGGACCCACGGTCAGCCGCTTGAAGGCAAAGTGGCACAGCGCGTCGGCCTCGCCCAGCTGGCCCAGCGCGCCCTGCAGCGCCAGGCCCAGCATGGCCAGGCTGCCTACCGGTCGCAGCATCAACGCGGCCAGCCGGCCGGCGTCGATGTCGGCCACACGCTCGGGCAGCAGCTGTTCCATCTGCAGCCGGTTGTTGCCGACGAACAGCGTGGGCGTGCGCACCTGGTGGCTGTGCCCGTCCAGCTCGATGCGCAGGTTCAGGCTGCGGTGGCCACGCAGCAGGCTCATCAGCCCGGCCAGAAAAGCCACCACCCGGCTGCGGCCAAGCTGCTGCTTCCATTGCTCGCGGTCCTGCAGCAGCCGGGGGTACAGGCCCAGGCTGGCATTGACCAGGAACAGCCGCTCGTTGACCAGGCCGACCTGCACCGGCTGCACCCGGCCGTGCAGCAAGCCCTGCAT
Source organism: Betaproteobacteria bacterium (assembly GCA_031417735.1). GTDB lineage: Bacteria > Pseudomonadota > Gammaproteobacteria > Burkholderiales > Burkholderiaceae_C > Pseudaquabacterium. The sequence goes on from JANOWE010000114.1 coordinate 2,749, forward strand.
GGCCTGCGCGGTGTCGGACGGAATGCCATGGCTGCGGCCGAAGTAATTGAAGGTGCCCTGCGGCAACACACCAAAGGCACAGCCGCTGCCCAGCGTGGCCTGGGCCACGGCGTTCAGAGTGCCGTCGCCGCCGGCGGCGACCACCACGCCGCCGGCCCGCAGGGCCTGCGCCACCGCCTGCTGCGCCAGCGTCGGCAGCTCGCTCGGGCGCGGCACAGCCGTGATCTTCAGCGCGCGGCCGCTGCGGGCGCAGGCCGTCTCGATCGCGTCGCGGGCCTGCTGCGCGTCACCATGGCCCGATGCCAGGTTGAAGACCACGAACAGCGGACCGCTGCAGTCCGGCACGGGCGACGGTTCAGCGGCGGGGTCAGGTGCGGGGGTGTGGGTCATGGCCAAGGGGCAGGTGGCTGCCGGTACTACGCGCCGCGCTCAACTGCCGATGCGCCGGCGTATCAGCGGGATGTGGCTGCGCAGCGCATACAGCGCGTCGGCAGGGCTCAGCGCCGCGCTGACCTGGCCGACATGGGCGTCGATCTGGTCCAGCTCGGCCATCAGGTCGGCCAGCAGGTCGGCCAGCAGGTCGGCCAGCCAGAACGGCAGGTAGCCCTGCGGCCAGGGCGCGCCGCTGCGGTCGACGCGGTCGGCCTCGGCCGCCAGCGGCAGCGCCACCGTACTGGCATTGGGAATGTCGCCCTTGCGCTGGAACCAGCCCGGCGCGCTGTGCACCTGCTGCGCGGCCTGAACAAACCACTGCACCAGCGTCGGGTGCAAGCGCTCGGGCGCGACCAGCGTGGCGATGGGCGCGACCAGCCGCACATCGGCCGGCGGCTGACCGCGCGCGAAGTCGACCACGCCGCGCGGCAACAGCACCAGACTCTTGAATGGAAAGCGGCGCGAGCAGGCCTCGGCCTGGTCGAAACTGAACAGCCGAACGCCGGGCGTCTGCAACAGCATCTGCACCATCAGCGATTCGGGCGCCGAGGCCAGCACCATCGCGTCGAGGCGGCCTTCCAGCAAATCCACCACCACCGGCGTGGTCGGCTGCTGCTGCAGGCTGATGGCCTGCGGCGCAATTCGGTTGGCTTCCGGCAACTGCTGCACCAGGGCCGGCACGCCGCTGCCGGGCGCGCCGATGTTGATCGCCCGGCCGGGCAGCGGCTGGCCCTTGAGCCGGCGCCTGGCCGCGTCGTCGCGGTAGAACCGCCACACGGGCTCGTAGAACAGGCTGCCCAGCGAGACCAGGCCGGCGTCGGATGGGGCGTCCGTCGCAGCCGTGGTTTCGGCGCCGCCCTGCACAAAGGCCAGGTCCACGCCCGAGGCCGGGTCACGCAGCCAGGCCAGGTTCTGCGCCGTGCCCTCGCTGGGCCGCAGCTCCACCGTGATGCCATGGCCTGCCAGCAGGTCGGTATAGCGCTTGCCGAACCCGGCATAGGCACCTTGGGCCATGCCGGTGGCCACCACCACCTTGCGCGGCGGGTTGGGCTGCAACAGCCCATAAGCCAAGGCCAGCAGGCCGATGGCCAGCAGCAGAAACGGGCCGGCCGACAGAGCCAGTTCACGCAGGGACAGCAGCGTGTGCTGCAGGGCTTTGGGCATAGTCCATGCTAACTGCGGCACGGCGGGCCATCGACTGACCCGCAGGCATCAGCGGCGCCGACGGCTGGCTGCCATCATCGCAGGCCACCAAGATCTGCAGGACCCCCCGCCATGCGCCACCCGCCGACCCCGTTGGACATGCTGATCGTGGGCGCCTGCTTTGCCGGCCAGTACATGCTGCACCAGGCCCGCAGGCTGGGGCTGAACGCGCAGGTCATTGACGTGACGCCAGGCGTGGGCGGCAGCTGGTTCCACAACCGCCAGCCCTGCGCGCGGGTCGACATCCAGAGCCCGGAATACCCGTTCAGCTTCGACCAAGACCTGCAGCAGCAATGGCACTGGACCGAGCGCTACGCTGCCGAGCCCGAGCTGCTGCGCTACGCCGACCATGTGGCCGACCGCTTTGCGCTGCGCGTCGGCATCGCGCTGGGCACCTGCCTGGCCGGGGCCAGCTTTGACGAAACCGACAACAGACGGCTGGCCCGCTGCGAGGACGGCCGGCCATGGCGGGCGCGCTTTCTGGTCATGGCCACCGGGTCCCTGTCGGCGCCCAGCACACCGGCCTTCAAGGGCCTGGACAGCTTTGCAGGCCGGGTGCTGCACACCGCGAACTGGCCGCACGAGGCGTTCGACTTCCGCGGCCAGCAACCGGCGCATGCGGCTGGGCTTTGGCAGTGAGCCGCCCATCGGCTGCAAGCGCCTGTGCGTCGACAGCGGCTACTACGCCAGCTTCAACCGGCCCAAGCTTCATCTGGTCGATGTCAGTCAGGCGCGATCGAGGCCAGGCCTGAGGCCGAAGTGGCCTGGGTCGGTCATGTCAATGCAATGGCCGAGCCCACGCTGTTCGTGCGCTGAAACTCCTGGTACCTGGGCGCCAATAGCCCCGGCAAGGCGCGGCTGTTCATGCCGCTGCTGGGCGGCTTTCCGGCCTGCACCGACCACTGCGATGGGGTGGCGCAGCGCGGCTGCGAGGGCTTTTTGCTGAGCTGATGCGCAGGCCGCAAGCCATCCGGCGAGCGGCGGGAACGGGCTCGTTGCTGACCTTCTCTGACCAGCCAGGTAGCTGACGGTTGATGTCTTGCGCTTGAGCGGAGGGGCGGGCTGCCCTGTTCCACTGCGTGTCCCCCGCCGCCGGAAAACCCACCCGGCGGCTCCTCCTTTACCTCCG
>JANOWE010000115.1:0-18964 GCA_031417735.1 Betaproteobacteria bacterium
CGGAGGTAAAGACGGAGACAGCGCCCTGGCAGGGCGTTGTCGGGTGACACGCAGCAGAACAGGGCAGCCCGCCCCGCCGCTCACCCGCCAACCGATGAGTGTCAGCTGCCGAGCAACAACTCCAACGGCAGCAAAGAGCCCAGAGCAGCCCGGCATTCGGGCCCGTTCCGATAGTCAGTCGCAGCCCTTGCCCACCGTGATGTAGCGCGCCGGGCCGTCCACTTCCAGCCGGCTGTTGGCGCTGAAGCGGGCACCTGGCCCCAGGTCGGCGTTGGTCCAGGCCGCTCGCTCGCCATGCAAGGCGGGCCAGTCGCTGCTGGGGCCGGTGAAGCTGTATTGCCCAGGGCGCGGGCTGGCCCAGTGGCGGGGGTTGCGGGCGCGGTCGAGCAGAAACTGCAGGCCGGTGCGGTCAAGCCCCAGCCAGTCGCAGAACATCTCGTCGTGCGCCACCGGCTGCTGCTCGTGGCGCAGCACCAGGGCCTGGGCCTGGGCGCGGGTCAAGCGGCCATGGCGGATCTCGCGGCAGGCATGGTCGCTGACCTTGCTGTAGCCCTGTTTGTGCAGCTTGAACTGGTCGTGCAGGCCCAGGTAATTCCAGCAGTCGACATGGTCGTAGCAATCGAAGCTGCGGCTAAACGGCGCGGTGCGGTAACCGTACTGCGCCACCATCTGCTCATGCTGGGCCTTGGGGTCCCAGCGCAGGTAGTTGCCCAGGTAGATGCCGCGCACACCCACCGTGGCCAGCGCGGCGTCGTCGGGGTAGCGGTACTGCCAGATGTCTTCTTCGCGCAGGGTGTCGAACTGGCCCAGCAGGTCGTCGGCCTCCAGGCCCATCAGGTCATGGTCCTGGCGGTAGCGCCGGCTCATCTCCACCTCATGCTCGTGCGAGAACATGCCCACCTGCTCCAGCCCCTGGTGGGCGCCCCAGATGATCAGCGGCACCTGGTAGCGCACGGCGGTCTGAACCGGAAACACGGTCTGGCCGGCCAGGCAATGCCAGTACAGGCTGCCCAGTTCGCGCAGCGTGGTGCGGGTGATGTTCTTCACCGACCGGGGGTTGACGTTCTGGACCAGGATGTCGCAGTCAAAGCGGATGCGCAGGTTGGCCAGGTTGCGGATGCCCAGCTCGGTGTTGTAGTAGCGGTTGTAGGTGACCAGCAGCGGGTTCAGGCCCAGCCGGTGCTTGACCTGGTGCACGATCCAGTACGAATCTTGTCCACCGGTCACCGGCACGATGCAGTCGTAGTTTTGCCCACCCGCGCTGCGGTAGGGCGCGACCAGACTTTGCAGCTGTAGCCAGCGCGCGGCCCAGTCCAGTGTGTCCTTTTCTTCATGCACGCGGCAGCCCGAGCAGATGCCCTCTTCGTCCAGCACCAGGCCCAGCGGGTGGTCACTGCTGTACAGGCAGCGCTGGCAGTGCAGGCGCGGCTTCATCGGGGTGTGGGTGTCATCGGCCATGGTGGCGTGGGGCGATTGCATTCAGAAAACGCTGGCGCCGGCATGCACCGGTGGGCGCAGCGGCAGGCCCAGCAGCTGGGCTTTGAGTTGCTGCACCGCATGCTCGCGCCAGCACAGAAAGTGGCCCACGGCGGCGGCGACCACGGACGGGCGCTGCAGCACCTGGCGCAGCTGCGCCGGTTGGTTCAGGCCGCCAAAGGCGATCAGCGGCAGGCCGGCCAGCAGGCTGCCGGCTTGCTCGGCCGCGTCGAGCAGGCCGGCATCGAATGCGCCGGTGTGGCCCTCATGGCGCCAGTCGACCAGCATCAACTCGCTGATGGCACCGCTGTGCAGCACGTCGGTCACGGCCCTGGGAAGGGCGGTGCTCTGGCCGCTGCGGTGGTCCAGCCACAGGGGCGCCGCGCCGGGGCCGATGCCCGGCGAAAGCGGCAGCACGCCGATCAGCGCCTGCGCGCCCAGCGGCTCGGCCAGTGCGGCGGCCTGGCGCGGGTCGTCGCGCAGCAGGCTGTCGATGGCAATGCGCTCGGCGCCCGCCTGCACGGCGGCCACACCGTCGGCCACGTTGCGGATGCCGCCCTGGTAGATCAGCGGCGTGGACAGGCCCTTGCGGCAGATGCGCTCGAGCAGCGCCAGGTCGGGACCCAGGCCCTGGCGGCTGCGGTCGGTGCACTGCAGCAGGATCTCGTCCACGCCCCAGCGGTCCAGGTTCTCGGCCAGCAGCTCGGGCCGGCCCAGCGGCAGGTGGCGGCGGTAGCCGAAGCTTTGCACCGCCCGGCCATCGCGCACGGTGATCACGCCGACCAGTCGTTTGCTGATCATGGCAGCAGCCCTTCGACCACGTTGCGCAGCAGCTCGCGGCCGGCGATCTGGCTTTTTTCGGGGTGAAACTGCAGGCCGACGATGTTGCCCCGGCGCACGGCGGCGGTGAACGGGGTGTTGGCCTCAGCCAGCGCATGGCCGGGCGCGGCCACCGCGCCGATGCGCGCCACCGCCACGGTGTACTCGGCCGGCGCCTGGAAGGCATAGGCGTGGTTGAAGTACAACGCCTGTCCGTCGCTGGGCTTGAGCAGCGGCTCGTCGCCGAGCACCTCGATCGAGTTCCAACCGATGTGCCAGCGTGCAGCCGTCAGCGGCAGCACCTGGCCCGGAATCAGGCCCAGGCCGGCGCAGAGCTGGTGTTCGGACGATGCATCGGCCAGCAGCTGCATGCCCAGGCAGATGCCCACGATGGGCTGGCCACGCCGGGCCTGGGTCTGGATCACCTCAACCAGCCGGTGCTGGTGCAGCGCGGCCATGGCCGCTGGAAAGGCGCCCACTCCGGGCAGCACCAGCACGTCGGCCGCGACCAGGGTCTCGGTGTCGCGGCTGATGCGGCAGCGCCAGCCCAGGCCGGTCAGCGCACGCGCCACCGAGGCCAGGTTGCCGGCGCCATAGTCCACCAGCGCGGCGGTCAGGCGGCGGCGGCTCATGCGCCCTGCCCCACCGGCTCAGTCAGGCCCACGCCGACCTCGAAGCGGCGCGTGATGCCGCCGTCGGCAGCGATGTCGAACAGCCGGCGGTTCACCGCCGCATGGACCTGGGCCCAGAACGCGGCCACCGTGATGCCCAGGTAGCTGCAGTAGCGGGCGATGTAGTGGGCTGAGCAGTCGGCGTCATGCGCGGCCACCAGTTCAATGCCCTGCGCACGCGACATTCGGCCCAGGCGAATCTCTTCATTGCAGTAGTCGGTGCTGCGGCCGAAGCCGAACTTGTAGTACTTGATCATCTGGTTGATCGGCGTGAAGTCCTCGTCCAGCGCGGTCACGCCGAACAGGTCGCCGGTGTGCTGCACGTCGTCGCTGCGGATGCGCAGGCCCTGGGCACAGGCGTAGGCGGCGTTGTTGACCAGCGACCAGTCGCCCATGAACCAGCCCAGGTAGACGATCTGCAGGCCGGCCTGCTCAAACGCTTCCGGCTGTGGGTAGACATAGGGCAGCAGCTGCTGTGGCGCGTGGCCGGCGTCCTGCATCCAGCCCAGGCCCGACGACAGGGTGTTCATGTGGCGCAGGTTGTTGCCGTCGTAGCCGGTCTTGCCCAGGGTGTTCATGTCGCCCAGTTGCAGGGCCGGGTTCTCGCCCCACAGGATGAGGTCGATCCCGTAGCGCAGCGCAATCTGCGGCACGGCCGAGAACAACGCCAGCTCGGTCGAGCGGAAGGAGTTGGTGAAGCGGGCGAAGCCCTCGCGCTTGAGCGCGCGCCAGGTGGTCGGTGCGGGCGCGCTGACGACCACGTCAAAGCCCAGCTCGATCAGGTTGGACAAATTGTCCATGCCCCGGTCGGTGGCCTGTTCGGGCGGGTAGCTCAGGCACACCAGCAGCGGGTTGATGCCGAACTTGTCGCGCACCCACACCGCCTGTCGCGTGCTGTCCTTGCCGCCCGACACACCGATGATGCAGTCGTGAAAACGCCCGGGCGGGCGCTTGCGCCGGCGCTGGGCCAGCATGTCGGCCAGGATGTCGATGCGCTCGGGCCAGTCCACGCCACGCACGGCCTGCACATACTCGCAGGCCGGGCAGACCCCGGCCGCGCTGAACACCGTGTTCGGCCGGGTGTCGGGTTGCACGCAGCGGCAGCAGTACTTCATGGACTGGATTTTCCTGGCGATCAGTTCAGCAGGTCCCACTGCAGCGGCGTGCCCGCTGCCAGTGGCCGGTTCACGCGCATGCCCAGCACGCGTTCGAGGTACTTGGGCGCCAGGCCGAAGCCGGGACGCACCGCGCGCAGGTTGTCGGCGCTGAGCACATCACCCGGCTGCAGCGGCTTGGCCACGTAGAGCGAGCGGCGAAAGACCATCGACTTGGCCTCGGCCGCACTGCCGCCAAACACGACCTGCCCCAGCGCCTGCCAGGCGCGCTCGGTCTCGGTGCGCAGCAGCGCCAGTTCGGCCGGTTCCAGCGAGAAGGCCGAGTCCACACCGCCGTCGGCACGGCTGAGGGTGAAGTGCTTTTCCAGCACCGTGGCGCCCAGCGCCACCGCCGCCACCGCCGCACCGCAGCCCATGGTGTGGTCGGACAAACCGACCTCGCAGTCGAAGGCCGCGCGCAGCGCCGGCAGCGTGCGCAGGTTGGTGTTGCCCGGCGACGAAGGGTAGGTGCTGGTGCATTTGAGCAGCACCAGGTCGCGGCAGCCGGCGGCGCGCGCGGCGCGCACGGTGTCGTCGATCTCGGCCAGCGTGGCCATGCCGGTGGAGATGATCATCGGCTTGCCGGTGGCCGCCACCTTGCGCACCAGCGGCAGGTCGGTGCACTCGAAAGACGCGATCTTGTAGGCCGGCACGTCCAGCGTTTCAAGAAAGTCCACCGCCGTCTCGTCAAAAGGCGTCGAGAAGCAGTGCAGGCCATGCTCGGCCGCGCGGGCAAAGATCGGCGCATGCCAGTCCCAGGGCGTGTGCGCCTCGTGGTACAGGTCGTAGAGCTGGCGGCCCGACCAGAGGCTGGCCGGGTCGTCGATGACGAAGCCCGGCGCGTGGCTGTCCAGCGTCATGGTCTCGGCGGTATAGGTCTGCAGCTTGACGGCATCGGCACCAGCGGCCGCGGCCGCATCGACGATGGCCAGCGCACGGTCAAGCGACTGGTTGTGGTTGCCCGACATCTCGGCGATGACATAGGGCCGCTGATCGGCGCCGATGCGGCGCTGGCCGATCAGCATGGGGCGCTCCGGCGGCGCCGGGACAGGCGGGCGGGCAGGACAGACAGCACGTGGTGGGCCATGGTCGGAAATGTCAGGAACATGCGCCCATGATGCGGGCAGGCCCGGCCGGCCAAAGCGTCAAAAGCCCGGTTGTTATTGCGCTGTTCGGGCCGCAGCGGTTCAGGCGCGCTCGATGCGCAGCGTGTAGCGCTGGCCGCGGTAGTCGAAGAAGGCCGGGTAGCGCTCGGGGTCGGCCACGCGCAGCAGGTCGAAGGCCTCGGCCAGCGGGCGCTCGGGGTCGACGCGGCTGTCTTCCGGCGTGCGCCTGCGGTAGAAGCTGGGTTCGCCCTGCTGCGGCCGGGGCTGGACTTGAAGGTCTCGGCCCAGGTGCGCCACCGCCCAGTCCATCAGCCGCAGTTCGGCGTCGAACAAGCGGGCATGGATCTGGTCGTGCAGTTCGGTGCCGTCAAGTTCGAGCGTGGTCTGGTGCCAGATGCGGCCCTGGTCCAGCGCGTCCACCGCCTCCAGCAGGGTCAGGGTGATCTGGCGTGCGCCGGCCAGAATCTGCCAGACATGAGGCGACATGCCCCGGCCCTGCGGCAGCGCGCTGGCGTGCAGCACCAGGGTGTGGCGGAAGCGGTCACGAACCGGCGCGCCAATGATCTGGTGGCAGGAGACCAGAAACAGCAGCTCACCGCCTTGCAGCTCATCGGCCCGGCGCAGCAGGCTGACCTCGGCCCGGCCCGCCATGGCCTGGGCCCAAGCTTGCAGCCTGGGGTTGACGGGATGCCGGGGGTCGGTGCACAGGATGCTGACGTTCATGCTGCGGACGCTGGAAAAATGGGCTTGGGGGGCGAAAGTTCTGGCCTGGCGCTGGCCAACAGCCATTGCGCCACACGCTGCGCGCCCCGGCCGTCAACCAGGGTGCGTGCGGCCAGGCTCAGCCGCTGGCGCATGGCAGCCTGGGCCAGCAGCGGCCGCAGGCTGGTGGCCAGCGCGCGGGCGTCATGCGGGTCATGGCGGGCCAGCACCACCACACCCAGGTCGGCCAGCGGCTCCAGCACGGCGCGCTGGTTGGCGGCCACGGCCACGGCCAGTGTCGGTACGCCCAGGCAGCAGCGTTCCCAGGTGGCGCCGCCACCGGCACCGATTTGCAGGTCATGCCGGGCCAGGAATCGGCTCAGGTCGGGCTGGTCGAGGAGCAAATCGGTCTGCGGTCGCAGCGCCACGGCCTGAGCCAGGCTGGCCAGATGCGGGTTCGCCGAGGTGCTGGCGACCTGCACCGGGCCATTGAAGCCGGCCAGCGTGACGGCCCGCAAGGCCACCGCGCTGAGCCCCGCGTGGTCGGCACCGCCCATGAAGATGCCAATGCTGCGCACGACCGGACCGGGCAGATGCGGCGCTGCACGGGCATAGGCGGGGCCCAGCAGCGCGTGGACCGGACCGGTGAGCAGGGCCGCTGAGGCGGGCAGGTGGGACTGGTACTTGGCGCGGTGGTCGGGCGCGTGGTTGTGGTCGATCAGCAATTCAACCGCCAGCGGGCGGTTGGCCATGTCGTCGATGGCGGCCAGGCGCGGTGCGGCCGGGCCGGCGGCTTCACGCAGGGCGTCGTGCCAGCCGTCGTCCAGGCCATAGTGGTCGACCACGATCCAGTCCGGTCGCCCGTCGGCACGCCGGCCGCTGTGCTGCGCCTGCAGCAAGGACAGCGTCAACGCCGCGTCCTGCCGCTGCAGCGCGGTCGGCCACAGCGCTTCGGCGCTGCGCTGGGCCAGGCCGGTGGGCGGCAGCGCCAGACAGTCCAGGCCCAGCGTCTGGCAGCGCGCCAACAGCGCCGGTTCAGGTTCGCGCACGACCAGGCCGCAGCGCCCGCCCTGGGCCATCAGCGCCTGCGCCAGTGCCAGGCAGCGGGCGACATGGCCCAGGCCGATGGCCGCCGACGCGTCGGCCCGGAACACCACCCGCGCCGCCGGCCCTGCCATGGCGCGGGCGCTCATGCCGGCACCGGCATGCCGGCCAGCCCCAGCGCACGGCACAGCAGGTCAGCGCGCTGCCAGTCGTCGGGCGTGTCGATGTCGACCACCCGCCAGGCCGGCAGTTCCAGCGTGTGGGCATGGGCGTGGATGGCCTGGCCTTCACACCAGGTCTGCGCCGTGGCCCAGTAGAACTGGCCGGCATCAAAAAACGCAGGGCTCAGGTCTTGTGTGCGGGTCAGCGCATGCTGGGGCTGCATCGGCCGGCTGGCGCCGTCGGCATCACGCAGCAGCGCGCGCTGCACCGGCGACGGGTAGGCCGCGACCGGAAACACATAGCCCGGCGCACCGGCCAGCAGCAGGGCCAGGCCACGCTTCAGGTCAGCGGCCTGCAGCAGCGGCACAGCCGGGTAGATGCAGCACACCGGTCCTGGCACCCAACCCATGGCCTGCAGGCTGCGCACCGCGTGGGCCACCACCGGCACCGTGGGGCTGTGGTCGTCGGCCAGGTCGGCCGGCCGCATGAAGGGAATTTCAGCGCCATGGGCGCGGGCGATCGCGGCGATCTCGGCATCGTCGGTCGAGACCACGATGCGCTCGAACAGGCCGCTGGCGCGTGCGCCTTCAATGGCCCAGGCAATCATCGGCCGGCCGACGAAGTGGCGCAGGTTCTTGCGCGGGATGCGCTTGCTGCCGCCGCGTGCGGGAATCACCGCCAGCGTGCGGGCCTTGCCCGTGTCAGCGCCCGTCATGGCCGGACGGCTTCGCGGCTTGCGCGCCGCAGCCCGCTGCGGAGCAGGTGGTCATCAGGCGCTCAGCGCTTCGCGGCGCCAGCCTGTGCACCCGGCTGCTTCCGACGCCGGGCAGGCCAGGGCCTGGCCCAGAGCGGCCACGACGCGGTCCTGATCGGCCTCGCTCAGGTCCGGAAACAGCGGCAGGCTGATGGCCTGGGCGTAGTAGGCCTCGGCCTGCGGAAAGTCACCGCGCCGGAAGCCCAGCGCGACGTAGTAGGGCTGGGTGTGGATGGGGATGTAGTGCACGTTGACGCCGATCTGCGCTGCGCGCAGGACGTCAAACACCTCGCGCCGTGATCGGCTGCAGCGGCTGGCGTCGATCTCCACCGGGTACAGGTGCCAGGCGCTGCGGCGGTCGGCCAGGCGGGCCGGCAGCTTCAGCGGCAGGCCGCCCAGCAACTGGTCATAGCGCGCGGCCAGGGCCTCGCGGCGGGCCATCATTTGCGGCAATCGGCGCAGCTGCGAGCGGCCCAAGGCGGCCTGCAGCTCGGTCATGCGGGCGTTGTGGCCCAGCGCCTGTTGCTCGTAGACCCAGGCGCCGGCATCGGGCTCGGCCAGCAACGCCGGGTCGCGGGTCATGCCGTGGCTGCGCAGCAGGCGCAGCCTTTCGGCCAGGGCGGCGTCCTGCGTGGTGACCATGCCGCCCTCGGCCGTGGTGACGATCTTCACCGCATGAAAGCTGAACACGCTGGCATCGGCCCAGGCGCTGGCCACCGGTGCGCCCTGGTAGCTGGCGCCGGTGGCATGTGAGGCGTCTTCGAGCAGCGCAAAGCCGTAGCGGTCGGCCAGAGCACGCATTTCCGCCATGTCGCAGGGCAGACCGGCGAAGTGCACCGGGATCACCACCGCAGGCAACTGGCCGGTCATTGCGGCGCGCTGCAGCTTGGCCGCCAGCGCGGCGCTGTCCATGTTGCGGGTATGCGCATCGATGTCGACAAAGTCGACCGTGGCGCCGCAGTACAGCGCGCAATTGGCCGAGGCCAGAAAGCTGTTCGGGCTGGTCCAGACCCGGCTGCCCGAACCCACACCCAGCGCCAGGCAGGCCAGGTGCAGGGCCACGGTGGCATTGCTCATCGCCACCGCATGGGCCACCTGGTGTGCGGCGGCGAACTCGGCCTCGAAGGCCGGCAGCTCACTGCCCTGGGTCAGGAAGTCCGAGCCCAGCACGGCGGTGACGGCGGCCATGTCGGCCTCGTCGATGCTTTGCCGGCTGTACGGAATGCTGTGCGCAAGCAATGCCATGGCCATGCTCCGATCAATGCTGCTGCAGCGGCTCGACCTGGGTCGAGATCATGGCCCGCAGCTGCGGCACGGTGAGAAAATCGGTGTTGCTGCCGCTGTTGTAGGAGAAGCCCGGCTGCACCAGGCTGGCGCCCGTGCTCTGGCAGTAGTCGTCGACGCTGTACTCGGCGCCGGTGGGCAGGATGGCGTAGTAAGTGCCCAGGTCCACCGTGTTCGGGCTGTCGCTGGCGGTGATCATTTCCTCGTGGATCTTCTCGCCCGGGCGGATGCCCACCACCCGCTGCTCGGCGCCCGGCGCCACCGCGTCGGCGACGTCGGTGATGCGGTAGGACGGAATCTTGGGCACCAGAATTTCGCCGCCCCAGGCATGTTCCAGTGACCACAGCACCATCTCCACGCCCTCTTGCAGCGAGATGTTGAAGCGCGTCATCTGCGGGTCGGTGATCGGCAGCACGCCGCTCGATCGGCGGTCGACGAAGAAGGGCACGACCGAGCCCCGGCTGCCCATCACGTTGCCGTAGCGCACGACCGAGAAGCGCAGGTCGCGGCTGCCCTTGATGTTGTTGGCGGCGACGAACAGCTTGTCCGAGCACAGCTTGGTCGCGCCATACAGGTTCACCGGTGCGGCGGCCTTGTCGGTGGACAGGGCCACCACGCGCCGCACCTGCGAGTCCAGGCAGGCCTCGATCAGGTTCTGCGCGCCCAGCACATTGGTCTTGATGCACTCGAAGGGGTTGTACTCGGCCGCCGGCACCTGCTTGAGCGCTGCGGCATGCACGACCACGTCGATGCCTTCCAGCGCACGGGTCAACCGGGCCTGGTCGCGGATGTCGCCAATGAAGTAGCGGATGCCGGGGTGCACGCGCTCAACCAGCTGCTGCGCCATCTCGTACTGCTTGAGCTCGTCGCGCGAATAGATCACCAGCCGCTTGATGCCGGGGTAGCGCTGCAGCACGGTGTGCACAAAGGCGCGGCCGAAAGACCCGGTGCCGCCGGTGATGAGGATGGACTTGTCGTTCAGCATGGGTGTTGAGCTCCAGACGATGCAGCGCCGATCTTCGGCCGCCGCAGGTCCGACCAATCAGCCGAAAAGCGCAGCTTCTTCACCCTTTCGGCGCTGCTGATGGGCCCGCTGCTGGCTCTGCTGGCTGGCCGCGTAGTGGGCCGGTTCGGCCAGCCATCGGCGCAGCTCGTCCAGTGCGCGCGCGCCCTGCACCGAGGCGACCAGGCGATCGCGCATGAAGGGCGGCGCGATCAAGGTGTCGGCCGGCCAGTCCTGCTCGCTGACATGCAGCACCAGGCTCGCAGCGTCCAGGAAGTTGAGCATGCCGCTGGTGGGCTCGCCATAGTTGATGCAGATGTCGCTGGTCTGGGCGAGGTCGGCGATCGGCAGGCGGGCCGTGTCGGCCAGGGCCTGCGCGGCCAGGCCGAAGGTGGCCGAGACCACGCCAAGCGCCGGTGCGCCGGGTTTCAGACGCACCTGCAACTCAACGCCCTGTTCGCTGCACAGCGCCGCCAGCTGGCGGTAGAAGGCCACCAGGGGGTAGAAGTCGATGTAGCTGATGCCCTCGCTGTGCATGGTGTTGAGCAGCAGGCAGACCCGGCGCGCGGCCGGCCTCGGCATGGCCTGCACCGCTGGCCGAAAGCGCACCGGTCGCACGGCCACCGGCTGGCCGAGCACACTGCGCACGGCCGCGCCAAAGCCCACGCATTCCACCGCCGTGACCCGCCGCGAATGCGGCAGCGCCGAGGTGGTGTAGCCCGAATGTGGCAGCACGGTGATGGCGCTGTCCAGCGCGGCGGCCAGGCTGAACAGCGGGCCGTTGTGGCCGGTGTCATGGTCGGCCAGCACAAAGTCCGGACGGTGGCCGGCCAGCGCCTCGTGCAGGGTGTGGAAGTTCAGCGCCTGCAACTCACAGCGGTCGGCCCACAACGCGGCCTGCTGCTGCAGCGCATGGGCATTGCCCAGCCACGGCGCCAGTTGCTCACGCAGCACCGCCAAGGCGCGTTCGCGGTAACGCCGCACAGCGGCAGGCCAGCGCGAGGGCGGCAGATCGTCCAGCCGTGTCAGCAGCGCTGCGCTGCGCTGTACCGGCACGTCGCAATAGGTGCCGGGCAGGTCGAGGATGCGGCCATAACGGTCTCGGATGGCCTGGCCGAAAGTGGCGGCGTCGTAGAAGCAGGTCGGGATGTGCACCAGGACGTCCACGCCATGCTGTTGCTGCAGCTGCTCGGCCACGGCCGGACCATGCCAGGCCAGGGCCAGCAGTTGCGGGTTGTGCTGGCGGCCAGCGGGGTAGCGGCCCACAAACGCAAAGCGCGTGGGGTCGGCGCCAGCCATCTCGGCCGACAGCAGGCTGTCGAAATTGAACAGCTGGGCGTTGTCGGGCCGCAGCAGGCCGATGCGCGTTTCTGGAAACTGGGCCGCCACGGCCTGGCCCAGGGCCTGGGCGGTGAAGGCGCGCTGCAGCGACAAATACAGCAGCGACTGGTCCCAGCCCGTGAACGGCGTGCCGGCCGGCAGCCCGGCGCCGAACAGGGCCTGGCGTTCGGTGGTCAGCAACTGGTCGATCAGCGCGCTGCGGCTGCAGGCTTGGGCGAACACGCGGGCCGGCAGGTCGCGGTCGACCAGCAGCCGGCGCAGCTCGTGGTTTTTCAGGCCGGCGCGCAGCGCGTCGTCCAGTGTGCCGGGGTCGGTGAACAGCAGCTTGCACCCGTCCAGGCAGGTCGGCTCACTGGCCTGCAACGCGGCCAGGTGCAGCACATCGCTGCGCTGCAGCACCAGCAGCGCGTCAGGCAGCATGCTGCGCTGCACTCATTGCAGCCAGTCCCACAGGCCCTGGCCCAGCGAATGCAGGGTGGCGTTCATCTGCTCGGCGTCGTGCAGCGCGTTGACATAGGACACGCGCAGGTTGTAGTGGTCGCTCTCGGCACCGATGACATCGAACAAGGAGCGTCGGCCCATCTGCTGCCATTGCTGCAGCGTGAAGTTGCGCACCTGCTCGCTGTCGCGCATGACCTTGCCCAGGCGCTGCGCGCGGTCGAGCGCGGACACCGCCTGCTCATGGCTTTCTGCCACCCGCGCCAGCCGGGTCTGCAATGCGTCGGTACGCTGCAGCCGAGCGGCCTCGGCGCGCTTCCTGGCGGCCTGGGTCGAATGCTGGATGCCGCTGTTGAGCAGCGGGATGCTCAGCGTCAGGCCGGCGTTGACATTGCCGCCATGGCTGGCCCCACCCGCGCTGGCCATGCCCAGGTTGGCGCTGCCGCCCACGTTCCAGCTCAGCTGGGGTTTGCCGCCGGCCTCGACCATGCGCGCCATCTCATGCAGCGCGGCGGCGTTGGCATCAAGCTGGGCGATGTCCACCGAGCGTTCAGCCGACGCCGACACGGCCGCCAGGTCGGGCACTGCCAGCAGCACCGAGCCCATGCCCTGCACGCCGGGCAGGCCGTCGCCGACCAGGCGCCGCAGCTTGATCTCGACCTGGCGCGCCGACGAGACCGCCTGCACCTGCTGCAGCTCCGCCTGCTGGACCTGCTTGCGGGTCTGCACCATCTCGCTCATGCGGCCTTTGTCGGCGCTGATGATGGTCTCCAGCGCCTCGGCCAGGCAGCCCATCTTGCGCACGTACTGGGCATAGACCACCGCCTGCATGCGGAAGCGGCTGCGCTCCAGCGCCAGCGACACCGTCGACAGCGCGAGCTGCTCGCGCGTGCCGAGCTGGCCATAGCGTGCGGCCTCGGCCTGCTGGGCTCGCCAGTCGATCATGCGGTCGCTGCGGCCACCGTCGAACAGCACCTGGTTCAGGCTGACGCCCGCGCGCAACTGGAACTGGCCGTCGAGACCGCTGCTGCCGCTGCCGGCTTGCAGCGTCGGGCTGACCGCGGCCGAGACGCTGCCCTGCAAGCGCTTGGCGGCGCGGGCCTCGTCCACGTCCTGCAGCGCGGCCTCGGCCAGCAACTGGGCCGCGCCCACACCGGGGTTGCGCTGCACCGCCTCGCGCACCATCTGCTGCAGGCCTTCACGCGGGCGGGCTGCCGAACCGGTTTCGACGGCGTTGCTGGCCGGCGCCTCCGGCAGTTCGCTGCGGACGGCGCGGTCCTCGTCCACACAGCGGGCCTGAACCGGGCTTGGTTTGAGGGCCAGCATCAAGGCCAACAGCGGCGCCAGCAGCGGCGCCAACAGCGGCGCCAACATGCGCGCGCTGCGGGCCTGCAGTCGGCAGTTCAGGATGGGCGCGGCCGTCGGATGCCGACGGGGGCTTGGTCGGACGTTGAAGCTGGCCATGGTCTGGGGCGGGTCTGTGGCCTAGCGCTCAGGCCGGCACCAGCTTGAGCAGGAACTGGAATACCGCCGCGTCCGCCACGGCTTGTTCGCCGTCGGCGCCACTGGCCTCGGCCAGGGCGCGCACCGCGGCGATCACCGGCGCGGGTGCGGCCTGCGGCAGGCTGCGTGACAGGCCCTGCTCCACCCGCCAGCCGGCCTGCGTGAACATCTCGATCAAGGTGGTGCGGGTGAACCAGCGGATGTGGGTGCGGTCCAGCAGGCCCGAGTCTTCATAGCGGAACAGGCCGGTGGCCAGACGCGACTGCACGCTCCAGTGCTGGGCATTGGGCACACAGGCCAGCAGGCAGCCCTGGGCATCGATGCGCTCGCGGATGTGGCGCACCAGGCGCCAGGGGTCACGCAGGTGTTCCAGGCAGTCGCCGAAGATCCAGCAGTCGCTGGGGAACAGGGTCTCGAAGGCCTCGGCGCTGAAGGCCTCGATGTCGCCGGCCAGCGCACGGTCGCAGTGGGCGGCGGCCACTGCGGCGTAGTCGGGGTCGATGTCGATGCCGGTGTAGTGGACCTGGGGTTGCTGCACCCGCCAGCTGCGGGCCATGGCGCCATGCATGCAACCAACCTCGACCACGCGCCTGGCCTCGGCCGGGATCATGGCCATCAGGTCGGTGTTGACAATGCTGTGCGCGGGGGTCTGTTTCATCGCAGGGCCTGTTGAGCCGCCTTCTGCCGGCGGTGGCGGCAACCCGGTGCAGGCTGCCCTCGCTGGCAGTAGACCGTTTTCAGCACCGCTGCGGTCGGTGGATTTGGCGGTGCTATGGCCCGTTTGTCGGCGCCAGGGCAAGCCCAGGCGCGGCGGCTCGTCAATGCTCGGTGAAAGCCTCGTTCGCGCGCAGCATGGGCCGCAGCAGAAAGCTCAGCACCGAGCGCCTGCCGACGGCGATCTCGGCCCGGCCGACCATGCCCGGCAGCACCGCCAGCGGCTTGCCGCCGGACTTCAAGGCATCCGGATCGGCATAGACCAGGGCCCGGTACCAGGTGTTCTCGGCGCCGGCGGTGGGTGCACGCTCGGTGTCGCCCAGCGCGTCCGGACTCAGGGTCTGCACCTTGCCGCGCAGGCTGCCGTAGATGGTGGAGTCGTAGGCACTGAGCTTGATCTCGACGATCTGCTCGGGCTTGATGAAACCGATGTCGGCCGGCTTGATGCGCAGCTCGACCAGCACCTTGTCGCCCACCGGCACGATCTCCATCACCGGCGCACCGGCGGTGACCACGCCGCCCAGGGTATTGGCGCGGATGTTCTTGACCAGGCCACGCACCGGCGAGTTCAGTGTGGTGCGGCGCATCATGTCGTCGCGCACCACCTGCTGCTCGCCCAGCATGGTCAGCTCGGTCTGCACGCGCACCAGGTCGGCACTGGCCTCCTGGCGAAAGCGGTTGCTGCGTTCCAGGGTCTGCAGGTTCAGCTCGTTGACCTGGCGGCGCACGCGCATCACCTCGACCTCGCTCATCAGGCCCTTGGCCGACATGCTCTCGGCCATCGCCAGTTCGCTTTCCAGCAGCCTCAGGCTGCGCCGGTTCAGCGCCACCGCCTCGTTCAACGCGCGCTGTCGAGCCAGGTAGGAGTCCCCTTCCGCGCGCTTGACCTGGGGCACCTTGTCCAGCTCGGGCGGAAAGTTCAGGCCATGGCCGCCGGCTTCGGCCTGCAGCCGGGCCACGGTGGCCATCAGTGCCAGGCGCTTGGCCTGGCTCTCGCCCTGCTGGGCCTCGACCCGCGTCGGGTCGAGCAGGGCCAGAGCCTGGCCGGCTTCCACCGCCTGGCCCTCGCGCACCTTGAGCTCACGCAGGATGCCGCCCTCCAGGCTGGCGATGACCTGCTCGCGGCCTTCGGGCACCACGCGCGCGTCGGCGCGGGTGATCATGTCGACCTTGGCCAGGCTGGACCAGGCCAGGGCACAGCCCAGCGCCGCCAGCATCAGGTAGATGGCCCAGGCCGCGGCCGGTGCGGCCTCGTTCTCGCGCGCGGCCTGCAAAGCGGTGAGGAAACTGTGGTCGCCGCGCTGGAGTGAAGGGCTGGGCGTGGCGGGCGTTGTCACACGGCGGCCTTGCTGTCCGCCGCGCGGGCGCTGGGGTGCATGTGCAGGTTTGACGGCGTGTTGGCCGCGGCCGGGGCCGACTGCGCTGCCGGCTTGGCGCCGGACAGCGCGGCCAGCACCTGGGCCTTCGGTCCGTCCATCACCACCCGCCCGCCGTCGATGACGACGATGCGCGTGACCAGTTCCAGCACCGCCGGCCGGTGCGTGACCATGACCAGGGTGCGCTCACCGGTGGCCTCCTTGAGCTGGCGCAGAAAGGCCATCTCGCTTTGCGCGTCCATCGAGCTGGTGGGCTCGTCCATCAGCAGAATCTGCGGCTGGGTGATCAGGCTGCGTGTCAAGGCCACCAGCTGGCGCTGGCCGCCCGACAGCAGGCCGCCCGAGTCGCCCACCGGCAGGTCCCAGCCCATGGGGTGGGCCTCGGCCACGCGGGCCAGGCCGGTCAGGCGCGCCACCTCCACCAGCCGCGCCGGGTCGGCCGCTGCCCGGCCCAGCAGCACGTTCTCGCGCAGCGTGCCGTTGAACAGGCGCGAGTCCTGCGGCACATAGCCCACGCGGGCGCGAAAGTCGCTGGGGTCGACCTGGCGCAGGTCGATGCCGTCGGTCTCGACCAGGCCCTCGGTGGGCCGGTACAGGCCGGCCAGCAGGCGCAGCACGGTGCTCTTGCCGCTGCCGATGCGGCCCAGGATGGCCACCCGCTCACCCGGCTCGAAGCGCAGGGTCACGGCCTTGAGCACCTTGGGCGATTCATGGCCGGCCTGGGCGGGGTAGGAAAAGCCGACGTCGGTGAGTGCGATGCGGCCGCTGGCCTCGCGCTGGGGCAAATAGTCGCGGCCGTCTTCGCGGTCGGTGGGCTGGTTCATCACCCGGTCCAGCGCACGCATCGCCGCGCGGGCGCCCTGGTAGCGCGTGGCCAGCATCACCACCGACGACAGTGGCGCGATGGCGCGGGTGGCAAACATCACCGCGCCCATCAGCGCACCGCCGCTGAGGGTCTTGTCGTCGATCAGGTAGACGCCCCAGACCAGCATCACCAGCGTGACCAGCTGCTGCGACACCGCCGACAGGTTGATGGTCCAGCTGGTGATGCGTCGGGCCCGCAGCTGCGATTCGGCCGCGGCGGCGGTGGACTGCTCGTAGGCATGCAGAAAGCGACCCTGGGCGCCGGTGGCCTTGATGTCCTCGATGCCCTCCACCGCCTCGACCAGCACGCCATGCAGGTCGGCCTGTTGCTGCATGTTGGTGGAGGTGGCACGCCGCAGCGAGCCCTGGATCAGCAGCGCCGTGCCCAGGATCAGCGGCATCGCCAGCACCAGCACCCAGCCCAGCGGCCCGCCCATGACGAAGCACATGCCGATGAAGATGAAGATGAACGGCTGGTCGGAGATCGCCGACAGCGTGGCCGAGGACATGAACTCGCGCACGGTCTCGATCTGGCCCACGATGTGGGCATAGGCGCCGGCCGACTCGGGCCGGTGCTCCATGCGCACACCCAGGCTCTGGCGGAACAGCATCGCGCCGATCACCAGGTCGGCCTTGCGCCCGGCCACATCGATCAGGTAGGCGCGCAGCTGGCGGGCAGCAAAGTCGAAGCCCAGCGCCAGCGCACCGGCGGTGGCCAGCGCCCACAGCGTGACGAAGGCCTGGTGCGGGATGACCTTGTCGTAGATCACCGAGGTGACCAGGCCAATGACCAGCATCAGCGAATTGCTCAGCAGCGCCGCCAGCAGCGCAGAGCGGTAGTAGGGCAGAAATCGCCGCATCGTGCCCCACAGCCAATGCTGGCCGGGGCTGAGCAGGGCCCTGGCCTCGTCGGCGCTGTGGCTGCCGGACGCTGACGATGCGCGCGGCTTGGGCGTGGCGATCAGCGCGATGCCCGAATACTCTTCGGCCAGCTCGGCCTCGCTGGCCTGCAGCTCCTGCGGCTGCGGGCCGGGCATGACCACGGTGCACAGCGCGCCGCCGCCAACCTGCGGCTGGCGGGCCACCAGCAGGCAGGCATCGCCCCCGCGAAGCAACAGCACCGCCGGCAACAGCAGGCCGTGGATGTCGCCGATGGCGCGTTGCATGAGGCCCGCGTTGTAGCCGGCCTCATGCAACGCGCGCAGCGCCTGGTCGGGTCCGAGCAGGCCGTCGACCTGCTGGCCGTACATCAGCGATGCCAAGGAACGCTCCGCGCCATGGTGGCGCGTCAGCCAGACCAGGGCATGGCCCAGGGCGTCCTGCTCCAGACCGGGCGGCGTGGGCTCGGCAGGCTCGGCCTTGACGGCCAGAAAGGGTTCGGCGCGTTCGCTCACAGACGGCTGGCGGGGTCAGTTCAACGGGGCAAGGGACAACCGGCTCAGCCCATCGCGCGGCGCTGTCGCTCGGCCAGAGCCAGGCGTTCAAACGCGGCCTCGATGTCGCTCACGATCTGCGGCAGGTCGAACAAGGGCGAGCGCCGGCCCTGGTCGGCCAGGTAGCGCTTGTACGAGGCCACGCGCGCCGGCTGCTCGCCCAGGGTGACGGCCAGGCGTTCGTAGTGGCCCAGCGACTCGGTGATCAGGTCAGGCAGGCCCACGGCACTGAGCAGGCTGCCGGCCATGCGCGAGATGTAGCTGCGCCCGCTGAGCGTGAGGATGGGCGTGCCCATCCACAGCGCGTCGCTGGCGGTGGTGCCGGCGTTGTACGGAAAGGTGTCGAGCATCAGGTCGGCGCATTGAAAGCGCGCCAGGTACTCGGGCGGCGCCACGCGCGGTGCAAAGACCAGCCGCTCACGGGCCACGCCATGGCTGTCGGCGCAGCGCAGCATGTTTTCGCGCGCGGTGTCGTTGTCGGCCAGCAACCACAGCACGCTCCTGGGTACCTTGGCCAGCACCCGCATCCAGGCGCCGAAGACCTCGGGCGTGAACTTGAAGTTGTTGTTGAACGAGCAGTAGACGAACTGGTCCTCGGGCAGTCCGTAGCGGCTGCGCTCGGGTCTGGGCGCCACCTCGCGCCGGCGGTCACTGACCTGGTAGCAGTGCGGCAGGCGGATCGGCCTTTCGGTGCAATAGGGCTCCAGGGCCGGCGGCAGCACGAATTCATCGGCCAGGATCCAGTCCACCCCCGGCAGGCCCGAGGTGCCAGGCAGGCCCAGGTAGCTGACCTGCACCGGCGCAGCGCGCTGGCCCAGGATGGCCGGGCGCGCGCCATGGGTCAGGCCCTGCAGGTCGACCAGCACGTCGATGCCGGCCTCGGCGATCAGCCTTGCGGCGGTGCCGTCGTCCACGCCGTCCAGTCGGACCAGGTGGTCCATGGCCTGGCGCAGTCGAACGCGCTGCGGCTGCTCGCTCTCTGGCGTCCAGCAAAAGCCCCAGACCTCGAATTTGCTGCGGTCGTGCAGCTCGAACAGCTCGGGCGTGAGCAGGCCCACGGCGTGCATGTGCAGGTCGCCCGAAAGGTAGCCGATGCGGATCCTGCCGCTGCGCGGTGGCA
>JANOWE010000116.1:0-7394 GCA_031417735.1 Betaproteobacteria bacterium
CCCGACAGGCCGACATGATCTCGCGCCAGATCGGCGCCACATTGCCGTCCTTCAAGGGCCCCGGGTGGCGTGACTTCAGGCCGTCGATGACCTGCGCCTCACGTTCGGGACGGAACACCACCGAGCCCTCGCCCTTCTTCAACTCGCCCACCTCCAGTGCCAGTGCGGCGCGGCGGTTCAGCAGCGCCAGCAACTCGGCATCGACCCGGTCGATGCGCTGACGCAGCGCCAGCAACTCAGGCCTTGCCGGTGCGACTTGGCCCAGGGCTGGGGCTTGGGCTGGGGCTGGGGCTTGGGCTTGGGAGGCCGAATCGGAAACAGGCTCTGCGCTCATGAAGGCTTGGTCGTTGGCTGGTCGAGGGCGGCGGTTGACCCTGCTCTACTTCTTGTTTGTGCTCGCCTTGGTCGGTGCGCTGGCTGCGGTGGGCGCCTTGGCAACCCCGGCGGCGGCCAGCTTGGTCTGCAAGGCCAGCTCGAGCGCCTTGAGCTTGGGTTCGATCGCTGGCCGGGTGTCGGCCACCAGCTTCTGGCCCAGGCTTTGCAACATGTCGCCCGCAGCAGCCTGGAACTTGTGATAGACCGGTGATTCAAGCCAGGCCACCAGCACCTTGAGTTCTTCTTCGCTGAACTTTTCCTCGATCGCCAGGCCCACCGTGGACGGTGCCAGCGCCACCGCGCGATCACGCAGTGTGGGTGCGATGTCGTCGTAGAACTTCTTTACATCGGCCTGCAGGTCAGGCGCCAAAGCGTCACGCTTGTCGGCCGGCAGCCGGGTGATCGCCTGGCCCATCAACTGCAGGACCTGGTTGGCGGTCTGCCCGGCCAGGGCGTTGCCCACGTTCTCGATCGCGGGCTTCTGCAGCGCCATCGCGCGCTGCAGCAGTTCCTTCTTCGCCGGCGACATGGCGGTCTGCGCCTGGGCAAGGCCGCTACCTGCAAGCAATGCGCAGGTCAGCAGGGTGTAGGGCAAACGCGAGAAGGCGGTCATCGAGGGTCCAGTTTTTCGGCCATGCGGCCGTTGTTGTTTGGTGGCTGCTGCAAGGCTCGTGGCCACGCGGTCAAAAGTTGGGGTGAAGGTCAGCTGGGGTCGGCACTCGGATCGGGTTCCGCGCCGGATTCGCTATTGTCGGGTCCGGCCTCTGGCACTTCGTCGTTCGCATCGTTTTCGACAATGCGTTGCAGGCCGCTGAGCTTGGTGCCTTCGTCCAGGCCGATCAAGGTGACGCCCTGCGTGGCGCGCCCCAGCTCACGAATCTCGGACACCCGGGTGCGCACCAGCACGCCCCGGTCGGTGATGAGCATGATCTCGTCGGCCGGGCGCACCAGGGTGGCCGCCACCACGCGGCCGTTGCGCTCGGTCTGCTGGATCGCGATCATGCCCTTCGTGCCTCGGCCATGGCGGGTGTATTCGACGATGCTGGTGCGCTTGCCATAGCCGTTCTCGGTCGCAGTCAGCACGCTCACTGGCTCGTCGCTGAGCGTATCTTCCTGCTCGGCCACCAGCATCGCTATCACGTTCTGGCCGTCTTCCAGATTCATGCCGCGCACGCCCCGGGCCTGGCGGCCCATGGCGCGCACATCGTCTTCGTCAAAGCGCACCGCCTTGCCGCCGTCGCTGAACAGCATCACGTCGTGGCGACCATCGGTCAGCGCGGCGCCGATCAGGTGGTCGCCTTCGTCCAGGTCGACGGCGATGATGCCGGCCTTGCGCGGGTTGCTGAAATCGTTCAGCGCGGTCTTTTTCACCGTGCCCAGTGCGGTGCACATGAAGATGAAATGGTCGGCCGGAAAGCTGCGGAACTCACCCGTCAGCGCCAGCACCACGGTGATCTTCTCCCCGGGCTGCAACGGAAACATGTTGACGATGGGCCTGCCGCGTGAGTTGCGTGAACCCTGCGGCACTTCCCAGACCTTGAGCCAATACACCCGGCCCCGGTCGCTGAAGCACAGCAGCCAGTCGTGGGTGTTGGCGATGAACAGCTGGTCGACCCAGTCGTCGTCCTTGGTCTGCGTGGCCTGCTTGCCGCGCCCGCCGCGCTTTTGCGCCCGGTACTCGGCCAGCGGCTGGCTCTTGATGTAGCCGCCGTGGCTGAGCGTGACCACCATGTCGGTGGGCGTGATCAGGTCTTCGGTGCCCAGCTCCAGCGCGTTGTGCTCGATCACGCTGCGCCGCGCGCCGACCTTGGTCTGGCCGAATTCCAGCCGAACCGCATTCAACTCGTCGACGATGATCGCGGTCACCCGCGCCGGTTTGGCCAGGATGTCGAGCAGGTCGGCAATCTCGGCCATCACCTCGCGGTACTCGCCAATGATCTTGTCCTGCTCCAGCCCGGTCAGGCGCTGCAGACGCATCTGCAGAATTTCGCTGGCCTGGTCGTCCGACAAGCGGTACAGGCCATCGGCCTGCAGACCGATGTTGGCCGGCAGACCCTCGGGGCGATAAGCCTGCGCACCGCCGGGGCTGTTGCCCTCGGTGCGCAGCAGCATCTCGCGCACCATCGACGAATCCCAGGCCTTGGCCATCAGCGCGGCCTTGGCCACCGGCGGCGTGGGCGAGTTCTTGATGGTGGCGATGAACTCGTCGATGTTGGCCAGCGCCACGGCCAGGCCTTCCAGCACATGGCCACGCTCACGCGACTTGCGCAGCGCATACACGGTGCGCCGGGTGACCACCTCGCGCCGGTGCTCGAGAAAGATCTCCAGCAGCAGCTTCAGGTTGCACAAGCGTGGCTGGCCATCGATCAGCGCCACCATGTTGATGCCGAAGGTGTCCTGCAGCTGGGTCTGCTTGTACAGGTTGTTGAGCACGACCTCGGGCACTTCACCCCGCTTCAAGTCGATCACCACCCGCATGCCGGACTTGTCGCTTTCGTCCTGGATGTGGCTGATGCCCTCGATCTTCTTCTCGTGCACCAACTCGGCAATGCGCTCCAGCAGCGTCTTCTTGTTGACCTGATACGGGATCTCGTCAACGATGATCGACTGGCGCTGGCCGCGGTCGATGTCCTCGAAGTGGCACTTGGCCCGCATCACCACCTTGCCGCGGCCGGTGCGGTAGCCCTCGCGCACGCCCGACAAACCATAAATGATGCCGGCGGTGGGAAAGTCGGGCGCGGGCACGATCTCCATCAACTCGTCGATCGTGGCTTCCGGATGCGCCAGCAGGTGCAGGCAGGCATCGACGATCTCATTGAGGTTGTGTGGCGGAATGTTGGTGGCCATGCCCACCGCAATGCCGGTGGCACCGTTGACCAGCAGGTTGGGCAACCGCGCCGGCAGCACCGTGGGCTCTTTCTCCGAGCCGTCGTAGTTGGGCGCGAAGTCGACTGTTTCCTTGTCGATGTCGGCCAACATTTCATGCGCGATCTTGGCCAGCCGGATCTCGGTGTAGCGCATCGCTGCTGCGTTGTCGCCATCGACCGAGCCGAAGTTGCCCTGGCCATCGACCAGCATGTGGCGCAGGCTGAAGTTCTGCGCCATGCGCACGATGGTGTCGTACACCGCCGTGTCGCCATGCGGGTGGTACTTGCCGATCACGTCGCCAACGATGCGCGCGCTCTTCTTGTAGGCACGGTTCCAGTCGTTGTTCAGTTCGTGCATGGCGAACAGCACGCGCCGGTGTACCGGCTTGAGTCCGTCTCGCGCATCGGGCAGCGCGCGCCCGACGATCACGCTCATCGCGTAATCCAGATATGAACGCCTCATCTCCTCTTCGAGGCTGATGGGCAATGTTTCCTTGGCGAAGGGCGTCATGCGTTGTGTCGGTGCTGTTCTAGGCGTGTCGGCGCCGGTTGGGTTGCGGGCCGCAGCAGAGCTCATCCGCACGACAGGCCAGCATTCTAATCGGCCCCAGGTGTCGCGGCCATGCAACAGCTGACGTGTCCTGGCGCTTGCTGGCGGCTCAAAATCAAGTCGGCCGAAAGCCCTATGGCACAATCAATCATCGGTGGCAAACGCTTGCCGACCCGGGCATTTGCCGGCTTTTTTTTGCTTTCGATTTAGACATTACGCAGGCGACTGCGGCTTCCCTCGAGAGGAGAATCATGAAGAAACTCAATAAGGTAGCGGTGCTGTTCGCCTCGGCCGCGCTCGTCGCCCCGCTGGCGGCTCTTGCTCAATCCAACGGCGCCGATAATTGGCGTAGCGTGGATGGCACCGTCTGGAAAAACGGCAGCAACGAACTGTGCTGGCGCGATTCCAACTGGACCCCGGCCACTGCCGACCAAAACTGTGACGGCGCAATCAAGCCCGCCCCAGTCGCTGCTCCGGCGCCCGCGCCGGTTGCGGCTCCTGCTCCGGCACCCGCCGCTGCTCCTGCGCCCGCACCGGCCCCGGCCGTTGTGGCGCCTACGCCGCCGGCAGTGGTTGCCGCGCCGGCCAAGCCCGTGAGCGAGAAGGTCACCTTTGCTGCTGACACCTTCTTCGACTTTGACAAGTCGGTGCTCAAGCCTGAAGGCAAGGCCAAGCTGGACGATCTGGTTGGCAAGACCCAAGGCATTGCGCTGGAAGTGATCATCGCCGTCGGTCACACCGACGCCGTGGGCACCGACGGCTACAACCAGAAGCTGTCGGTTCAGCGTTCTGACGCCGTCAAGGCCTATCTGGTGGGCAAGGGCGTCGAGAAGAACCGCGTCTACACCGAAGGCAAGGGCGAGAAGCAGCCTGTTGCAGACAACAAGACCAGCGAAGGTCGGGCCAAGAACCGGCGCGTGGAAGTCGAAGTCGTCGGCACCCGCACCCGCCAGTAAAGCCAGTCCCTTCGGGGGCTTGCTCCGACCCAGCTGGTTTGGGGGTCGGCACGAAAACCCCGCCAAGGCGGGGTTTTTTTTCACGTCAACCGCTCCTGCCGATTGCTCTGGGCACCGTATTTGATGGCGGTTGGACGACAGGCACCGTTACGATCCGGGCATGACAAACAACGCAGATCCCCAAGAACTGGCCAAGTTCGGCGAACTGGCCCACCGCTGGTGGGACACCGACGGCGAGTTTCGGCCCCTGCACCAGATCAACCCACTGCGGCTGAACTGGATTGACCAACTGGCCCATATCTCCGGCAAGCAAGTGCTGGATGTGGGCTGCGGTGGAGGCATCCTGACCGAGGCCATGGCCCGGCTTGGCGGCCAGGTGCTGGGCATCGACCTGTCGAGCAAACCTTTGAAGGTGGCCCAACTGCATGCCATGGAGTCCGCGTTGCCCGGACTGTGCTACCGCGAGGTGGCTGCGGAAGCGCTGGCCGCCGAGGCGCCAGCCAGCTTTGATCTCGTGACCTGCATGGAAATGCTTGAGCATGTGCCCGACCCAGCGTCCGTGGTGCACGCATGCGCGACCTTGGTCAAGCCCGGCGGCTGGGTTTTCTTCTCCACCATCAACCGAAGTGCCAAGGCCTGGCTGTACGCCATCGTCGGTGCCGAGCATGTGCTCAGGCTACTGCCCAAAGGCACCCATGAGTACCAGCGCCTGATCCGCCCCAGTGAGCTCACGCGCTGGAGTCGCGAGGCCGGGCTTGCCGCCGTGCAGTTCCGAGGCATGGCCTACAACCCGCTGACCCAGCATTACAGCCTGACCGACGACACCTCGGTGAACTACCTGCTGGCCTGTCGAGCAGCGGCATGACGCGGTCTGCCCCGCTGTTGCTGTTCGACCTGGACGGCACATTGATCGACAGTGCGCCCGATCTGGCCGGCGCAGCCAACGATCTGCGCGCACGGCACGGCCTGCCGCCCATGGCACTGCAGACGCTTCGCCCGATGGTGGGTTCGGGTGCACGTGGCATGGTCGCTCTGGCCTTTGGCCTGACACCCGAAGACACCAACTTTGCCCAGATGAAGGACGCGTTCCTGTCGGCTTATGCCAGTCGTTTGCTGCAGCAGACGCAAATTTTCGACGCGATGGCGCCTGTGCTGAATCTGCTGGACGCGCGAGGGCTGCGATGGGGCATCGTCACCAATAAAGCCATGCGCTATACCGAACCCATCGTGCAGGGACTGGGCCTGGCACAGCGCGCTGCGGTGACCATTGCCGGCGACACCACGCCGCACGCCAAACCCCACCCCGAGCCCCTGCTGGAGGCGGCGCGCCGGCTGGGCGTGTTGCCTTCGGCCTGTGTCTACATCGGCGACGACCACCGCGACATCATGGCTGGCCGCGCCGCCGGCATGGCCACACTGGCCGCCGCCTGGGGTTATCTGGGCCAAGGCACCGCCATCAATGACTGGGGCGCCGACCAAGTGCTTGATTCGCCGGCCGCGCTCTTGCAGTGGCTGGATCTGGCCTAAAATGCTGATTACCAGGGGCCGACCTGGCTTCGACGTGGGTACGGAGTCGGTTCAGGGCATGCCGAGCACCAGTTCGCTCGTAAAACCACTGGAAACAAAAGTAACTGCGAACGACAACTCGTACGCCCTCGCCGCTTAAAAACCGGTGAGCTTCGCAACGGTAGGCCAATGGGCCGGGCCCGAGGATCCAAGCAATTGGCTCTGAAGGCTGCGAAGTCATTCACATTGGCTGGTGTCTGACCGCGTCATTCGGACAGAGACGAGACTCAATTGACTGGTGGGACCTTCAGCGTGCTGCTGCGCGGTAGGAACCATGAGAACCAAATCAGACAGCTAAGCATGTAGAACTGGCCGGTGATGGCTTGCGGACGGGGGTTCGATTCCCCCCGGCTCCACCAAGTTACTGTTCGACGAAAGTCAACAAAGATCAGGGCGCTAAGTCAATCGACGACTTAGCGCCCTTT
Source organism: Betaproteobacteria bacterium (assembly GCA_031417735.1). Lineage (GTDB taxonomy): Bacteria > Pseudomonadota > Gammaproteobacteria > Burkholderiales > Burkholderiaceae_C > Pseudaquabacterium. Next base: position 6,740 of record JANOWE010000116.1, read on the forward strand.
TCACGTCCGCCGTTGGCCCACGATGGACGCCATGAATCGCCCCCTGCCAACGCCACTTCTGCAGTAACCGCCATTTCAGCGGGTTCCTGCTGCCCAAGTGACTGCATCGAGGTGACCCCATGGCTCACAGGAAGGCAAGACCGGACATGAGTACATGGCCCGGTCGGGGCGCCTCCGGCAGCCTGGCAGGGGCCTGAGATCTGAAGATCAATCCAACCTGCGTTCGACCTGTGGGTCAAGCAATGGCGGGGTCGCCATGCCCGGGGTGACGTGATCGCGGTGAGGTATGCCGACGATTGGGTTCCCGGGTTCCAGTTCCAGGACGACGCAGTGCGCTTGCTGTGCGCGCCAGCAGCTCATCGAGCTGGACCTCATCGCCTATCGCTCGCCGCTGTACCAGGTGCTGGCCTTGCCGGGGGCAGTGGCGGCGCCGCGGCCGGCACCGCGTGCGCCGGCCATCACCAGCGCCACCACCGCCACCACCGACGCCAACACGGGCGGCCCGGTGAGCCTGGCTTTGATGTTTGGCGCTGGCCCTGGCCACCGCCAAGGACGACACTCTGCCGTCGATGCTCGCCCGCCGCACAGTCATTGCCAAGGGCATTGCAAGGCTGCAGGGCCAGCGTGGTGGCCACAGCGCGAAGCTCTTTGCGGC
>JANOWE010000117.1:0-1556 GCA_031417735.1 Betaproteobacteria bacterium
TGCGGCTTCATGTCGATGCCGCCGAACACCACCATCGAGCGCAACTGCGTGTGCTTGGCATAGGTGGCCACGTTGTTGGCCACCTGGTCGGCCAGTTCGCGTGTGGGTGTCAGCACCAGCGCCCGAACCGGGTGACGCGCGGGCGACATGGAGGCCGTCTCGTGGCGCATCATTTTCTGCAGCAAGGGCAGCGTGAACGCCGCCGTCTTGCCGGTGCCGGTCTGCGCCGCGCCCATCACGTCGCGCCCGGCCAGCACCAGCGGAATCGCCTTGGCCTGGATCGGCGTCATCATGGTGTAGCCAGATTCGGCCACCGCGCGCAGCAGCTTGGGATCGAGGCCCAGGGTCTCGAAGGGCTGTGGTACGGGCTCGGTGGCAGGCAGCTCGGCGCCAATGGCTGGCGCAATCGGGCTGGTGGGTGCGGCCATCAAGGCGTCGGCGGACGCATTCGGCAGCGGGTCGACGCGGTCGCCGACAGGGGTGTTTTGATCGGTCATCAACCGAGCATTATCGCCGATGCTTTGAAAAAGCCCATCACGGCGGCTTGTCAAGGCCCGACCCCAAGCCCGACCGACTCCTAGAATCCAAGCCGCCCGGCAAGATGACAGGTCGTGCGAACAGCCACTTTCCAAGCCTAATTGATGAAATTCACCGCCACCCGATTGCCCGGCGTCGTGCTGATCGAGCCTGCCCAGATCGCCGACGACCGCGGCTGGTTCATGGAAAGCTTCAACCAGCAGCGTTTCGATGCCGGCCTGGCGTCGCTGGGCCTGCCTGCGGCGCGGCCCTTCGTGCAGGACAACGAATCATCGTCCGCCCGACATGTGCTGCGTGGCCTGCATTACCAGTTGCCGCCGCACCCGCAGGGCAAGCTGGTGCGGGTGGTGGCCGGCGCGGTGTTCGACGTGGCGGTGGACATCCGCCGGGGCTCGGCCAGCTTCGGCCAATGGGTTGGCACCGAACTCAGTGCCGACAACCGACACCAGCTGTGGATCCCCGAGGGCTTTGCCCACGGCTTCGTGGCGCTCACCGACGATGCGCGCTTTCTGTACAAGACCACCGACCACTATGCCCGCGACTGCGAGCGCGCCATCTGCTGGGACGATCCGGGCATCGGCATCACCTGGCCCCTGGGCATGGCGCCGCGACTGGCAGGCAAGGACGCTGCCGCGCCGCTGCTTCGCGACGCCGACCTCTTCTGACCACTTGACTGCGACCCCGATGTCCGCCTTCACCCCTGCCGCCACACCGGCCTACGACTCCCTGCAGCAGCAACTGCGCGATCAGCCGCGCCGCTGGCTGGTCACCGGCGTGGCCGGCTTCATCGGCAGCCACCTGCTCGAAACGCTGCTGGGCCTGGGCCAGCAGGTGGTGGGCCTGGACAATTTCGCCACCGGCCACCAGCACAACCTGGACGATGTGCAGCGCATCGTCGGCGAAACCGCCTGGGCCCGGTTCACGATGATCGAGGGTGACATTCGAAACCCGGCCGACTGCGCCGCCGCCTGCCAGGGCGTGGACCTGGTGCTGCACCAGGCCGCGCTGGGCTCGGTGCC
>JANOWE010000118.1:0-41015 GCA_031417735.1 Betaproteobacteria bacterium
CGCCGATCGCCTGCGCGCGACGGCCACGGCCAGGTCAGCGGCTACCTCGGCATCAGCGTGGACATCACCGAGCGCCAGCCGCTGGCCGATCAACTGGCCCGGCTGGCCTACCACCACGGTCTGACCGGCCTGGCCAGGCGCATCCTGCTGGAAGACCGCCCGCGCCGGGCCATCGCCCACATGCAGACCCCCACGACCTGCCGCTGGCCCTGCTGTTCATCGACCTCGACCGCTTCAAGCAGATCATCGACGAGCATGGCCATGCCGTGGGCGACCAGGTGCTGTGCGAGGTGGCGCGCCGCCTGCAGGCCAGGCTGCGCCAGCATGACCTGGTGGCCCGGCTGGGCGGCGACGAATTCATGGTGCTGCTGGCCACGCTGGCCAGTGACCAGAACGCTGCGCTGGTGGCCGACAAGCTGATCGGCGTGCTCAGCGCGCCGATGACCATCGGCGCGCACCAGCTGCAGGTCGGCGCCAGCATCGGCGTGTCGACCCGCCCCGAGTCCGGTGACGACGCTGCGGCGATGCTGCGCGCGGCCGATGCCGCGATGGACCGCGCCAAGCAGATGGGCCGCCGCGCGATGGACCGGCTGAGCCGGCGCACCGACCTGGTTTGACCGGATACAGCCAGCAGACGCTGGGTCTGTGGCCACAATCGGCGCCATGCCGACCCTGCCGCCAAACACCCTCTGCCCCAGCAGCCAGCGGCTGCAAGACCATTTGCACAGCCTGGCCCATGGCCTGCTGGAACGCGAGACCGCCGTGCGCCTGCTGCTGCTGGCCGCGCTGGCCGGCGAGCATGTGCTGCTGATCGGCCCGCCCGGCACGGCCAAGAGCGAACTGGCACGCCGGCTGCACCGGGCCTTTGACGGCGCACGCTACTTCGAGCGCCTGTTGACCCGCTTTTCGACCCCCGAAGAGCTGTTCGGCCCACTGTCGCTGAAAGCGCTGGAGGACGACCGCTACGAGCGCCTGATCGACGGCTACCTGCCCACCGCCGGCATCGCCTTTCTCGACGAGGTGTTCAAGGCCAACTCGGCGATCCTGAACGCGCTGCTCACCCTGCTCAACGAGCGCGAGTTCGACAACGGCTCGGCGCGGCTGCGCACACCGCTGATCAGCGTGGTCGGCGCCAGCAATGAGGCCCCGACCGACGAGTCCTTACTGGCCTTTCACGACCGCTTTCTGCTGCGCGTGCCGGTAGCGCCGGTGGGCGACGCCGCCTTTGCCGCGCTGCTGCAGCTGGACACCACGCCCGGCCCGACCGCGCCCGCGCCCATCAGCCCGGCCGAGCGTGCGGCGGTGCTGGCCGCCCGGGACCGGGTCGCGCTGAGCGAGCCGGCGCTGGCCGCGCTGGCCGCGCTGCGCGCTCAGGTGGCCGAGCAAGGCCTGTCGGTGTCAGACCGGCGCTGGCGCCAGCTGGTGGGTCTGATGCGCTGCGCCGCAGCCACCGAGGGCCGCGATGCCATCGACGAGATCGACCTCTGGCTGGCGCCCCAGGTCGTCGCACCCGACCCGGCCAGCCAGGGGCCGTTGGCGCTGTGGGTGCAGCACAGCCTGGTGCAGGCCCGGGCCCAGCCGCTGATCTGGCTGGGTCATGCCGTAGACGCCTTCGACAAGCAGCTGCAGATCGAGCAAAGCCTGCCCACCGAAGGCGGCGCGGCCGACCCCGACCAGGACAACCGCGCCGGCAAGCTCGCGCTGGCGCGCAAGCTGGGCGCTCAGGACGAGGCGGGCGGCCTGCAGCGCATCCTCTCGGTCACGCTGGAGCAACGCCAACGCCGCCACTTCAGCCCGCTGCATCTGCAGACCCGGCTGGCGCAGGTGCAAGGCCTGCAAGACCGGGTTGCCGACGCGCTGGCCGAAGTGTCACAGCAGCAAAAGGCCCTGGCCGAGCGCCTGGCCGGGCGCTTGTGGCTGCCACCCTTGCTGGCCCGGCACTGGCTGGCAGCCCATGGCCAGACCCTGGCCACGCTGCAGGGCTATGGCCAGCGGCTGCAGGCCAGCCATGACGGCTTTGCGGCCTTGCCGCAAGACCCGCAGCTCAACGGCCCGCCACCGCAGCCCGTGCCGCTGGACTGAACCGGCCAGGCGATGGACTCGGCCATCAGCGACCACGACGCGCCGTTTCACCGGCTGGCCGCGCTGCCGCGTGGCCTGTGGCTGCCGGCCCTGGTCAACAGCGTGGGCCCGCATGGCCGGCGGCTGGCCGACCTGCAGCGCTGGCGCGAGGCCCTGGCCGAGGGCCGGCTGCCCGCCGCCGCCGACTTCGGTGACCCCGCGCCACTGCAGGCCCTGCGCCACCGAATTGGCCTGCTTGAGCTGGCCCCGCTGTGCGCTGGCGTGCCGACCATGACCGAGCAACTGTTGCGCACCCTGCTCTGGCACCTGGACCGGCTGATCGACCTGCAGCCCCGGCTGACCCGCGCCCAGGCCATCGCCCAGGTCGCCGACGAGTTCAGCGCCGCCTGGACGCTGGAGAAGGGCGATTGGCAGGAGGTCCTCAAACTGCTGCCCGGCCTGGGTGATCTGGCCCGGCTGCGCTGGGACGAGCTGCGCGGCCAGCTCAAGCGCCATGAATGGCAGGAAGCGCAGCGCGTGGCAGCCAGTCTGGCCCGGCGGCCCGAACTGCTGGCCTTGATCCGCCAACTGGGCCGGACCGAGCGCAGCGCGGCGCAGCCGTCGACCCAGACCGACGCCCTGCCCAGCGGCCGGCCGCAAAGTGGCATGAGGTGGGTCGAGACCCGGTTGCCCGACGCGCCGGGTGAACTGCATGGCATACGCCACAGCGCCAGCATCAACCAGATGCTGGGCAGCGAGGCGGCGATGCTGCTGCACCCGGTGCTGAAAAAACTCTGGCGTGCGCGCCGGGCCGAGGCCCGGTTGCTGAGCTACGACAGCCAGGCCGTGCTGCTGGACCAGCGCCCCGACCCCGGCGCGCCGCCGCGCCGACCCGCCACCCCGCCGCAGCCCCAGCCAGCCGAAAGGGGCCCGATCATCCTGTGCCTGGACACCTCGGGCTCGATGCATGGTGGCCCCGAAACCCTGGCCAAGGCGGTGGCGCTGCAGGCCTTGCGCACCGCGCTGACCGAGAAGCGCGGCTGCCTGCTGATCGCCTTTGGTGGCCCGGACGAGTTGATCGAGCAGGAGCTGGCCCAGGGCGAGGCCGGCCTGGCCGCGCTGCTGGACCTGATGGGCCTGGCCTTTGACGGCGGCACCGACGTGCAGGGCGCCATCGAGCGCGCCATCAGCCGCGTGCACGAGCAGCGCTGGACCAGCGCCGATCTGTTGATCGTCAGCGACGGAGAATTTGGTTGCACACCGGCCATGCTGGCCGCGCTGGACCACGCCCGCAGCCGCCTGGGCCTGCGCGTGCAGGGCGTGCTGGTGGGCGACCGCCAGACCATGGGCATGATGGAGGTGGCCGACCACATCCACTGGGTACGCGACTGGCGGCGCGACGGGCCCGTGGCCGCCAGCGCCATGGCCGACTTTTCACCGGTGCACAGCAAGAGCCTGACCGCGCTTTACTTTCCGGGCGCCTTGTCGGCGCGGGCGGCGCGGCACAAGGCCGATTGAGCCGATGGCAGTGGCCGGGCTTATTTCTTGGCGGAAAAGTCAGTCGGTGGTCGGGCCGAATCGGCCTGGGCCTGGGCCCGGCGCAGGTCGTTGGCCACGCCGTTGAGCTTGCGGTAGGTCTCTTGTACCGCCTGCGGCGCAGGAGGAGCGGCGGCCCCAGCGCCGTCGCCAACAGCGCCCGGACGCTGTGCCCGCAAGGCCTCCAGGCTGCGGCTGAGCTCGTCGGTGCTGGCGCGGGTGCTTTCCAGCAGCACCTCAGCGCGCTGGCGCTGTGCCTCGGCAAACTGGCTGGCCGCCAGCGCCTGGTCGCGCGCGTCGTTGGCCTGCAGCCACTGCCAGCCGGCAAAAGCCATCAGCAAAATGGCGCCGCCCAGGGCACCGATGGCGGTGAGGTAGCGCTCACGGGCGCGCTGCTCACCGGCGCGGGCGGCCATTTCGCTCGCACGAAGGCGATCCAGTTCGTCGCGGTGCTTCACGCTGGCCGCCACCAGCGCCTGCACGCGCGGCCAGCCGCCGCCGTAGCGTTCGGCCCAGTCCGGGTTGCGGCGCAGCATCCAGCGCGAACGTTCGCCGGCGGTGGCCGGCGACAGCAGGTTGCCGGCGTCTCGCTCAAAGCTGTCGGCCTGCACCAGCAAGGACCGCCAGACCAGGCCGTTCTGGAATTCGCGCACCAGCCAGCCGTCTTCCGGGTCGGCCAGCACGCGCCAGCAACGGATCAGCGACTCATGGCCGATGTCGACCACGGCGTCGTCGGCCAGTACGGGCTCGGCGCCGTCCTGGCACCGCGGGGTCATGAACGACACGCCGTCGGCGCGAAAGGCGTCGACCACCTCGCGCACCCGCTGCGCCGGGGCGCCGGTGACCGCCGCCAGGCGGCCCAGCGGCTGCGGCCGGCGCAGCGCATGGCCTTCGGCGTTGGTGGTGGTCAAGGCGCGCAGCAGGTCTTCGACCACACGGTCGGGTTCGGCACCGGCGGCGGCGCTGGCCGGGCTGACCGATGCCGTCACCGCATCGGCATGGTCGGACAGCAGGCCGGCCAGGCCCTGGGCCGGGTAGTCTTCTGCGTCCAGACGCCAAGCCGCAGAACCCTGTGCGGCCTTGGCCCGGTGCAGCAGCATCAGCGCATGCTGCACCAGCGGCAGGCCGTCGATGCCCGCCGCGTCGGCCGCCAGGCGCTCGGCCAGCGCCGGCGCCACCTCACCGTCGAACAGCGGCGCCGGCTCGCGCACCGCACGCACCAGGTCGGCCGCGCTCATCGGCGGCAACAGGTATTGCTGGGCGTTCACCGCCTCGGCCAGGCCGGTGAAGCGGGCACAGGCGCCGAGAAACTCCGAGCGCATGGTCAGCACCAGGTACAGGCCTCGCGGCGGTGCTTCGGCCAGCGCCACCAGCGCGTCGGTCAGCAGCCGGGCTTCGCCGGCGCCCCCTGCGCTGCGCGCAAATTCAAACAGCTCTTCGAACTGGTCGACCAGCAGGCACAGGTGGTCATGCTCGTCGCGCAACATCAGCCCGGCCAGCGCGGCCGGCGCGCGCCGGCCCAGGTTCAGCGCCCGACGCAGGGCCAGCACCTGTTCAGCGTCATCGCCTCGCCCGTCCAGCCGGGCCAGCGCAGTGGCGATGTTGCGCAGCGGCCCGCCGCGCGGCAATGCGATGCAGGTGCGCCAGCGCGCACCGCCCCGGGCCTGCTCCTGGCTCAGCCGGGGCAGCACGCCGGCGCGGATGAGCGAGCTCTTGCCTGAGCCCGAATCGCCGTGCACGACGACGAAATGGCTGGCCACCAGCCGCGACACCACCGCGTCGACCATGCGCTCACGGCCGAAGAAGATCGGCCATTCGGCTTCGTCGTAAGGCCGCAAGCCGGGGTAGGGCCGCGCTGGCAGCACGACCGTGAAGGCGGCGTCGGCCTCATCGGCAGCCGGGCGGGCCGGCGCGTTCATGCGCCCGGCCCCTGGCCGGCCTTGCCCTGCAGCCAATGCTGAACCACCGGCACCAGGGGCGTGTGGCTGGCATCCAGCCAGTCGGCCTGAACGATGCGCGCGGTGCTGCGGCGCACGTCGGTGGCCACTGCCGCGCCCGCGGTGTCCAGCAGCGCGCAAGGCAACCAGCGGTTGGACCTGGCGCGGGCCGAATGGCGGTCGTGCTTGCCGACCACGATCAGGTCGGCGTCGATGGCGCGGCCATCGTCACCGCCCACCAGCAGCAGCGCATCGCAGGCGGCCAGGGCCTCGACCCGACGCTCGCGGATGGCTTCGAGCCGCGCCGGGTCGCGCTCGACCGGGTCGGGCTCGCCGGGCAGCACGGCGTAACCACCCTCCAGCAAGGCCTGGGCGCTGTGCGCCCATTGCGCGGCGCCCGTGGCGCTGTCGGCCCGGCCATGCAGGTAGATGGTCTGGCCGCCGGCCTGCGCCAGGCGCTGGCTGTCGGCGCGGGCCGCGCTCAGGCGCTGGGCGTCGGCCTTGATCTGGTCGAGCTTGTGGTACAGGTCGCCGGCCAGGCCCAGCAGCGCGGTGCGCAGTTCAGCGCCAAAGCCGGACGACCACTCGGTCCAGCCCAGCGGCCGCGCGGCGCGGCCCTGGCCGCTGTGAAAGGCATAGCCCACCAGCGGGTGGCCGGCCTGATCGCTCAGCTCTGCGGGCCAGCGCTCGTCGGGCCAGGGCTGCTGCAGCGGCCAGGCATGGACCATCGCTACCCGGCCCGCCGCAGGCAGACCGGTGCCGGCCTGCTGCTGCGCCCACCACTGGCGTTCGTCGCGGCACCAATTTGAGGCCTGGTAGTCGGGCGACATCAGCACCAGCAGCAGCGCCGACGCGCCGACATGGGCGTTGAGCTGCTCGGTCAGCGGCGCCATCGGGTCCAGCCGCTGGCCGGGCCGGTCGTGCGCGTCGATGAACATCGACAGCGTGTTGCGGTAGTCGCGGTCGCTGCGCAGTTCCTGCTCCAGCGCGCGCACAAAGGCCACCGACCAGTCCTTGAGCTGCGGCTGGCCCTGCGCGTCCGCGCCATGGCTGTAACTGACGAAGATGTCGTGCCGGAACGGCTGACCCACGTAGGCCAAGGGCTGGTCCTTCTCAATGGCTGACGGGCTGAACGTCCAAGGCCCCGATGGTGACACCCTGCCCGGCCCTTGGCCATCCCCTGCGGTGACCACGGACTGCAAAGCCGCAGCCAGGCCCAGGGCCATGGTGGCCTGGGGTAGAGTCTGCGGCATGTCTGCCTTGTCACGTCTGCAGCGGCTGGTGCTGATCTGGCTTGTCGCGCTGGCCCTGCCCCTGCAGGGCGCGGCTGCGGCGCTGCGCCTGGGTTGCCTGCCTGACCGGGCGCAGGGGCATGCGCAACATGTGCCGGCCGCTGCACCGCAATCGTCCGGCCATGAAGGCCAAGGCGCTGCGTCAAGCCATGCCCACCACGCCGAACACGCGCACCAAGCTCCGGCCGCCGGTCAAGCCGACCCCGGCGCGACTGATCTGTCGCGGCTGCCCAGCGCGCCGCACAGCTGCAGCGCCTGCGCGGCCTGCTGCCTGGGCGCGGTGCTGCTGGCGCCGCTGCTGAGCCCACCGGCGGTCACACCGCTGGTGCATGGCGTGCTCTTCCAGGCCTTCAGCGCAGGCCCGGTGCGCTTTGTCACCGGCGGCCCCGACCGCCCGCCGCGCCGCGCCCAGGCCTGAGCGACCCACGGCGGCACCTGGCCGCCCTGGTCAGCCCACCCAGCCCTGGCCGCTGGCCACCCGCAGCAGCGGGTGCCCGCCCTCCGCGCACCCATGGTGCGCCGCATGCAAACCAACAAAGGACTGCCATGGTCCACCCCCTGATCCGACCCTGTGGCTTCGGACTCGCCCTGCTGCTGGCCGGGCCGGCCTGGACCCAGCCCGCCGCTGTGGCCAGAGCCGCTGGCGCCGATCCGGCCGATGCGCGCGCCGCCGTGCCCGCACTGGTCTGGCGATCGAGCTTCACCCGGCTCGACGGCATCGGCCTGCCGCCGGCACTGGCCTGGAAAGAGGCCAACGACCAGGTGCAGCGCATCGGCGGCTGGCGTACTTATGCGCGTGAGGCCAACGAGCCCGACGTACCGGCCGCCAAGCCGGCGGCCACAGCGGCGTCAGGCGGGTCACCGGCAAGCGCGCCCGAGGCCCGGCCCTCCACCGGCCATGCCGGCCACAGCGGCCACAGTGGTCAGCAAAAACCATGAGCCGCCGATACCCCCACCCCGCCCGTGCCGCAGCGGCGCTGGCCGCCGTGCTGGTGCTGGCCGGCTGCGCCAGCGTCGACACCGAGCAGGCCTTCTCGCCTGTCAACCGGGCCGTGAAACAGCAGCTCGGCCAAGACCTGCGCTGGGTGCGCAGCGCCGAAGCCCAGGAAGCGGTGGATGCCCTGGTGGCCGGACTGCTGGCCAAGCCCCTGGCGATGGACGACGCGGTGCAGCTGGCGCTGCTGAACAACCGAGGCCTGCAGGCCGACCTGCATGGCCTGGGCATCGCCCAGGCCGAATGGGCGCAGGCCGGCCGCTTGCCCAACCCGGGCATCAGCTTCGGCCGTCTGCGACGTGGCGACGAGGTGGAACTGGAAACCGGCCTGCACCTGAACCTGGCCCGGCTGCTGATGCTGCCGCGGCTGCAGGAAATGGAAGGCCGGCGCCTGGGTCAGACCCAGGGCATGGTCACGCTGCGTGTGCTGGGCCTGGCGGCAGACACCCGCAAGGCCTGGATCAATGCCGTGGCGGCCGAAGAGGGCGTGCGCTACCAGCGCCAGGTGGCGCAGGCCGCACAGGCCGGCGCCGAGCTGGCCCGGCGCATGGCCCAGGTCGGCAACTTCAGCAAGCTGCAGTTGGCCCGTGAGCAAAGCTTTCAAGCCGACGCCGCGCTGGGCCTGGCCCAGACTCAGCGGCTGGCCGACGCCACGCGCGAACGCCTGGTGCGTCAGCTTGGCCTGTGGGGCAGCCAGACCGCGTTCACCCTGCCCGAACGCCTGCCCGACCTGCCGGCCGCGCCCGAAGACCAGCCGCAGATCGAAAGCCAGGCCCTGGCCCAGCGGCTGGATGTGCAGGCCGCCCGCCTGACGGCGAAAAACACCGCCGCCGACCTGGGCCTGACGCGCAGCACCCGTTTCATCAACGTGCTGGAACTGGGCGCGGTGCGCAGCCGGTCGAACGAGGCCCCGACCCAGCGCGGCTGGGAAGTGGGGCTGGAGCTGCCGCTGTTCGACTGGGGTGACGCGCGCGTGGTCCGGGCCGAGAACCGCTACCTGCAGGCCGTGCAGCGCACCGCCGAAGTGGCCATCAACGCCCGCTCTGAGGTGCGCGAGGCCTACGGCAACTACCGCGCGGCCTGGGACATTGCCCGCCACCAGCGCGACCAGATCGTGCCACTGCGGCGGCGCATCGCCGAAGAAAATGGGCTGCGCTACAACGGCATGCTGATCGGCGTGTTCGAGCTGCTGGCCGACGCGCGGATGCAGATCGCGGGCGTGAACGGGGCCATTGCCGCCCTGGCCGACTTCTGGCGCGCCCAGGCCGACCTGGACATGGCGCTGATCGGCCCACCAGAACTGGGCATGGCCAGCGCGACTGCCGCAGCGAACGGCGCCAACGCCGCCGGCGGGGGCCATTGATGAACCACACGACCAAGCCCAAGGACAAGACCATGATCTCGCGCCGCCAGATGCTCGGCCGCAGCCTGGCCCGGGCCGGCGTGGCCGGTGCCGCCGTGGCCGCCACATCGGTCAGCCGGGTGGCCATGGCCGCCCTGCCCGAGCCGGTGATCCAGACCACGCCCGACACCATGCCGCCGCTGATGCCGCCCAATGGCCAGCCCTACAACCCGGTGGTCACGCCCAATGGCTGGACCTGCCCCTGGCGCATGAACGGCGGCGTGAAAGAGTTCCACCTGGTGGCCGAGCCGGTGGTGCGTGAGATGAGCGAAGGCTTCAAGGCCCACCTCTGGGGCTACAACGGCCAGAGCCCGGGACCGACCATCGAGGTGGTGGAAGGCGACCGGGTGCGCATCTTCGTCACCAACCGCCTGCCCGAGCACACCAGCATCCACTGGCATGGCCAGCGCCTGCCCAATGGCATGGACGGCGTGACGGGGCTGAACCAGCCCGGCATCGCGCCCGGCAAGACCTTTGTCTACGAGTTTGTGGCGCGCCGGCCCGGCACCTTCATGTACCACCCGCATGCCGACGAGATGGTGCAGATGGCGATGGGCATGATGGGCTTCTGGGTCACCCACCCCAAGGCCAGGCACCCGCTGATCGACGCTGTGCAGCGTGATTTCTGCGTGCTGCTCAATGCCTACGACATCGAGCCCGGCGCGGCCACACCCAAGATCATGACCATGCTCGACTTCAACCTGTGGAGCTGGAACAGCCGCATCTTTCCGGGCATCGACTCCTTCAATGTGCGGCGCGGCGACCGGGTGCGGCTGCGCTTCGGCAACCTGACCATGACCAACCACCCGATCCACATTCATGGCCATGAATTCGAGGTCACCGGCACCGACGGCGGGCCCACGCCCAAGGGCAGCCGCTGGCCCGAGGTGACGGTGGACATCGCGGTGGGCCAGATGCGGCAGATGGAGTTCATCGCCGACGAAGAAGGCGACTGGGCCTTTCATTGCCACAAGAGCCACCACACCATGAACGCGATGGGCCACGACGTGCCCACGATGATCGGCGTCGACCACCGCGAGGTGGTCAAGGCCATCACCAGGCTGGTGCCCGACTACATGGTGATGGGCGAGCGCGGTATGGCCGACATGGCCGAGATGACCATGCCACTGCCCGACAACACCGCGCCGATGATGACCGGCCAAGGTCCGTTCGGCGGGGTCGAGATGGGCGGCATGTTCAGCGTGCTCAAGGTGCGGCGCGACCAGCCGCATGGCGACTACCGCAACCCGGGCTGGTTCAAGCACCCGCCCGGCACGGTGGCCCATGAATGGACCGGCGCGCTGGCGCAGGCGCCGACCCAGCACCAGGCCGGCACAGCTGCGATGCCGGCGCAACAGCGCCTTGAACCAGACATCGAGGTCAAGGTGCGCAAACCCAGCGGTGGCCACAGCGGCCATTGAGGACCTAGGCAATGAACGCATTTTTCAAGTACCGACGCGCCAGCCTGCTGGCCAGCCTGCTGGCCGCCAGCGCTTTGCCGCTGACCAGCAGAGCCCATGGCGAGGCCGGCCACGGCAAGCCCGCCGCGACCGTGAAGAAGGAACAGACCGACTGGGGCATGGCCGGCAGCCAGCGCCAGGTCACGCGCACGGTGGACGTCGCCATGAGCGACGCCATGCGCTTCACGCCGGCCACGCTGAGCGTCAAGCAGGGCGACACACTGCGCTTCGTGATCCACAACCGGGGCCAACTGATGCACGAGTTTGTGCTGGGCCACAAGCGGGCGCTGGACGAGCATGCCGCGCTGATGCTCAAGTTCCCCGACATGGAACACGACGCACCCTACATGGCCCATGTGGCACCGGGCCAGACCGGCGAGATCATCTGGACCTTCAACCGGGCCGGCGATGTCGACTTTGCCTGCCTGATCGCAGGCCATTACCAGGCCGGCATGGTGGGCAAGATCACCGTGCTGGCCGCTGCACAAAAGAAATCAACATGAAGCAACTTGTCACCCACGCCGATACCCTGGCCGCTGGCGCCAGGCTGCGCCAGCGCCGCGCCCTGCTTCTGTCGGCGCCGTTGACCCCACAGCCAATGACCATTCCCGCTGGAGCATGACCATGACTTTTCTGAACAAGCCCAAGACCCTGCTCGTCACCGTCGCCCTGCTGCTGGCCGGCACCGCGTTCGCCGCCGGTGACATGACCGAGGCCGAGGTGCGCAAGGTCGACAAGGAGGCCGGCAAGCTCACGCTCAAGCATGGCGAGATCCGCAACCTGGACATGCCGCCGATGACCATGGTCTTCACCGTCAAGGACAAAGCCATGCTGGACAGGCTGCAGGCCGGCGACAAGGTGCAGTTCAAGGCCGACAAGGCCGAGGGCAAGTACCGCGTGGTCGAGATCGTGCCGGTCAAGTGAGCGCAGGGGCCGACTCATGACGAATCGTCTGCGCCTTCTGGCGCTGTTCTGTCTGGGCCCGGCGCTGGGCCTGGCCACGCCCACGGCACGGGCGCAGGGCTTCGATTTCAGCGGCGCCCACCCTGTGCTGCTGCACCCGCGCGAAGGCCCGCCGCAGCGCATTGGCACGGTGAGCTTCGGCCCCGCGCCCGACGGCCGCGTGGCCTTCAAGCTGGCGCTGGACCACGCCGGCTTCAAGGACTATTTCCTGTCGATGCGCGAATTCAAGTGCCTGGACGGCGCGACCGAGCTGCTGTGCCATGTGCCCTACCCCTACCCGCAGCCCGGCACCGTTGCGCCAGACCAGCTGGCCTGGCTGGAACACAGCCTGATGTTCATGTTCAAGTCGCCCAAAGACTTCGGCGCCAAGCTCTGGAACGGGGTGTACTACCAGCTCAAGCCGGTGGGCAGCACGCTGGTGGGCTCGCCGCAGGCGGTGGATTTGAACCGCATCGGCGCACCGCCAGCACGCACCGACCTGCCGCCCTTCAAGCCCGCGTGGCGCGACGACATGTCGCCTGATGCGCGATGGTTCAACAAACTGACGATTGAGTGATGCCCGCCGAGGGCGCCGCCGCGCGATACCGCAGCACACCGGCCTGCGGGCTCCGGTCGCCGCCGCTCAGCACGCGTACTGGTCGATCAGCGTGAACAGCCGCTCGATGTCGAAGGGCTTGGTCAGGTAGGCCGAGCAACCCTGGTCCAGCGCATGCTGGACTTCAGGGCCCAGCGCGTAGGCCGACACCGCCACAAAGCGCAGCCCGGCGTGGGCCGGATCGGCCCTCAGGTGCTGCAGCAACTGGATGCCGCTCATGCCGGGCAGGTCCAGGTCCAGCAACACCAGGTCAGGCCGCCAGCGGCCAAGCAGCGCCAGAGCGGCCTCGGCGTCCTCCGCGACCTGCAGCGCCAGCTCTGGCCGCAGGGCCAGGGCCTCGCGCATCAGGATCACGTTGACCGGGTTGTCCTCGACATAGAGCACCTGGCGCGGCCGGCCCGTGCCTGGCGCTGCCGACCAAGCGGGCGGCGGCTCGGCCAGGTCATCGGTGGAACTTGGGGGACCTGCGGCATCGGCGGCATCGGCACGGGGCAGCGAAACGGTGAAGCTGCTGCCCCGTCCTGGCTCGCTGTGCACGTCCAGCATGCCGTTCATGGCCAGCAGCAGATTCCTGCAGATCAACAGGCCCAGACCACTGCCCTCGACCTCGCTGGCTTCGGCACCCAGGCGGTTGAAGGGCTGGTACAGGCCGGCGAGTTGCTGGGCGTTCATGCCCGGGCCCGTGTCGGTCACCACCACGCGCAGCTGCGGGCCATGGCGCAGCACCGCCACCGACAGTCGACCGCCGGCATGGTTGTACTTGATGCCGTTGCTCAACAGATTGACCAGAACCTGGCGCAGCCGGGTGCGGTCGGTCATCGCCAGGCAGAGACCGTCAAAGGGCAACAGCGTCGCCGTGACCCGGTGCTGCGCCGCCAGCGGTGCGGCCAGTTGCAGGCATTCCTGCACCAGCACGACGACATCCAGCGCCTCGAGGCTCAGCCGCAATGCGCCTGATTCCACGGCCGACAGATCGAGCAGGTCGTCCACCATCGCCAGCAGGTGGCGGCCGGCGTCATGGATCAACTGCACCTGCTTGCGCGCAGCCGCAGCCGGGGCCAGCGTCGGGTCGCGCGACAGCAGCTGAGAAAAGCCGAGCACCGCATTCAACGGCGTGCGCAGGTCGTGGCTCATGCGGCCCAGGAAGGCCGACTTGGCCTTGTTGGCAGCGTCCGCATTGGCCTTGGCCTTGACCAGTTCGGCGGTGCGCTCGGCCACCTTGTGCTCGAGCGTTGCGTTGAGCGCGCGCAAGGCGGCATGCTCACGCGCCAACTGCACCCGGTGGTAGGCACTTTCCAGCACCGCAGGCAGGGCCATCAGGTAGTGCTGGCTCTTGACCAGGTAGTCGGTGGCACCCAGCCGCATGGCCAGCGCCGCCACTTCTTCATTGCCCTGCCCGGTCACCAGCACCACGGGCAGGTCGAGTCCTCGGTCCTGGCGCAGCAGCTTCAGCAGTTCCAGCCCGTTGTCGCCCACCAGCTGGAAATCCAGCAGCAGCAGGTCCCAGGGCAGGTTGGGGTCGGGCCGGGCGGCGCCGCCCGGCAGGAGCGCCAGCGCGGACGGTGCGTCGGGCACGCATTCCAGCAGCAGGTGCGCGGCGTGCTGCTGCAAATGGCGCCGGGTCAGGTCGCGGTCATGGGCGCTGTGTTCCACGTACAGCACCCGCAGTGGCTGAGCGGACTGGTCGCCCTCTGCCTGGTAGCGGGTCCAGCAGGCCCGCAGCGTGGGCACGATGCGTTCGCCCAGCTCCCCACCCTTGGCCAGGTAGTCGTCGGCGCCGGCCTTCAAGGCCGCCACCACCAGCGCCTCGTCGCCTTGGCCGGTCAACACCACCACGGCCAGCGGCAACCGGCGCTGGCGAATCTCGGCCACGAGTTCCAGGCCATGGCCGTCAGGCAGGTTCAAGTCGAGCAATGCGAGGTCGAATTGCGCCGGCTCCGACAGCGCCAGGCGGGCCTGCGCCAGACTGCTCACCACCTGCAAGGAAGGCAGCGGCGGCTGCGCGCGCAGCAAGCCCCGACGCACCAGGTCTGCGTCGGCCGGGTTGTCTTCAACGTAGAGGATGCGCATGCACTGCGTTCAGTAGCTTTGCTTGTTGACCACGGTCCAGTACAGGTTGATCTGTTCACTGATGTCCATGAACTTCTCGAACTCGACCGGCTTGCTGATGTAGGAATTGGCGCCCAGCTGGTAGGCCGCCTGCACGTCGGCGCTTTGCTCCGAGGTGGTCAGCACCACGACCGGAATGACGCAAAAGCGGGGGTGCTGCTTGATCTGCCTGAGCACCTCGATGCCATCGACCTTGGGCAGCTTCAGGTCAAGCAGCACCACGGCGGGCCAGGGCTCGCCAGCCTCCCAGCGCGGCAGCCAGGCCAGCGCCTCTTCGCCGTCGCGTGCCACATGGATGGTGTTGCTGATCCGGCGGCGCTTGAACGCGCGCAGCGTCAGGTCCACATCCATCGGATTGTCTTCGACAAGCAGGATCGGATGGTCGCTCATGTTGTCAACGCCTCTGGCAGTTCAAGTGTGAACGTGGCGCCTTTGCCGGGCTGGCTGCTGGCCCAGACCTTGCCGCCCATGCGGTCCATGGCCTTGTGCACGATCGCCAGCCCGATGCCGGTACCGGGAAACTGCTCGGCCCGGTGCAAGCGTTGAAAGATCGAGAAGATGCGGTCGTGAAACTTCATCTCAAAACCCACACCATTGTCATGCACCGCCAGGCGCACCTTGCCGTCCACGGCGGTGGCTTCGATGCCGATGCGCGGCGGCACGCTGGCGCGGCTGAATTTCAGCGCGTTGTCGACCAGGTTGCGCAGCGCCATGACCAGCCCTTGGCTGTCGGCCAGCACCGCCAGGCCGGGCGCCACCTGCACCGTCAGTTCAACATTGGCGCCGTCCAGGGCCGGCTGCAGGCCGTTCAGCACCTGTTGCACCAGCGTGGCCAGGGGCTGGCGCGTCAGCACCAGGTCGCGCCGCTCCAGGCGGGAATAGGCCAGCAGGTCGTCGATCAAGGCGCCCATGTGCTGGGTGGCGCGGCGGATATGGCCCAGAAATTCGCGGCCCTCATCGTCCTGCCGGTCGGCATGGTCGGTCAGCAGCAGGCGGCTGTAGCCGTCGATGCCGCGCAAGGGCGCCTTGAGGTCATGCGAGACCGAGTAGGTGAAGGTTTCCAGTTCCTGGTTGACCTGGCGCAACCGGGCCATGCTGCGGTCGAGCTCGGCGTTCAGGCGGTCAAGCTCGCTGATGTCCAGCAGGCACAGCAAGCCGGTGGCGTCGTCGTCGTCCAGGGCGGGCAGCGACGCGGTCAGCATCAGGCTCAGCGGCGGCCCGTCAGACCACTGCGGTGAGAACTTGGCGCTGTATTGGCGCTGACCCTGCCACATGGCCTCCACCTGGCCGACAAACCTGGGCAGTCCGTCCGGTCCTTGCAGCACCAGCGCCCAGGCGTCGCTGCCATGCGGTTGGCCCAGCTCGGCATGCATGGTCTTGGCCTTGCGGTTCAGGCGCCGCAGCGACACCGCCTGAAGGCATTGCCGCGCAAAGCCTGGCTGGGCCGCCAGGTGAGCTGTCAGATCGGTCACGCCCTGGGCCCGCAGCGCGCGCAACAGCTGCTGCACGCCCGACCATTCCAGCTCGGCGATGGCCACCGGCACGGTCTCGAAGATATTGCGGTAGCGGGCCTCGCTGCGGGCAAGCTGTTCGGTGCGTTCGATCACGCGCTGTTCCAGCTCAGCGGCCAGGCGCTGCACCTGCTGCTCGGCCTCACGGCGCTCGGTGATCTCGAAGGTGGTGCCGGCCATGTAGACCGCCCGGCCTTGCGCGTCATGCAGGGCCTGACCCTTGGTGTCGAACCAGCGCGTGCGCCCGGCTGCGTCGGTGGCGCGGAATTGCAGCTGGTATGGCGCGAGGCCCTTGAAGTGGCGCACGATCATGCGCGTCATCTCGACCAGGTCTTCGGGGTGCAGGGCGCCTTCGAAGACCTCGCGCACCCGGTCGGGCGGCACCGGGCCCAGGCCCAGGGATTGAAAGAACTCGGTTGGCGCGACCAGCGCGGACGAGCCAAAGTCCCATTCCCAGACCTGGCCCGACGCCGCGGCCAGCCTGAACCGCTGCTCGCTCAGACGCAGGGCCTCGAATTGGCGGGCCCGCGCCAGCCAAGCCTGGTCACGCCGGTACGCGCCAATGGCAATGCCGGCCAGCACCATCAGGGTCGCGGCCAGGGTCCAGGGCAGGATTTCCCACCAGTGGGCCAGCGCCGCCGGCAGGCCGATGCCATTGACCGCCACCATCGTGCTGGCCTCACCGTCGAGCCGCTGGTAGGCGAACAAACGCTCAACCTGGTCAAATTTGACTTCCGCCAGCAGGCTGCCTGCCGGGGCCTGCAAGAGTGCCTCGGACAAGGGCCCGCGCGCATATTTGCCAATCAGCTGCGGGATATGCGGATAGCGCGCCAGCAGCACCACGCCGCCATCGGCTTCGATCCTCAGCAGCGTGGCGCCGCCGCCGTCTTGCGCATGCCTGGCCTTCAGGTGCCGCAGCATCGCGTCCAGGTCGAAGCCCAGTTGCCACGCCGCGACACCCTGCCGGGTGGCGGACGAGCGGCGCAGCATCGGCACGATGCGCTGGCCTTCGTGCCCCTGCGCGGGCAAGGCCACCCAGCCCGGCGCATCGGGCCAGCGCGGCAAGGCCTGGCCGGTCGGCGGGCCATCCAGGTCCTGACCGTCAGCACCCAGGGCCTGGATCGCGGCCGGCAGCGGCAGTCTGGACAGCAAGGGATTGATCGCGGCCAGCGCTTCGCGAATCACCGGGCCAGGCTGCTGGCCGGCCGGCAGGTCCGCCAGCCTGGCGTCCAAGCGCGCCAAGGCCAGCTCGGCCTGGCGCAAGCTCGATTGCAGGTGGACGACCAGATTGCCGACGCCGAATTTGGTCAGCTTGCGCGCCGCGTCAAGTTCGCTCTCGCGGATGAACCAGAGGAAGGCGGCCGCAGCCACCACCACCAGCAAGGCCATCAAGGATGCCAGCGCCCGCAACCAGACGCGCCCCGACATGCCCAGGGAAGAAGGCTTAGGGCTGGCATGCAAGGCCTCGATCATTGGCGTGCGCAGGGGCGTCCCTCCAAACCGTAGCGAGTTTAGCCGCGCGCAAGGATGGGTTCACCGATGCCCGGTGCCGCCGCTGGCGCGACGGCCCGGTCGTCACGACGCCAACTTCCGCCATGGCGCTCTCGCCGGCAGACCCGGAGCGCTCCAGGCCTGCGTGTTCACCCAGCGTCACTGGCGTCAAGGGCCACGCCCGCCGGGTCGCAGCGCACCCCGACCCGGATCAGGGTCGGACCCAGGCCCGACAGGCTCCTGGACGCGGCTGCGTGACAACTTATTCCAACAAACTGGTAAAAAGCGGCATAACTTTGGGCAGCCCAACGCTTGACGACGATGAAACTGCCCGCCCTGTTCTCCGCTCTCCATGGTGGTCGCAAGGCTGCGCTGCGCACCAGGCTGGAGCTGTGCCGGCCAGGCCTGTACCGCCTGGCCTTTGCCTGGTGCCATGAACCCGCCCTGGCCGACGACCTGGCCCAGGAGGCGCTGATCAAGGCCCTGGCCCGGCTGCATCAGCTGCGCGACGACACCCGGCTGCGGCCCTGGCTGTACAGCATCCTGGTCGATGTCTGGCGCGACCAACTGCGTGCGCTGCGCCCGCATGAAGACCTGGACAGCCTGCAGGAGCAGCAGCTGGCCCGACAGTTCACGCCCGAACTCGCTGCACAGCAGGCCCAGCAGACGGCGCTGCTCAGGCAGGCGGTGGCCAGGCTGCCGCTGGGCCAGCGCGAGGTGCTGACCCTGGTCGACCTCGAAGATTGCAGCTATGCCGAGGTGGCCGGCATCCTGAGTCTGCCCATGGGCACGGTGATGAGCCGGCTGTGCCGGGCCCGGGCCAGGCTGCGGCAGCAACTCGCGCCCAACCGTGTGCCCCGCCGGCTGCCCGCGCTGAGGGTGGTGAAGTGAGCCCGCGCCCGCCGTCCGACGAGCGGCTTTGCGCCTTGATCGACGGCGAACTGCTGCCCAGCGAGGCCAACGCCCTGCTTGACCAGGCGCGCAACGACCCCGGTCTGCGCCAGCGCCTGGCCGATATGGGGCTGGCCAAGACCATGCTGCGCAATGCCTATGCCGACCTGCCGGCCTCAGGCATGCACCGCCGCGACAGCGGCGCCAGCCCGACCACCCCGCGGCCTGGCTGGCTGTCGTGGCCCGAGCTCACGGCGGCGGCCCTGTTGCTGGCGGGCATGGGCGTGGGCTGGTGGCTGCATGCGGTGGGGCAAGACCGCTCGCCTGCGGCGCTGACCCAGGTCGCGCTGCTGGGCCGCAGTGACCTGGTGCTGCTGCATCTGGATTCGGCCGACCCGGCCAAGTCCGAGGCGCTGTTGGACCGGGCCGAGGGCCTGCTGGTCACCGCACGCTCGGCGGGCCAACCCTTGGCGGTGGAGTTGCTGGCCAATGGCCCAGGCCTGGACCTGCTGCGAGCGGGGGTCAGCAGCCACGCCGAGCGCATTGCCCGGCTGCGCAGCAGCTTCCCGGAGCTGAGCCTGGTGGCCTGCGGCCAGACCGCCCAGCGGCTGCGCGACAGTGGTTTGACGGTGACGCTGCTGCCGGGCGCGGCGGAGTCCCGATCGGCGCTGGACACCGCCGTGCGCCGCATGCAGCAGGGCTGGGCCTACCTGCGGGTCTGAGCCCGGCCCGGCAGGCCAGGCTGGCTCACTTGGCGGCCAGTCCCAGGCGCTCGATCAGCGCCTTTTCCTTGCCAAAGGTGTCGCGTATCCAGAGGCCATAGTCGGCGCTGTTCTTGTACCAGATCGGCTGGTTCAGCTGCTCCAGCACCTCCAGGTGCTTGGGGTCGTCCATGGCCTTCTTGAAGGCGTCGTGCAAGGTTTTCTGCAGCGCCGGGTCCATGCCCTTGGGGCCGACCAGGCCATAGGGCGAGTTGCCGATCACCGGGTAGCCGAGTTCCTTGGCGGTGGGCACCTGCGGCCAGCGCTTGGTGCGCTGCTCGCCAAAGGTCACCAGCAGGCGCATCTGGCCGGTTTCGACAAACTTGTCCCAGCCGGTGGCGTCACTGGCGGCCTGGATGTGGCCGCCCAGCAGGGCCTGCATCAAGTCGGCGTTGCCCTTGAACGGGATGTGGTTCAGGCTGATCCTGGCCGAGTCCGACACGTCCTCGATCAGCAGGTGCGGGCTGGTGCCGATGCCGGTGGAGCCGTAGTCCACCTTGCCCGGCTGCTTGCGCGCGGCCTCGACGAAGTCATTGAAGGTCTTGAAGGGCGAATCGGCCCGGACCACGAAACCGAAGGTGTAGCCGGTGATGCCGATGATGGGCGTGAAGTCGGTCAGCGGGTTCCAGGCCGTTTTCTGCATGTGCGGGATGCGCAACATGCCCATGGGCATTTGCGACAGCGTGTAACCGTCTGGCCTGGCCTGCAGGGCCATGCTGCCCGGGCCGATGGTGCCGCCGCCGCCGGGCTGGTTGGCCACGATCACGTTCTGGCCCAGGACCTTGCCGGCCACCTCGGCCAGGGTGCGCAAGTGGCGGTCGGTGCTGCCACCGGCCGGCCACGGCACGATCAGCGTGATCGGACGCGACGGAAATGTGGCGGTCTGCGCGCCGGCCAAGGGACTGGCGGCCAGGGCGGCGCTGGCCAGCAACAAGCGACGGCGATGGGGGCTGTGGTTCATGCGGTTCTCCTGGGGGTGGATGGGTGGGCATCAGGCCTGGCCTTGAGCGGCCGGCCCGGCGGTCCTTGGCTCATTCTGGCGCGGCCATCGGCCAGACCGGCATGGCCCCGCGCAGCGCCTCGAAAGCGGCGGCCACCTGCAGCACGCCCAGGTCGTCATGACGACGGCCGGCGATCTGCAGACCGATGGGCAGGGGCAGCGGGTCGGCCGTGAAGCCGCAGTTCAGGCTGATGGCCGGCTGCTCGCTCATGTTGTAGGGCAGCGTGAAGGCGATGTGCTCGAACGGCTGTTCGGGGTCGTTGACCGGGCTGGCCCAGTCGGCCGCAAAGGCCGGCACCGGGCAGGTCGGCGACAGCACAAAGTCGAACCGCGCCGTGCCGGCCAGCGTGGCGTCGCGGATGGCCGCCATCTGGGCCTGGCCATGAAACAGCTCGGCCGCAGCCAGCGTGGCCGAGCTGGCCACCCACTGGCGGATATACGGCAGCACCTTGGCGCGGCGCGCCTCGGGCAGGGCCTGCAGGTCGAGCCAGCTGCGCATGCGCCAGAACCGGTCCAGGCCGTTGATCATGTCGCGCGTGGTGAACGGCGCCAGCGGCTCGACCACCGCGCCGGCGGCCTCGAACAGCCTGGCGGCGGCCCGCACGGCGGCCAGCGTGTCGGGTTGTACCGGCAGGCCCCAGCCGGCGTCGAGTTGCAGGCCGATGCGAAGGCCGCGCAGGTCACGCTCAAGCTGCAGCCAGTCGAAGTGGGCCGGCGGCAGGCAGGTCGCGTCACGCGCGTCAGGCTGGCTGAGCACCGCCATCAGCCAGGCCGCATCAAGCACGCTGCGGGTCATCGGCCCGGCCACACGGCCGGTGTAGGGCGGCTTGATCGGCACCCGGCCGGCGCTGGGCTTGAAGCCGACCAGACCGCACCAGCCGGCGGGCAGGCGGACCGAGCCACCGATGTCGGTGCCCACATGCAGCGGGCCGTAGCCTGCGGCAGCGGCGCTGCCGGCACCGGCGCTGGACCCACCCGGCGTGTGCCGCGTGTCCCGGGGGTTGCGCGCCGTGGCCTGAAAGCTCGACAGGCCCGAGGACAGCATGCCGTAGTCGGGCATGGTGGTCTTGGCCAGCAGCACCAGGCCGGCCTCGCGCCAGCGCGCGGCGGGTGGCGCGTCCCAGTCCAGTGGCAGCAATTCGGTCGCGGCACTGCCCACGGGCATGGCATGGCCCTGGCTGGCGATGTTCTCCTTCAGCGTGCCGGGCACGCCGTCCAGCGCCGACAAGGGCTGGCCGGCCTGCCAGCGCTGCTCGCTGGCGCGGGCCTGTGCCAGCGCGGCGTCGGCATCAAAGGCGTACAGCGCCTGCAGTCGGGGCTCGCGGCGCTGGATCTGCTGGATCACCGCTTGCGTCACCTCCACCGGCGACAAGCGCCCTGCGGCAAAGGCCTGCGCCAGATCAACGGCACCGAGTTGGATCAGGTCTGGGTTCATCGCCTGTGCAGTCTTTGCGGGTCTTTGCGGGTCTGTGCGGGTCTGTGCGAGATGAATGTCGCTTTGGCGTTCAGCGCCTGGCCTGGTAGCGCGCCAGGTTGGCCGCAGCGCTGCGCTGCACCTTGCGGCGCAGCAGGCCGGTCCAGCCCAGCAGCAGCCCCGGCGCGCCCAGGGCCTGGCGGGCCCAGCGCCAGAAGTCGAAGCGGTCGTGGTGGCGCTGGATCAGGCCGTCGGGGCCGATGTCAAACTCGGCGTCGATGATGTTGTGCACCTGGCGGCCGGTCGCCGAGAAGCGGTAGTGCGCCTCCCAATGTGCCGCGCCCTGAACGGCGTTACAACGGATGCCGCTGACCTGCAGCCGCCAGACATCGGCGCCCTGGCTGCGGCCGGCATCGCACAGCATGCGCCACATGGCGCCGATCTGGTCGCGCCCGCGCAGGCTGAAGACGGCGTCGTCGAACTGCGCGTCAACGGCGTAGCAGGCCTGCATGGCGGCGCCGTCCAGGCGCTCAAACGCGGCATACAAGCGGCTGACCACATCTTGCGGTGTTTCGGCCGCAGCCGCGGTGCTCATGAGGTGCCTTCGTCGTCCATCGCCGCCAGCGTGGCCTGGTGGAACACCAGTTGCCAGTGGCCGTCGCGCTGTTGCCAGACGCTGGCGCGCAGGGTCTGGCTGCCGTCGCTGCGGCGGATGCGCCAGGTCGTCAACGCCGCGCCCGGGGCCAGCGTCTGCACGCGAAAGCGCCGGGTCTGGCCTTCGGCCTGGGGTCCGCCGGCGGCGAGCAGGGCGACGATGGCGTCACGGTCGAGCACCCGGCCCGAGGCGCCGAACTCGACGAACTCGGGTGCCAGCAGCGCACGCACCTGCTGCGGGTCGGCACGCACGGCGGGGTCGAGCAAGCGGTCTTCCAGGGCACGAAGCTCTTTGGTCAGCGCCTCGGTGGCGGCGGTGGCGGGGTGGGCGTTGCTCATGACCAGGCCACCTGCGACAAGTCGTTGGCAAAGATCGGCGAGCTGTTCCACAGGCCCTTCAGGCCACGCCGCGCCACCGAGACCTGGGCCGGGTTGAAGATCCAGGCGTTGACTGCGTCGGCGGCGAGCTGGCGCTGGATGTCACCGTAGAGCTTGAGCTGCGGCGCACCGCGAGGCGCCTCGGCGCGCTTTTTCACCAGCGCGTCGAAGGCCGCACTGCGGTAGCCCCAGTAGTAGTCGGGGTTGGCGTACTGCACATAGTCCAAGGGCTCGACATGGTTGATCAGCGTCAGGTCGAACTGGCCCTTGAACGGGCCCGACAGCCACTGCGCCCATTCCACGTTCTCGATCTTGGCGTTGATGCCGACCTTGGCCAGCATGGCGGCCACCACCTCGCCGCCCTTGCGGGCGTAGTTCGGCGGCGGACAGGTCAGCGTCAGGTTCAGCGGCGAGGCCACGCCGGCCTCCTTGAGCAGCGCGCGCGCCTTGTCCGGGCTGAAGGGGTAGAGCCCGGTCAGGTCGACATAGCCCACGTCGGTGGGCGCGGCATGGCTGCCGATGGGCCGGCCCAGGCCCTGCAGCACGGCGTCGATGAAGGCCTGGCGTTCGATGGCGTGGCTGATGGCGCGGCGCACCCGCACATCGTCCAGCGGCTTGCGTCGGTTGTTGATGGCCAGCAGGCCCTTGCCGGCAGTGCTGCCCTGCTCGACCACGAAGCGCGGGTTGCCCTTGAACTGGGCCAGCGCCTCGACCGCGCCGAAGCGTGGCATGCCGTCGATGTCACCGGCCAGCAGCGCAGCGACCTGGGCCGCGTTGTCGTTGATGAAGCGAAAGCTGGCCCGCCGCAGCTTGATGGCCGCCGCATCGCGGTAGCCGTCCCACTTGACCAGCGTGATGGCCGTGCCCTTCTGCCAGTTGTCGAGCTTGAACGGGCCGGTGCCCACCGGCTGCGTGGCCGCATTGGTGGCGCTGCCCGGGCTGAGGATCACGGCCGTGGCCTCGCCCAGGCGGAAGGGCAGCGTGGCGTCGGGGTTGGTCAGTGTCAGGATGACGACGTCGGGCGCGGGCGTGCTGACCAGCGCGATGTTGTCGAACACCGCCTTCTTGGCCTTGTTGGTGCTGTCCGGTGCCTTGGCGCGGTCGAAGCTGAATTTCACCGCGGCGGCATCGAAGGGCGCGCCGTCCTGGAACTTCACACCCGGCCGCAGGCGGAAGGTATAGGTCTTGCCGTCGGGCTCGCCGGTCCAGTCCAGCGCCAGCAGCGGCTGCACCGATCCTGCGGAGCTGATCTTGGTCAGGCCTTCGAACACGTTGTAGTGCATGACCTCGCCGATCACCGCTGCGGGCGCCATGGTCGGGTCCAGGCTGGTGGGCTCGAGGACCATGCCCAGCACCACGCTGTCGCGGCCACGCTGGGACTGGGCCTGGCTCAGGGCCCAGGGGCTCAGCGCCATCAGCGCGGTGGCCTGGGCCAGGGTACGGCGGGTGACTGTCATGGTGCGGGTCCTTCGGTGTGCGTTGACGGCGCTTGTTCAGGCATCAGCCCATGGCCAGCGATTCTGCCGCCTGCGTGGGCGGGCCCAGGCTCAGGATGTCATGGGCTCGGTGGCATGCCGCCAGGTGGCCGGATGAGACCTGGCGAAGTTCAGGCCGCTGCTGCCCGCACAGCGGTTGGCGCCAGGCACAGCGCGGCGCAAAGGCACAGCCACCGGGCAGGGCCAGCGCGGCCTCGTCGCCCGCCAGGGGCACTGGCATGGCGCCGGGTTCGGGCCTCGGCGTGGACAGGGACAAGGCCGACGGCGGCTCGGCCAGCGGCACCGCTGCCATCAGTGCGCGGGTGTAGGGGTGGGCGGCGGCCACAAACAGCGCCTGCGGGCTGCCCTGCTCGACCACCCGGCCCTGGTAGAGCACCAGCACCTCGTCGCAGACCATGTCCACCACCGCCAGGTCGTGGCTGATGAACAGATACGCCACCCCCAACCTGTCCTGCAGGTCCTGCATCAGGTTGAGCACCTGGGCCTGGACCGACACGTCCAGCGCGCTGACCGGCTCGTCGGCCACGATCAGCCGGGGCTGGGTGACCAGCGCGCGGGCAATGGCAATGCGCTGGCGCTGTCCACCCGAGAACTCATGCGGGTATTTGCCGGCGTCAGCCGCGCGCAGGCCCACGGCGTCGAGCATGGCCGCCACCCGTTCCCGCTGGACGGCGGCAGATTGGCCCTGGGCCAGCAAGGGCTGGGCGACGGTGCGGCCCACCGTCAGCCGAGGGTCGAGCGAGCCGAACGGGTCTTGAAACACCATTTGAAAACCGGCCCGAGCCTGGCGCAGCGCGGCGGCGTCAAGCCTGGCCAGGTCCTGCCCGGCCATCAGCACGCGACCGGAGTTGGGCGGCTCCAGCGCCATCACCAGGCGCGCCAGCGTGCTCTTGCCCGAGCCCGATTCACCGACCACGCCCAGGCTTTGACCGGCCGCCAGCTCGAAACTCACGCCCTGCAGCGCCTGCACCCTGGGTGCGGCGGCCAGCAGATGCTCTCGCGGCAGGCGGTAATGCTTGACCAGGTCTTGCACCACCAGCAGCGGCGGCGTCGCAAGCGAGGGCTGCGGTGAGGGCTGGTGCTGCACGTCGTTCATGCCAGCGCGTCCAGTGCGTCCAGCCGCAGGCAGCGGGCGGCATGGGCCGGCGCCACCGGCAGCAGCGGTGGTGGCGCCACAGCGCAGGCCGTCACCACCAGCGGGCAGCGTTCGGCAAAAGGGCAGCCGGCGGGCAGGTCGGCCAACTCGGGCACGCGGCCGGGGATGGTGGGCAGGCGCAGGCCCTGACGACCCGCTGCCGGTGCCTGCCCGGCGCGCCGGGCGCGCAGGCCCAGCCGGGGCCGGGCCGCAAACAGGCCGCGTGTGTAGGGGTGGGCCAGGCGCTGAAACACGCTGGCGGTGCTGCCTTGCTCGACCACCAGGCCGCCATACATCACCAGCAGCTCGCGCACGGTGCGGGCCATCACGCCCAGGTCGTGGCTGATCAGCAGCAGCGCCATGCCGTCCTCGGCCACCAGTTGGCCGATCAGGTCCAGCACCTCGCGCTGGATGGTCACGTCCAGCGCCGTGGTGGGCTCGTCGGCGATCAGCAACTGCGGCCCGCAGGCCAGCGCGATGGCGATGACCACGCGCTGGCGCTGGCCACCCGAGAGCTGGTGCGGATAGGCGTCCAGGCGCCGCGCGGCCTGCGGCAACTGCACCCGCTCCATCAGCCGCAGGGCCTGGGCCCGCGCCGCGCTGGCCGACAGGCGGCGGTGCAGGCGCAGGGGCTCGGCAATCTGGGCGCCGATGGTGTGCAGCGGGTTCAGTGCCGTCATCGGCTCCTGGAAGACCATGGCCAGGCGGTTGCCGCGCCAGCCGCACCACGCATCTTCGTCCATGCCCAGCAGCTCCTGGCCGTCCAGGCGCACCGAGCCGCTGACCTGGGCACCTTCGGGCAGCAGGCCCATCAGCGCCAGCGCGGTCAGGCTCTTGCCGCAGCCCGACTCGCCAATCAAGCCCAGCGTGCCGCCTCGGGCCAGCGAAAAGTCCAGCCCGCGCAGGGCCTGTGCCGGGCCGCGGGGGGTGTTCAGGGTGACGCGCAGGTTTTGCACCTGCAACAGCGGCAGAACGGGTG
This sequence comes from Betaproteobacteria bacterium, assembly GCA_031417735.1. GTDB lineage: Bacteria > Pseudomonadota > Gammaproteobacteria > Burkholderiales > Burkholderiaceae_C > Pseudaquabacterium. The sequence continues at coordinate 26,060 of JANOWE010000118.1, forward strand.
CGGGCAGGCTCATGCCGTCGGCGACGCTGGCGCCGGGGCAGGGGCAGGAGCAGCCATCGCGGCCAGCAGGTCGACATAGGCGCCGCCGACCAGGTCTTGCGCTGCCACACCCAACTGCTGCATCAGGTCCAGCCCAATGCTCTGGCCTTCAGCCTCGCTCTGCCCGGGCTGCAGCATGACCTCGATTTCCAGGAAGTCGCCCAGGCCTTCGACCCGGTCGAGGTGGATGCGGCTGTGGCCTACCAGCACCAGCAAACGCTCTTTGCGCACCCGGGCCATCAGGCCGTTGGCGCGGGCCAGCAGTTCACGCAGGGTGTCGGGTTCGGGCGCTGCCGCGATCAGGTAGTCGCTGGACTTGGGGCCTTGTGCATCGGCGCGCTGGTAGTGGATCAGTTCGCCCGAACCGTCGCCAAACACGCGCAGCTTGAGCCGGCCGCTGGCGACGCGAAAAAAGCTGTCGTCCTGCAAGATGCGCTGCGCAGAACGGTCTTCGGACAAAGCCACCGCCAGCGGCAACAGCGCTTCCACGCTGTCGATGCGGGCCTTGATTTCGATGTTCGCAGGCATGCACGGATTGTGCGGCATGCCTGCCGACCGGCCCCGCCTTTGCAGGCGCTGGGCAGCGCAAACAACAGAACGACGCCGTTCAGCGCCGATCGTCGGCCGTCAGCGGCGCTCGAGGTGCCGGAAGGTGATGCGGCCCTTGGTCAGGTCGTAGGCCGACAACTCCAGCGACACCGCGTCGCCGGCCAGGATGCGGATGTGGTGCTTCTTCATCCGGCCCGAGGTGTAGGCGATCAGCACGTGACCGTTTTCCAGTGTGACGCGGTAGCGCGAGTCGGGCAGGACCTCGGTCACCTTGCCGCGCATCTCGATCAGTTCTTCCTTGGCCATGGACAGTTCTCGTTACAGGTGTGAAAGGGCGGGGCGCGTGCGGGGGCGGGTGCAGGTGCAGGTGCGGTCGTCAACGGGTGGCGGGCTCGCGCACCCAGGTGCGCCCCTGGTCGGCGGCATAGCGCAGCGCCTCGCCGCTGGTCGCGAACTGGCGCACAAAGCGCAGCACGCGGTCGTGGGTGCCGCTGCCGCGGCCGGAACGGATGGAGACCGACGACGCGTAGTGCCCGTCGGATAGAAGGCGCGCCAGCGGCGACACCAGGTACTTGCCCATCGTCTCGGGCTTGGAATCAGAATGCATGCAATCCAGAAAGAGGTCGATCGGCGCCGCGCAGGCCCACGGCCTGGCGTTGGCGCCCTGTTTGCCCTGCTTCAGCGCCCCGAGGGCGCTGGCACGGGGCCGTTGGCAAAGGTCTACCCAGGTCCGGCCCATGGCATGGGCCGGGTGGCACGCTGAGGCCGGAACCGATTGGGGGACGGTGCCAGGCCGGCGGGCCGGCGGCAGCTGCGGCGAGCGCCTGGCATGGGCGCGGACGCCGCAGCGCCTGGGGGGAGATGGTGGCCGGCGCCCGTGGGCTGCGGTCGGCCATTGCCGGGGAAACTTGTTCTTGCTTGTGTTGTCGGCAGGCTTGCTGCAGGTCATGGCATGACCGCCCAGCAAAACGGACCGAACCTCGCATTGTACCCGCAAGCGTGCCGCGTTGGCTATGGCAGCCTGAAAGCGGATGTCAACAACGCGGCGCCAGGTGCAGAGAAATTTCAGCGACGCCGTGCCAATCGCGGGTCGAGCAGGTCCCGCAGCCCGTCGCCCATCAGGTTCAAGCCCAGCACCGACAGCGCGATGGCCACGCCGGGGTAGACCGCCAGCATCGGCGCCTGGAACAGCTGGGTCTGGGCCTCGCCCAGCATGCGGCCCCAGCTGGGCTGCGGCGGCTGTGTGCCCAGGCCCAGGTAGGACAGCGCGGCCTCGGCCAGGATGGCGGTGGCAAACGAGATCGTGGCCTGCACGATCAGCACACTGGCGATGTTGGGCAGCACATGCGCTCGGGTGATGGCCAAGGGCCCGAAGCCGGCCGCGCGCGCGGCCAGCACATAGTCGCGCGACCAGACCGCGTTGGCCGCACCGCGTGTCAGCCGCGCGAACACCGGAATGTTGAAGATACCGATGGCCACGATGCCGGTGAGCAGGCCGGGGCCATAGATCGCGCCGAGCATGATGGCTGAGAGCAGCGCTGGAAAGGCAAAGGTAAAGTCGGCTGCGCGCATCACGCCCTCTTCGGTCCAGCCGCGCCGGGCCGAGGCCAGCAGGCCCAGCGCCACGCCGACCAGCAGGCCGATGGCCACCGCCACCACGCCGACAAAGATGGCGTTCTGCGCGCCCACCAGCAGCTGCGAGGCGATGTCGCGGCCCAGGCTGTCGGTACCCAGCCAATGGGCAGCGCTGGGGGCTTGCAGCCGCGCCGGAATGTCGATGTCGGCCGGCGGATAGGGCGACCAGAACAACGAGATCAGCGCGGCCAGCACCAGCAGCAACGACAGGCCGGCGCCGACCACGAAGCTGGGATGCCGCAGCGCGCGGGTGGCAAAGCCGCTGCGAGCCGTCATGCGTCCGATGCCTTCAACCGGGGGTCGACCAGGGCGTACAGCACGTCGACGACGAAGTTCACCACCACCACCACCGTCACCAGCAACATGACCACGTCACGCACCACCACCAGGTCGCGGTTGGCAATGGCCTGGAAGACCAGCCGGCCGATGCCGGGCAGCACAAACACGTTCTCGACCACGATGGTGCCGGTGACCAGGTTGGCAAACTGCAGGCCCATGATGGTCAGCACCGGGATCATCGCGTTGCGCAGCACGTGGCGCCACAGCGTGGCCCGGCGCGACAGGCCCTTGGCGCGGGCGGTGCGCACGAAGTCCTCGCGCATCACCTCCAGCACCGACGATCGCGTCACGCGCGCCAGAATCGCCGCCTGCACCAGAGCGAGCGCCAGCGCCGGCAGCAGCAGCGCACGCACCCCGGGCCACAGGCCGCCGCCGTCGTCGTCGGTCCAGCCCGGAAAGCCGCCCGCGCTGACCCATTGCAGCTTCACCGCAAACAGCAGGATCAGCAGAATCGCGAACCAGAAGCTGGGGATGGCGATGCCGATCTGGCTCAGCGCCATCACCGCCACGTCACCGAGCCGGTTGTGGCGCGATGCGGCATAGACGCCCAGGCACAGTGCCAGCACGGTGGTCAGCAGCATGGCCATGGTCGCCAGCGGCACGGTGACCCACAAGCGCTCGGCGATCAGTTCGGCCGTCGGTACGCCGTAGGAATGGCTGTTGGCGGTCTGGCCCTGCAGCAGCCCACCGGTCCATTGGGCAAAGCGGGCCAGCGCGGGCCGGTCAAGGCCCAGCTTTTTCTCCAGCGCGGCAATCGCCTCGGGCGTGGCGGTGTCGCCCAGCATGACCTGCGCCACGTTGCCGGGCAGCAGTTCCAGCACCACAAACACCAGCACGGCGGCGACCACCAGGGTGGCCAGAAAGCTCAGGCCGCGCTTGAACAGGAAGACGCTCATCGGCGCGCATGATGCCTGAAGGGCATCGCCCGGCTGGCTCCGCCTCCGGCGCCTGGCGCTGGCTCAGCGGCAGGCGAAGAAAGTCACGTAGTCGCCCGACGCGGCCAGGCCCATGCGCGCCACACGCGGCTCCAGCAGGTTGCGCAAATGCGCGGGTGAGCCTTGCCAGCCCTCCATCAGGCCTTCGGGCGTGGGGTAGTTCCAGCCCAGGTTTTCGACGCAGACCCGGCTGCCCGCGCGCGCATAACGCTGGCGAAAACCCTGGTGCGACAGCTCGCGGTGGCTGTCCATGCTGCGGCTGTGCTGGCTGGCCAGCGCCGCCAACTCATCGGCCGGGGCCAGCGGCGCCAGGCCGTTGGCCAGGCGGAAACCATTGATGCGCTGCGCCAGTTCCATCAGGTAGTGCGGGTCGGCCGAGGCCTCGCCCCGGTCGATGGCGGCGGTGACGGGCAGGCCCGACAGGCCCGCCAACAGCGCGATGGCCACGCTGCCCTTCAAGACCCGCAACCGGGCCGCTGGTGCGGTAATCAACGGTCTTGACACTGCCCGCTCCGAGAATTCGTTGTCCGTGCACTGGGTGACGACCAGCAGGCCACACGGCGATTCCTTCAGTTTCGGCCTGCAGGACGGCAACTGAACACCCCCTGCCTGGGGTCTATCATCCCCGGCTCGCCATTCGTGCAGGCGTCACGCCCTGCCTACAGATGATGCAAAACCTCGGCCTGGACACCAACCGAATCCTGATTTCCGGCCGCTGGCAATCGGCCGCAGACGGCCGCGAGTTGCCGCTGCTCAACCCCAGCGACGGCCAGGCGCTGGCCCAGATCGCCCGGGGCGGCGCGGCCGACATCGATGCAGCGGTGGCCGCCGCCCAGGCCGCGCTGGACGACACCGGCCCCGGCGCCTGGGGCGGCTTGAGCGCCGCAGAGCGTGGCCGCATCCTGCTGAAGATGAGCGCGATCACGCTCGAACGGGTCGACGAACTGGCCCGCCTCGAGGCGCTGGACGTGGGCAAGCCGCTGAAGCAGGGCCGCGCCGACGCGGTGGCGATGGCGCGCTACCTCGAGTTCTATGGCGGCGCTGCCGACAAGGTGATGGGCGAAACCATCCCCTTCACCACCGGCTACACCGCGTTGACGCTGCGCGAACCGCATGGCGTGACCGGCCACATCGTGCCCTGGAACTACCCGATGCAGATCATCGGGCGCTCGGTCGGCGCGGCGCTGGCCATGGGCAATGCCTGCGTGCTCAAGCCGGCCGAAGAAGCCTGTTTGACCGCGCTGGCCTTCGGCCAGATTGCACTGGACGCCGGCCTGCCGGCGGGTGCGCTGAACATCGTTCCCGGCCTGGGCGAAGAGGCCGGCGCGGCGCTGGCCGCCCACCCCGGCGTGGCCCACCTGTCGTTCACCGGCTCGGTGGCGGTGGGCCGGCTGATCCAGGCTGCGGCGGCGAAGAACACCATTCCGGTCACGCTGGAACTGGGCGGCAAAAGCCCGCAGATCGTGTTTGCCGACGCCGACCTCGACGCCGCCCTGCCCTTTCTGGTCAATGGCGGCATCCAGAACGCCGGCCAGACCTGCTCGGCGGCGTCGCGCATCCTGGTCGAGCGGCCGGTGTTCGACGAGGTCAAGCGCCGCATGGCCGAGCGCTACGTCGCGCTGCGCGTGGGACCGGCGCTGGACGACCCCGACGTGGGCCCCTTGATCTCAGCCCGCCAGCGCGACATCGTGGCCGGCTACCTGGCACTGGCCCGCGACGTTGGCCTGCCCATCGCCGCCCAGGCGCCACTGCCGGCCGGCCTGCAAGATGGCCCATACAGCGGCGGTTGCTACGTCGCGCCCACGCTGCTGGGCCCGCTTGCGCCCGAACATCGCCTGGCGCAGGAAGAGATCTTCGGCCCGGTGCAGGTGCTGATCCCGTTCGACGGCGAAGCGCAGGCACTGCAGATTGCCAACGGCACCGCCTACGGCCTGGTCGCCGGTGTCTGGACCCGCGACGGCGGCCGCGCGCTGCGCATGGCGCGAAAGCTCAAGTGCGGCCAGGTCTTCATCAACAACTATGGCGCGGGCGGCGGTATCGAGCTGCCGTTTGGCGGCGTGCGCCATTCGGGCCATGGCCGGGAGAAGGGCTTCGAGGCGCTGTATGGCTTCTCGGCCTTGAAAACCATCGCCATCAAACACGACTGAAGGAGGCGCCATGGGCGACCGATTGAAGGGCAAAGTGGCCATCGTCACCGGCGGCGCGTCGGGCTTTGGCGCGGGCATCGTGCACAAGTTTGTCGCCGAGGGCGCACAGGTCTTGATCGCCGACCGCGACCTGGAGCGCGCCATGGATGTGGCTGCGGCCGCCGGCCCTGCCGCGCGCGCCCTGCGGGTGGACGTGGCCAACGCCGCCGACGTGCGCCTGATGATGGAAGCCGCCGAGCAGCACTTTGGCCGCATCGACATCCTGATCAACAACGCCGGCGTGACCCATCTGCCGATGGCGCTTGAAGACGTCAGCGAAGACGACTTCGACCGCGTGGTGGCGGTGAACATGAAGGCCATCTACCTGGCCATGCGCGAGGTGGTGCCGCGCCTGAAGGCCAATGCGCCCGGCCACCGCGGCATCCGCGGCGTGGTGCTGAACATGGCCAGCACGGCCGGCGTCAGCCCCCGGCCCCGCCTGTCCTGGTACAACGCCAGCAAGGGCTGGGTCATCACCGCCACCCGCGCCAATGCGGTGGAACTGGCGCCTTTCGGCATCCGCGTGGTGGGCCTGAACCCGGTTGCCGGTGAGACACCGCTGCTGAAAAGCTTTATGGGCGAAGACACGCCCGAGATGCGCGCCAAGTTCTTGTCCACCATCCCCATCGGCCGCTTCAGCGAGCCCGAGGACCTGGCCAACGCCGCCTGCTATCTGTGCAGCGACGAGGCCAGCATGGTCACCGGCGTGTGCATGGAGGTGGACGGCGGGCGCTGTGTATAGACCCACCCCCGCAGCGCCTTCTGCGCTGCGTCAGGCCTAGACTGCCCCTTTGCCAACCCGAGACCACCATGCCCCTGCACACCGTTTGCCGCGCCGATGACCTGAAGCCGGGTGAGATGAAGGCCTTCAGCGTGGCGGGCGAAAACGTGCTCGTCTACCACCTCAGCGACGGCTTCTTCGCCACCCAGTCCAAGTGCACCCACACCTTTGCACCGCTGGCGCGAGGCAAGATTCTGGACGACTGCAAGGTGCAGTGCCCCTTGCACCGGGCACGGTTCGACATCCGCACCGGCGAGGTGATTGACTGGGCCAATTTTCCGCCAGGCATCCAGGTGCTGAACTTCGTGCGCGGCGAAAAGGCGCTGCGCACCTTCAAGGTCAGCGTCAAGGCCGGTGAACTGCGGGTCAACATCCCCAAGGAGTGAGCGGCCGAGAGGCTCAGGCGCTGTTGCCCTGGCACAGCAGTCCAGCCGCCAGCCACTGCTGCAGCAGACCCACCATCCGCGCAAGCGCCTGATCTCCGGGCGATTGTTCGGCGGCCATGGCGCACAGGGCGGCGAAGTCCCGGCCCGAGGCCAGGGCCCGCAGCAACGCCGCCTCGTCTTCGGCCAAGGCGCGCCACCGCGTCTCCAGGCCCTGGCGCCAGACCAGCAGTTCATGCCGGTGCGGTTCGGGTTCGCACAGCGCAGGCTCGTCGTTCGCCTCGGCCAGCCGCAGCAACTGCCAGGCCGGCTCTACGGCCCAGTCCAGCGTCACCTGCTGCACCGACGGGTGCAAGCCCAGCCGCAAGGCCGGCCATTGCTCGGCAGGCAGGCTGGCCAGCGCGTCACGCTGCAGCACCGAGGCGTCGGCGGCGTCGAAGGCCGCGCGCAGGGCCCAGTCCATGCGGGCCATGTCGACCAGGGCCGGGTGGGCGACCAGGCCGCTGCCCGCGTCAATCTGCTGCGTCATGAAATTGGCCAGCTGGTGGCCGAACCAGCGGATCGACGGTGTGGTGGACGGCTGGGCCTGGATGTAGGCGGCAGCCAGCGCCTCGAAGGCGTCATCGCCCATGGCCTGCGCCAGGACTTCGAAGTTGTCGCGCAGCGCCGAGCTCAGCCGAGCGCCATGGGCATGCTGGTAGATCGCCAGAACTGCGGGCTGGCCACCTGGCCCGGGCCGCAGCAGGCCGGCGCCCAGCGGCTGACCCAGCACAGCGGCCTGAAAGGCCAGCTGTTGCTCACGCAGGCCCGCGGCACTGGCTGCAGTCATGCCCATGCGGCGGGCTCGGCCAGGGCCACTTGGGCGTCGGCCACCTCGGCGGCCACCCGCGCCGCGATGCCGCGCGCCATGTCCAGTTCGGTCACCAACTCGGCCAACGGCGGCAGATGGTCGTCGCGCTCGATCATCGTCGGCCGCTGGCCGATGCGCCGCAGGGTGTGCGCATAGAGCTGCCAGACCTCGGCGCAGACCGGGGCGTCATGGGTGTCGATGAGCAGGCCGTCCTGCTGCGTGTGGCCGGCCAGGTGCAGTTGCACCACGCGCTCGGCCGGCATGGCGTCGATATAGGCATGGGCGTCGAAACCGTGGTTGACGCTGCTGACGTAGACGTTGTTCACGTCCAGCAGCAGCAGGCAATCTGCCCGGCGCGCCAGTTCGGCGACGAACTCATGCTCGGCCATCTCGTTGGCGGCAAACTGCACATAGCTCGACACGTTCTCCAGCACCAGCCGTCGGCCCAGCAGGTCTTGCACCTGGCTGATGCGTGGCACCAGGTGGCGCAGCATGGCCTCGGTCTGGGCCAGCGGCAGCAGGTCGTGCAAGTTGCGCCCGCGCACGCCCGTCCAGCACAGATGGTCGCTGACCCAGGCCGGTTCCACGCGGCTGGCCAGGGCCTTCAGCGACCGCAGGTAGCCGGTGTCCAGCGCGTCGGTGCCGCCGATGGACAGCGACACCCCGTGCATGACCATGGGCGCCAGCGCGCGGATGCGGTCGAGCTGCCACAGCGGCTTGCCGCCGGGCACCAGGTGGTTTTCGCTGATGACCTCCAGCCAGTCGATGCCGGCCGGGCACTGCGTACCGAAGTCAGCATAGTGCTCGGTGCGCAGGCCCAGGCCGAAGCCTTGCAGATCGCTGCTGTGCATGGCCTGCGGACCCGAACGCGGCCGGCTTACTTGACGACCTTGCCGCCGGCGTCGGTGCACTCCTTGGCCGACTTGGCATGGCTCCAGCCCTGGCCCTTGCAGCTGTTGTGGCCCTTGCACTCGCTCTTGGCGGTCTTGCACTCGCTGCTGCCCTTGCAGCTGTTGATGCCGGCGCACTTGACCATGCCGTCGGCGGCCTGTGCGGTGGTGGTGGTCAGGCCGGTGGCAAACAGGGCTGCGGCTGCGGTGGCAATGGCCACGCCGGTGGAGATGGCGTTCATGGGAGTGTCCTTTCGAGACCAGGTTGGGGGCTTGTGACTGAACAACCCGATCGCATGGCGCCGTGCCGGCGCCGCTGCTGCGGGAAGGAGCAGGCTTCGGTGCCGTAGCGCCTGCAAGCTGCTCAGTGCCTGGTACGCCGGTTGGCCGCTGATGGTTGCAGCAGCCTGAAAAGATTTGTCAGCGTGCCTCAGTCCGCCAGCACCGCAGCCAGCGCCTGGGCCGTGGCTTCCACATTGGCCAGGTTCAGCCCGGCCACGCACATGCGGCCCGAATTGATCAGGTACACCGCATGCTCATCACGCAGGCGCTTGACCTGTTCTGCGCTCAGGCCGGTGAAGCTGAACATGCCGCGCTGGCTGAGCAGGTAGCCAAAGTCATGGCCGGGCAGCAGCGCCACCAGCCGTTCATGCAGTGCGCGGCGCATGGCAGCGATGCGTTCGCGCATCTGCGTCACCTCGGCCTGCCACAGCGCGCGCAGGTCGGCATCGCCCAGCACATGGCCCACCAGCCTGGCCGCATGGATGCCTGGGCTGGAATACAGCCGCCGCGCCGTGAAGCGCAACTGGCCCAGCACCAGTTCGGCCTCGGCCGCGCTGCTGCACACGGCGCTGAGCGCACCGCAACGCTCGCCGTACACGCTCATGCTCTTGGAAAACGAGTTGGCGATGAAGAAAGTCAGACCGGCATCGGCCATGGCCCGCACCACGAAGGCATCTTCGTCAATGCCGTCACCAAAGCCCTGATAGGCCAGGTCGAGATAAGGCAGCAGCTCACGCTCCTGCAGTACGGGGATCAGGTCTCGCCATTGCTCGGCGCTGAGGTCCACGCCCGTGGGGTTGTGGCAGCAGGCATGCAGCAAAACGATGCTGCGCGGAGGCAGGCCACGCAAGGCCTCCAGCATGGCCTCGAAGCGCAGTCCGCCGGTGGACGCGTCGTAATAAGGGTAGGTGTGCACGGCAAAGCCACTGCCCTCGAACATCGAGCGGTGGTTGTCCCAGGTCGGGTCGCTGACCCAGACCGCGCTGTCGGGCAGCCAGGCCTTGAGGAAATCGGCACCCAGCTTCAGCCCGCCCGACGAGCCCACGGTCTGCGCGGTGGCGACCCGACCCTGGGCAATGGCCGGGTGGCTGGTGCCCAGCAGCAGCTCAGCCACCAGCGAACGCATCCGGGCATCGCCCTCCATCGGCAGATAGCCCTTGGCGCCACCTTCGGCCAGGATGCGGACTTCGGCCTGCTGCACGCTGGGCAGCACCGGCAGCTGGCCCTGCTCGTCAAAGTAGATGCCGATCGACAGGTTGACCTTGTGCGGACGGGGGTCGGCGCGAAAGGCGTCCACCAGCGCAAAGATCGGGTCGCCCGCATAGGGCTGGACATGCTCAAACATCGTGAATCTCCGTGAATCGAATGCTGTGGTTCGGGCTCACAGCGCCAGCGCGGCCTGCACGTCGGCGGCCAGCGACGCGGGTGAGTCCTGCGGGCCGTAGCGGCGAATGACCTGGCCGTCGCGCCCGACCAGGAACTTGGTGAAGTTCCATTTGATGGCCTGCGTGCCCAGCAGGCCGGGCGCCTCGGACTTGAGCCACTGGAACAGCGGATGCGCCCCGCCGCCGTTGACCTCGACCTTGGCCATCATCGGAAAGCTCACGCCGTGGTTGACCTGGCAGAACGACGCAATCTCATCATTGCTGCCCGGGTCTTGCGAGCCGAACTGGTTGCTCGGAAAACCGATCACCACCAGGCCGCCGTCGCGGTGCGCCTGCCACAGCTTCTCCAAGCCTTCGAACTGAGGCGTGAAGCCGCAGTGGCTGGCGGTGTTGACAACCAGCAGCACCTTGCCCTTGAGGCTGGCCAGTTTCAGCGTTTTGCCGCCTATTTCTTGCGCCTCGAAGTCTGCAATGTTGCCGTCTGACATGCGATGAACTCCTACAGACGCCGGCAATTGCCGGCCCTACATTGATGCTATCCCTAGTTCGCCGCCGCACTCGGGTTGACGGGTTCTACCCGTGCATCCACGATGGCCGCACACCATGACCACCGACCCCACCGAGCCCATCCGCGTTGCCCTGCTGGGCTTCAGTGAATTCGAGCGCAGCGCACTGGTCGGCTATTTCCGCCTGACATCGCGCCGCCGGCCCTGCTTCACCCAGGTGTTGGGTGTGGACGATGCGCACCTGGTGGTGGCCGACGCCGACCACCCCGAAGCACTGGAATTGCTGCGCCGGCTTGGCCGCGTCTGTGACGCGGTATTTGTGGGCGGCCAGGGGCCTGATGACGCCGCCGGCTGGATCATGCGGCCCATCAGCCTGACCCATGTCCTGCGCGAACTGGAGGCAGCCGTGCGCGACCGCGGTCTGGGCAACTCGGCCTTGCTGCCGCTGGGTCTGCCTTCGGTCTCCGGGATGGGCGGGCTGGGTGGCTTGTTCGGCGTGGGCGCGGCGCTGGAGGCCACCATCGCCGGCCGTCGTTCGGGCGACGCACGCGAGCCCGGCTCGGCGGGCCGTTCCGGCGAGGTCGACGCGGCGCGCCACCGCCGGGCGCGACTGGCCACCATGCGACCCACCGTGGCGCAGCGTGCACTGCTGGTCGACGACAGCGAGATTGCGCTGCATTTCCTCAGCCGGCATCTGCAGGCCTACCCGTTGGCCATCGACACCGCGCGCAATGCCGCGCAGGCTCTGGCGATGATGGCCCGACAACGCTATGGCCTGGTCTTTCTCGACCTTGACCTGGGCGGCGACGATGGTCACGAGGGCCTGGCCCTGTGCCAGCACATCTGCCAGCAGATGCCGCATGCGCCGGGCACAGCGCCGGTGGTGGCCATCGTCTCGGCCTTCAGCGAGCCGGTGGACAAGGTTCGCAGCGCGCTGGCTGGTGCCCAGCATCACCTGGGCAAGCCGCTGGACCCGCAGGCCCTGGACGCGATGATGAGCCACCTGGGTTTCGTCGCCACCGAGCGCACGCCACCCAACAGCCCCAAACGGCCCGGCGACCGGGGCTGGCCGGCGGGCCACTGGTAGGCCACCCAGAGGCCATAGACCCAGGCCTGGCCTCAGTCCGGCTGTGCAGCGCGCCGCCATCGCCAGGGCAAGGCGGCAGCCAGGATCAAGGCACCGCCCAGCAGCAAGGGCAGGCCAAGGCGGCCCGCATCCAGTGCCACCGCGCTGGCGCTGGCAAACACCACTTCGCTGACCATGATCAGCGCCGTGGTGTTGGCCGGCAACTGCGCCGCGCCCTGCTGCAGCGCCAGGTTGGCCAGCAAAAACCACAGCGCCATGGCCACAATGGCCAGCAGCAAGCCTGGGCCCGGCGCCACCGGCGGCGCAGGCACCAGGCCGGCGCGGTGCAGCAGCCAGGCCAGCAGCATCGAGACCACCGCGCCGCCGGCAAACATCGCCAGGGCCCGCGACGCGCCGGACTGAGCCGCCTCGCGCCGCAGCATCACGTTGTTCAGCGCGAAGCTGAAGCCGCCCAGCAAGGCCAGTGCGTCCGGCAAGGTCGGCGCACCCTGCAAGCTCAGCAGCCCCCGTTCGGGCCACAGCACCACGGCGGCGCCGGCCAGCGCCAACAGCACCCGCAGGCCGCCTGCGGTGGCTATGCGTTCACCCAGCAGCAGTCGCGACAGCAGCACGGTCCACAGCGGCATCAGGTAGAACAACAGCACGACGCGCACCACATCGCCGATCGTCACCGCCCAGTTGAAACACGCATTGGTGGTGCCGGCGGCCAGCACCAGCACCCACAGCGCGCGGCGGCGCAGCAGTTGCCGCGCCGCACCAGGGCGCCACAGCAGCAACGCCACGCAGACCAGGCTGTAGGTGGCGGCCGTCAGCCACAGCGGATGGAGGCCGCCGGCCTGGAACAGGCGCAGCGGCCACCAGCTCAGACCCCAGGTCAGCGCATTGAACAGCAGCGCCGCCACCGCCACCCAGTGGCCATGCCGCGCCAGGTCCACGCTCAATGCCGGTCGGTACGGGCGATGGCCAGCAGGCGCTCGACCTCGTCGCGGTGCTGCACGCAGTTGCTGATGTGCCAGCGCCGTATCAGCTCCATCACGCCGGCCACCACGGTGCCGAACACGGCAATGGCGACGAAGGCCGACAGGCCGACCCGGGTCATGCCGGTGTAGAACGCGCCCAGCGCCAGGATGCAGGCCTGCTCATTGAAGTTCTGTACCGCGATAGACCGGCCCGCGCCCATCAGATTGTGGCCACGGTGCTGCAGCAGCGCGTTCATCGGCACGATCAGAAAGCCGCACATCGCCCCCAGCACGATCAGGAATGGCGCGGCCACCCAGACATTGGTGACCAGGTTCAGCCCGATCATCAGCACGCCGACCACGATGCCCATCGGGATCACGCCCACCGCGTGGTCGAGCTTCATGTAGACAGACGCCGCCACCGCGCCGATGACCGAACCGACGATGACCACGCCGGCCAGGTTGGAGGCCTGCGTCGTGCCATAGCCCAGCGCCACCGCCGCCCAGGCAAACACGATCACCCGAAGGTTGCCGAACACGCCCCACAGCAGCGTGGTGGTGGCCAAGGAGATCTGACCCAGCTTGTCGGCCCACAGCCGCGCATTGCACTGCGAAAAGTCGCGCACCAGCACCAGCGGGTTGCCGCGCAACGGCACCAGCGGCGACTCGGTGCGCGGGATGTACAGGTTGAACAGCGCGGCCACGATGTACAGCGGCACCATCGAGGCAATCGCCGCTTCGGGCGGGGTGTCGATGCCGGTGTCGATCCAGGGCATATCAAACCCCAGCAGCATGGGTGCGAGCTTCGGGCCCACCAGTTGACCGCCAACCAGGATGCCCATGATGATCGAGCCGATGGTCAGGCCCTCGATCCAGCCATTGGCCTTGACCAGCTGCGACGGCGGCAGCAACTCGGTCAGGATGCCGTACTTGGCCGGCGAATAGGCCGCCGCACCCAGCCCCACCACCGCATAGGCCAGCAGCGGGTGGCTGCCGAACAGCATCATCAAACAGCCCACCACCTTGATGCTGTTGGCGATGAACATCACCCGGCCCTTGGGCACGGCGTCGGCAAAGGCCCCGACAAAGGGCGCCAGCACCACATAGAACAGCGCAAACATCGGCGCCAGCGCCGGCACCTGCCAGGCCGGGGCCTGAGAGCTGCGCAGCAGTTCGATGGCAGCCACTAGCAGCGCGTTATCAGCCAGCGAGCTGAAAAACTGCGCCGACATGATGGTGTAGAAGCCCTTTTTCATGCGCTGCGATGTCGCTGTCCTGGTTGGCCTTGGTGGACGGTAGAGGGCCCGTCAGCCCGGCCGCAGGAATCTGGGTGACCACCGGCCCACGCCCAGGTGTGCCGATGCGGCGCGGTTATAGCATGCAGGCCCGCCCGCCGCTGCGGACCGGCCGGGGTAAATGGCAAAATCCGCACACCTTCCACCCACCCCTGGAGTGCCGTTGCCCCGCCCGATCGAAGCCGCGGTCCACCTGGACGCCCTGGCCCACAACCTGGCCCGGGCCCGCCAGCATGCGCCTGACGCGCGACTGTGGGCGGTGGTCAAGGCCAATGCCTATGGCCATGGCATCGAGCGGGTATTTCCGGCATTGCGGGCGGCCGACGGTTTTGCACTGCTGGACCTGGCCGAGGCGCAGCGCCTGCGTGCGCTGGATTGGCGCGGCCCCATTCTGCTGCTCGAAGGCTGCTTCGAGCCACGCGACCTGGAACTGTGCTCGCGCCTGGGCCTGTGGCATGTGGTGCACCAGGAGCGGCAGATCGACTGGCTGGCCCGTCACAAGACACAGCAGCCGCACCGGGTGTTTCTCAAGCTCAACAGCGGCATGAACCGGCTGGGCTTTGCGGCAGACGATTTCCGCAGCGCCTGGGTGCGGCTGAACGCGCTGCCGCAGGTGGATGAGATCTCGCTGATGACCCACTTCGCGAATGCGGACAGCGATTTTGCAGCCGGCGGCGGCATTCAGGCCGCGCGCGCGCTGTTCAACGGCGCCTGCGCCGGGCTGGACGGCGAGCAAAGCCTGAGCAACAGCGCCGCGCTGCTGCGTCACATGGGTCCCGGTGCGATGCGCACACCGGCGCTGCAGTCGGACTGGGTGCGCGCGGGCATCATGCTTTATGGCAGCGCGCCCGACCA